>NZ_NUCO01000003.1:0-281832 GCF_002555445.1 Bacillus sp. AFS017336
ATAGTGAAACTGCAAATAAACGATCTAAAGTGCAAATAAAAATAGTAAAACTGCAAATAAAATTACCCAAACTGCAAATAAAATCATCAAATCTGCAAATAAGTCAGCAATAACCACTAATTTCATCCAATTATACTAATTATTTGATTCATTTTTGAAACGATATATTAAGAAATACTCAATTTTTATAAAGTTTTACACATTTTCTCGTAAGCCGATAGAACTGAAACTACTTTAATTGTTTAATCCGATAAATATTTGGACATCCTATATAACAACATACTTGGAAGGAGACTGCATCATGAGAATAAATAATCGTAATAGTCTAGGATCAGGTAGAAAAGGTGTCTTGAATATGGATTTTCATGAGTTTCAAAATAGGGGGCAAGAAACTAATTCACTAGAGATGGCGAGTGAGTTTGGCCTTACTTTAAGAGAAGTGCGTGATTTGAAAAGACAGCTAGAGCGTTCGTAAAAAATTTTTAACTGTTCTTGACATTTATTGTATCCGAACGTAAGATATAAAATAACATATTGATACATAATAACAATCCAAAGACGGAGAAAAGTAGGATAGGATCTCTTGGAGAGAGAGGGAGTGCCGTGGCTGAGAGCATTTCCACAAGTAGACTATTTGAAAGACACTCCCGAGGCTTTATTCTGAACGATTTCTAGTAAGGATAAACGTGAATCGGCGTTAACGATGAAAGTGGGAGAACATTTATTGTTCTTCAATTAGGGTGGCACCACGGGCTTATAACTCTCGTCCCTACTGATATTTATTTCAGTAGGCACGGGAGTTTTTTGTATTTATAAAGAGGTTTTTATTTAGGAGGATTTACAATGTCAATTAATATTCCAAGAGGTACTCAGGATATTTTACCTGGTACTGTTGAAAAGTGGCAGTATATTGAAAAATTTGCAAAAGATTTGTGTAATCGATACAACTATAGTGAAATTCGTACGCCAATGTTTGAGCATACTGAGTTATTCCTACGTGGTGTTGGTGATACAACGGATATCGTCCAAAAAGAAATGTATACTTTTACGGATCGTGGAAATCGTCAATTAACATTACGTCCAGAAGGAACGGCATCAATTGCTCGTTCTTATGTTGAACATAAAATGTACGGAAATAGTAGCCAACCTACAAAATTGTATTACATTGGTCCTATGTTCCGTTATGAGCGTCCACAAGCAGGTCGTTATCGTCAATTCGTACAATTTGGTATCGAAGCTTTAGGTAGTAATGATCCTTCAATCGATGCGGAAGTATTAGCACTTTCAATGGATTTATATCGTGGACTTGGATTGAAAAATGTTAAGTTAGTTATTAATAGTTTAGGTGATTTAGAAAGCCGTAAAGCACATCGTGAAGCGCTTGTGAATCATTTTAAACCTGTGGCACATGAGTTATGTGGCGACTGTAATACTCGTTTAGAGTCAAATCCATTACGAGTTTTAGATTGTAAAAAGGATCATAATCATCCTTCAATGAAGACAGCACCTTCAATTTTAGATTATTTAAATGAGGAATCTGTAAAGTACTTTGAAGCTGTTCAATCTTACTTAACTGCTATGAAGATTCCATTTGAAATTGATGCAAACTTAGTGCGTGGTTTAGATTACTATAATCACACGGTATTTGAAATCATGTTAGAAGGTAAAGGATTCGGTTCAATTTCAACATTAAGTGGCGGTGGTCGCTATAATGGTTTAGTTGAAGAAATCGGTGGTCCAAATACTCCAGGCATTGGCTTCGCATTAAGTATTGAGCGTTTATTATTAGCTCTTGAAACTGAAGAAATTGACCTTCCTATTCAGCAAGAGATGGATGTATTCCTAATTGGACTTGGAGACGAAGTGAAAAAAGAAGCAACAGCTATTTTATATCAATTACGTAAAGCTGGTCTTGTTTGTGAAAAAGATTATCAAGACCGTAAAATAAAAGCTCAGTTCAAAGCAGCTGAACGTTATAAATCAAAATTCGTAGCAGTTCTAGGTGAAGATGAATTATCACGAGGAGTTATTAATTTAAAGGACCAAGAAACTGGTGTACAAGAGGAAGTCGCATTAGACCTCTTTGTAAAATACGTAAGCTCTAAATAATCAAGTGGGGGAATTGAAAATGGAACAACGAACGCATTTATGTGGAGAACTAAGAGAATCACATATAGGTCAAAGTGTAACACTTAAAGGATGGGTACAAAAAAGACGTGATCTAGGTGGATTAATTTTCATTGATTTACGTGACCGTACTGGTCTTGTACAAATCGTTTTTAATCCTGAAACTTCAGGTGAAGCTTTAGCTTTAGCGGAAACTGTGCGTAATGAATTTATTCTTCATGTTCAAGGGCAAGTAGTATCTCGTGGTGAAGGTACAGTTAATACAAATCTTGCTACAGGAGCAATTGAAGTTTCTGCAGAAAAGCTTGAGATTATTAACAAAGCTAAAAATCCTCCATTTGCGATTGAAAATAAATCAGATGTTGCTGAAGATCTTCGTTTAAAATATCGTTATTTAGATTTACGTCGTCCGGTTATGTATGACACATTTAAATTACGTTCAAAAATTACAAAATCAGTTCGTGATTTCTTAGACGGTGAAGACTTCTTAGAAGTTGAAACGCCAATTTTAACGAAGAGTACACCTGAAGGAGCTCGTGACTATTTAGTACCTAGCCGTGTACATCCAGGTGAGTTTTATGCATTACCGCAATCACCTCAAATCTTTAAACAATTATTAATGGTTTCAGGTTTTGAGCGTTACTTCCAAATTGCTCGTTGCTTCCGTGACGAAGATTTACGTGCTGACCGTCAACCAGAATTTACTCAAATAGACATCGAAACTAGCTTCCTTTCTCAAGAGGAAATTATGGAGATGACTGAAAGAATGATGGTTAAAATGATGAAGGAAACAAAGGGTGTTGAATTAGTTACACCACTTCCTCGAATGAGCTATGATGAAGCGATGAATCGTTATGGTTCGGATAAACCAGATACTCGTTTTGGATTAGAGCTAATCGATGTTTCTTCTTTCGCAAAAGAAAGCGGATTTAAGGTATTTACTTCAGCTGTTGAAAATGGTGGCCAAGTAAAATGTTTAAACGTGAAAGGTCAAGCAGCAAAGTATTCTCGTAAAGACATCGATGGTCTTCAAGAATATGCTGGTCGTTATGGAGCGAAAGGCCTTGCTTGGTTAAAACTTGAAGAAGATGGTTTTAAAGGACCAATCGCAAAATTCTTTAGTGACGAAGAGTTTGCTACATTAAAATTAGCTGTAGAAGCTGAAGCTGGTGACTTGATTTTATTCGTAGCATCAGATGCTTCAGTAGTTGCAAACAGCTTAGGAGCACTTCGTTTAAAACTAGGAAAAGACTTAGATTTAATCGATCAATCGAAATTCAATTTCTTATGGGTTACTGAATGGCCTTTACTTGAGTACGATGCAGATTTAAACCGATATTTTGCTGCTCACCATCCATTCACATCACCTGTACGTGAAGATATTGCAAAATTAGATACTGATCCTGGTAGTGTAAAAGCACAAGCTTATGACTTAGTTCTAAATGGTTACGAGCTTGGTGGTGGGTCTGTACGTATTTATGAAAGAGACATACAAGAAAAAATGTTCAAATGCTTAGGATTCTCTGAAGAAGAAGCACAAGCTCAATTTGGTTTCTTAATGGAAGCATTTGAATATGGAACTCCACCACACGGCGGAATTGCGTTAGGTTTAGACCGTATTGTCATGTTACTTGCAGGTCGCACAAACTTACGTGATACAATTGCATTCCCTAAAACAGCGTCAGCAAGTTGCTTATTAACAGAAGCACCAAGCGCAGTTTCTTCTGCACAATTAGAAGAATTAGCGTTAAAAACAACTGTAGAAGAGTAAAATAAAAAGGAAGGGGAAAGGAATTTATTTTCTTAATCCTTTCCTTTTTCTTGTTGAAAGATTATTAAAATTCTTTATTTCTAAAATTCAAGCTTGATGGTAATAGCTTGTATCATGTATATTTAAATCATTGTAATCTGATTAAGATAGTGGGAGTTGAACAAATGTTACACCAATTTTCTCGTAATGAGCTTGCTTTTGGTAAAGCAGGTTTAGAGCGTTTACAAAACAGTACGGTTGCTATTTTAGGTATTGGAGGAGTTGGATCATTCTCTGCAGAGGCTTTAGCTCGTTCTGGAGTCGGTCGTTTAATACTAGTCGATAAAGATGTAATCGATATAACAAACGTGAATAGACAAATTCATGCTTTATTATCAACGGTTGGAGAACCTAAAGTAGAAATGATGAAACAACGTATTCTAGAAATCAATCCTGAATGCGATGTCATAACACATAGAATGTTTTATACAGAAGAAACATTTGAAAAGTTTTTCGAAATTCCATTAGATTATGTAATTGATGCTTCTGATACGATTACATATAAAATTCATTTAATTAAAGAGTGTCGCCGTCGAGGAATTCCACTTATTTCAAGTATGGGTGCTGCTAATAAGATGGATCCAACAAGATTTAAAATTGCAGATATTTCTAAAACAACACATGATCCGATTGCAAAGGTTATTCGAACAAAGCTGCGCAAAGAAGGTATTCAAAAAGGGGTAACAGTTGTCTTTTCAGATGAAAGCCCTATTGTCATTCGTGAAGATGTACGTAAAGAAATCGTACCAGATGAAAATACAAAAATTCGTAAAGCAAAAATGCCACCATCTTCAAACGCATTTGTCCCTTCAGTTGCTGGCTTAATCGCGGCAAGTCATGCTGTACGTGAATTAATAAAAGATATTGAAATTAAACGTGTAGGTAAAGAATAAAAAAATTAGTGGTAGTCAGACTGTAGGAATTAATTTCCTACAGTTTTTTTATTTATAAATGCAAAAACTAACCTTAAAGTAGGAGGTGTTTGATGTTGAATAGAACATTGAAAGTATGTTGTGCTTTCGGATTATCATTAACAATTTTATCTGCCTGTAGTAGTACGAACAACATGGAAAAAGATCGAACTCAGCATAATGTAGATAATTTATCCAATCGGTTAAATGTTTTATATAAAAAGAAAGATAATGTCGTCAAGAAGAAAGGTAAAGTTGGCAAAGACGGTGTTGTTAACGATATGGAATCAATTGAAATGAATAAGCGAAAACCTAATAAGTAAAAAAAGAAACCCTCAAGAAATTGGGGGTTTCAAACTGCTCGCTTTCTTTTGTTTCGGCTGTTTTGTGATGCTCAAAAAGAATCTGTGTAATTTTCTTAAAGCTGTTACATATTTATGTCTTTTTCATTTTTATTTGTACTTTTATGCCTGCGAACAAATCTACGACCAATTAAAGAAATCACTACAAGCGAAATAACAAGTAGGAATATTTGAATTGTTGATAAGTTAAAATATTTTGCACCAGTTACAATCAAAAGTGTAGAGAATGTACCTTTAATAATAAAAAATATAATAATCCATAAACCGCCTTTTTTCCAATTCATTTTATTATACTCCTTACTACTGCATTCGATTTATTAATTAATTATACAATAGTACAAGTTAGAAAATACGGTAAATGTATTACAGTATTTTGTCTAAATTAATCAGCTAAATTGATCAATACATCTTGTTTCTTTTGGATCAGCATTTTTAAATTGATTATTTTCTTGTACAATTCCTCATTTTCTTTTTTTATTTTCATGACCTTTTCTTTTAAAATGAAATTTTGTTCAATGATTTGGGTATTTGGTTGTAAATTCGTTAAGAATTGAATGACTATATCTAAATTTAATGAATGATTATTTATAGGTGTTTCGATGATTTGGTTTTTCTCCTCTAATTCAGTGCTTTGATTTGTTGATAGTTTTCGGTATCTAGATGCACATGCGGCTTTTGTCCGATTGACAATATTTGCGACCATTTCAAATGCTTCTTGCTTCGATTTACCTTTGCTTTCATAATTGTTTACTAGTTCAATTAATGTATTTTCATCCTCTATGGACCATTTAGATTTAGGAATATTCATTTTTTCACCTTCTTGAATTCATCTATTATTATCATCACCAATTAATTTGTTTAGTAATGAGAAATATTTTCTAGTGCAGATGAAAAATGTTTCCAATTCATTTACAATAGAAAAAAGAGTTTGTTAAAAGGAGGGTGAAAAATGAGTCATGAACCTCTAGCATACCGTATGAGACCTAGGACAATTGATGAATTGATCGGTCAAGAAAAAATAATCGGAAAAGAATCAGCGTTATATCGATTAATACATAATGGGCGAGTGCCTTCAATGTTAATACATGGAGAACCAGGAATTGGCAAGACTTCATTTGCCCATGCTATTGCTGGTACAGTTGATAAACGATTTGTCACTGTAAATGCTACTACTTCTGGGAAAAAGGAACTTGAGGATATCGTACATGAAGCAAAAATGTTCGGTGAGATCATTCTTTTTGCTGATGAAATTCATCGTTGGTCGAAGCTGCAGCAGGATTATTTATTATCGTATGTAGAAAGTGGATTTATTACTTTAATTGGAGCGACAACTGAGAATCCATACCACGATGTTAACAGTGCGATTAGAAGTCGCTGTAACCATATATTAAAATTAGAGCCTCTCTTGCCAAAGCATATTTATAAACTATTAGATAAGGCCTTAAGAGATGAAGATCGAGGATTAGGAAATTTACAAATTCAAATTTCTGAGGAACAAATATTAAAAATAGCTCATGGAGTGAATGGGGATGCAAGATCATCCTTAAATATATTAGAATCAATTGTTTATGGTTCACCAAAAGAATCAGACGGTACAATTGTAGTACAAGATGAAATCATTGATGAGTTCCTTCGATCGAAAGGATTTAATCATGATAAAAATGGAGACTTTCACTACGATACATTGTCTGGATTTCAAAAAAGTATTCGTGGAAGTGACGTGAATGGGGCGCTTTATTATTTAGCAAGGTTGATTGAAGCGGGTGATATAACTAGTATTATCCGTAGACTATTAGTTATTGCATACGAAGATATCGGATTAGCTGGTGATCCATGGAAGGTTGTACTAGCTTGTGAAGCAGCAAAACAAGTTGGTTTTCCTGAAGCGAGAATTATACTCTCAAATGCGGTAATTGAACTTTGTTTATCATCGAAATCTAATTCAAGTGTTACATCAATTGATCGCGCATTAAATGATGTGAGAAGTGGGCTACATGATGATATTCCTGCACATTTAAAGGATAGTCATTACGCTGGGGCAAAAGATATGGGTCATGGAATTGGCTATATTTATCCACATGATCATCCATTAGGTAATTTTGGTGGATGGGTAAATCAACAATATCTTCCAGACCGACTCGTTAATCAAATTTACTATAAACCAAAAGATGCTGGTAACGAAAAACGTTATGGGGCTATATTTGAAAAACTACAGCAATTCAAGAAGGATCGAAAATAAAAAGGAAGCTCGATTTAAGCGAGTGTATTCGCTTAATCGAGCTTCCTTTTATTATGTTTCTTTAAAATGATCCACTCAATAATGATAAAATTAAGTAATAAGCCTACCCATATATTCACGTTTAAGGCTACTTCGACCATTTTCTCTCTTCCACCAGGTATATGCATTCCATTTAGCAAGAAGTAAGCTAAAAATAAAATAGGTACTAAAATTCTAGCACTAACTGCAACTAAAGTAATCCCCATACTTCGAATCATCCAGATTTTGTGATCAATATAATTTTTCTTCTTAATGCTATACACACCTTGAAATGTAGTAAAGATCCAAAGTAATGTTAAAGCAAGAAAAGACGTTGCCCGAGTAAAGTCCTCAACATAAAAAATGACAATAAACGCTAAAAGTCCGCTTATGTAAACACTTATAAAGTAAACTTTTCCAATCATTCTATGGATTTGCGGATTACGATTTCGAATACTTTTAACAAATTGTAAGAAACCAGTAATTAGAGCTATCAACGCAAAAAAGATATGTGCTATTAGAGCAGGGTACTGTATTGAAGTAGAAGATATTTGAATACGACTATTTTCTGGATTAAATAAAAAATAAGGAACTATAAATGGAATCATGACACAAAGAGAGAGAATAAATAAAATCCACCAAGTTTTTTTTGAATACATCAAATCTGCCTCCATTATAAAATCTAGCATCATCATAACACCGTAATATGAACCGAGCATGAATAAAAAAAGCCGAGATTTTTTTCTCGGCTTTAAGCACTGACATCATTTTCAAAAACTTCAACAATTGGAGTTTCAACTAAATGATTAGTTAATAATTTTATTTCAAAGAAAAGGAGTTCTGGTTTAATAAAAATTGAAGGAATAGATAGAATTTCCTTGTCCTCCTTATCATAGAAAACAATATAATTTACTTTTCTTTGATAAGCTGCCATTTTCCCTTCATTTTTACCCCATTTTCGGAGCTCGATTTTCATTCGATTTATTTTATGGAGCTCGATTGACTTTATTTCATTTCCTTTTTTAAAGGTTAATTGTCTAGTTGTTAAAATCACTTTTGACCCTTTTCGTAGCTGGATTGTTGCATACAATTTAAACAAGAAAACAATCCATAGTACAGATAGTAATAAAAAATAAAATGGATCGTGATTTCCGAAAGCAGTACCTGTACGAATGGCAGTTAAAAAACCTAAGAAGTACGTGCCAAAGTGCCAGCTTGGCTTTGATTCTAATATGACTTCTTGACCTAATTTATCGTTTTCGGTTTTATTTAGTAATTCAAGTTGTTCTTTATGTTCATCCAGCGTATATTTGTCCCAACTCGTAAACGCTGTAATTGTTTCATCAATAAATCTAGGACTTGGGATTTGTTCAGTAATATAGGCTCCTACATATGCTGCCATCCAATCTTTTTCGTCCCAGTTTTCTTGGTTACTACGAAATCTAGTTAAATAATAAGTTACTTCTTCTTCATAATAGTTTGCAGTATCAAATCGTTTAACGACTTCAATATCATCAGGGATGACCCCAAAATCCTCATGAGAAATCAAATAAAGAAACAATCTGTTTTTTACAAAACTATATTGATGCTCTTCGGTAAACGAATACATCTTATTTTTTGACCCTTCATTAAGCTTTGTATAAAACCAAATGGCAGATTCAATATTGTGAGCACAATAGTCGAGTATTTCTTTTTCAATCTGAACGTCTTGCTCCATTAATGAGATAACGGCATCAATTTTTAAATACGGGTCTTTAAAATCAATTGCCTCTTCTAAATAGCCATGCATAAAATCATCATAATAAAATTGCATTAATTGAAGACAAATACCCATTTCAGTACGAACAAATAAGTATGATTCCTTCCAAGCTTGGTAAACGTATTTTAAGTCATAATCGTTATCATAATTTAAATATGAATCGCGTTTAAACTGGTAATAGTGTTTAATTTGTTCTTTTACATAATCGGCTTCATCAGATGTAAAAGAAAGAGATATTGAATTTCTATGACACAATAGAATTAAATGGAATATCGATATAGCGGTTTCAGTATTTTCAATTAAATGTAGTAATTTTTTTACTAAATGAGGAGTCCAATTTGTCTCTTCAAAAATGAACTGTACATCAATTTCTAGTGAAAATTGTAAAACATATTTATCGATTAGTCGTATATAAACATCTCTAGCTAAGTCTGATTTAAGATTTATTAATAAATAAAGTGATTGAAGTTTTGCTCGTTCACTGTATGCCTCGAAATTCTGTTCGATTGGAATGATCAATTCTTGTATTTCGAACTCTGAACAAAATCCAACTAGATGATAGCTTCCATCATCCCAATCCTCTTTTGATTTTGGGAAGTTTCCGCCGGCTTCCTCTAATAAATAAATTAAAGATTCGATCGAAGCACCAGAACCTAAAGACTTCCTAAGTTGGTCTATTCCTTTTGCCCGCTGATATAAATCTTGATGGTGTAGTTGTTTTACGATAGTCTTGAATTTTCTTTGTACAGCCAACTTATTACCTCCTATAGCAGCTTTGTAATTCAAATATATCATAATAAGGTTATTGGGAAATAGTTAATTAGACTTATAGTTTTTTAGTTCAAATATTATTGCAGGACTATTAACTTGTTTTTTGTCACAATTGGATAATTTTTACAAGATTGTTTTGATAATTTTTTTTCAAGCTTTTATAATAATAAGTACAAGCTGTTCATACTTTAATATAGAACTTGTCCAATCCTAGCGATCATTTCGATTAAGTTATATTCGAAACGAAAGTAGGAATTTTTTTTGTACCTAAAATTAAGAATGGAGGATGAACATGGTTAAGCTCTATGTCTTGGCGATCGTCATTGGTGGAGTGACCGGATTTATTTTTCACATCCTGTTTAACAAAGGTACGATTATGCTCCCGGTGAGAAGAAAGAAAGGCTTTTATTTAGGATTTCTTGCGGATATTTTATTTGGAGCAACAGCCTCGACATTATTTGTTTCTTTATTTATACCAGAGAATATGTTAAAAGATATGCGTATGGTAATTGGATACTGTATATTAGCTGGCCTCTCATCACAGAGCTTTCTTTTAAGTAGGGCACTTAACACTGAACGGGAAAGGGTAAGTTCGCTGCATAATATTTCGAAGCAAATAGTATAGTAGTTTCAATAATATTCTTAGCTGAAATGAAGGAGGCATGTAATGAGGTTAGTGCTAACACCTGAAGAGAAAGCGATTTATTTAGATTTATTAGAGGACTTATTAAATGCTGATACTGAATACGAAATAAAAAGCATCGAATTCAACATCTTAAATTTTTTAAATAACATAAAAGATTTTAGAAAAAATGTTGAAGATTTCGATGAAAAAGCAGCAACAGCTCAATTCGTTCGGGCTGGAAAGTTGAAAAGTTAAGAAAAATATTAAAAGAAATAGTACCGTAAATATTGTCGCAATTATTATAATAAAAAATGAATTGCCTTTCTATTAATTTACATTAATTCTAATAAAAGAGGTATTTGAAAAACATTAGCCATGAAAAAACTGGAACTCTATAAAAAGAGTTCCAGTTTTTTTTAGTTAACACCAAGTTTTGCTTTAATTGTTTGTCCATACATCTCTTGAACTGGGCTTGGTATATTTAACACATAATCATTTTCTTTTAATAGTAATTTAAAGTCTTAAGCATCTGTAGTACCATCAAAGTTTATGTCTGTGTTTCGTTTGTTTTTGTTCCAATTCGCTTCAAATAATACAGATTATTTACAACAATGGAGGAGTAAATTTGAAAATTTAATCTTTGTTAATCAGAAAAACTAAAACATATTTATATACGATTTTTAAGATAGATATTATACTTTTCCAATTGGATTAGGTGTGTTTTTTCCCTGACATGTGAATTTATAGTATAAATAGTGTACAATAATTGTATTACTACAGTTTAAAAATAGGATAAAACAGATAAAAATAAGAGATACAGTTTATTGAACGGAGTGAATTCATGAAGATTTCAACTAAGGGAAGATATGGACTAACAGTTATGATTGAATTAGCGAAAAGATATTGTGATAAACCAATTTCGCTTAAGAGTATTGCAAAAGCACAGAATCTTTCTGAGCATTATTTAGAGCAAATTATTTCATTATTACGTAATGCGGGATTAGTTAAGAGTATTCGAGGTGCATATGGCGGGTATATTTTAACAAAAGAACCAAATGAAATCTCAGCGGGAGAAGTTATTACTGCGCTTGAAGGCTCATTATCACCGATCGAAAATATTGAAGATGAAAATCCTGCCCAAAGAGAGCTATGGTCTCGTGTTCAAAAAGCGATCAATGAAGTTTTGGACCATACTACTCTTGAAGATTTAGCTAAGTTAGAATCTGATGATTTGAATGGATATATGTTTTATATTTAAGCTCGTTTATTGTATTGTTGCATGTTAAGAAATGTAACTTTTATGAAAGAAGTGTTTGAGGCGGCAAGTGCTTATTAAAAATGTGGATGAAATGCTCGGAAAAGGAAATTAGTTAAATCCTAACCTCTTTTTCCGAGATTTCCCAACTCATGTACTGTACGCTTCATAAAGAAAGGATTTAATAAAAATGGAACGTATTTATGTAGATCATGCTGCGACTTCTCCGATGCATACAGAAGTAATCGAAAAGATGGTTGTAGAAATGCAAGAAACTTTTGGAAACCCATCGAGTATTCATTCTTTTGGACGACAAGCTCGTCAAAAAATTGATACCGCGCGCATGGTTTGTGCTAATAGTATAGGAGCAAAAGCTAACGAAATTATTTTTACAAGCGGTGGAACAGAAAGTGATAATCTTGCTGTGCGTGGAGTTGCATATGCAAATCAAAAATATGGTAAGCACATTATTACCTCAAGTATTGAGCATCATGCTATATTACATACATGTCAGGCTCTTGAAAAGGAAGGCTTTGAGGTAACGTATTTACCAGTTGATGAAACAGGTCGTGTGAAGATCGAATCTGTAAAGGCGGCACTACGTGAGGATACTATTTTAGTATCGATTATGATGGTTAATAATGAAGTCGGAACAGTACAGCCAATCAAGGAAATTGGTGAGCTTCTTAGAAATCATAAAGCTCATTTTCATACTGATGCAGTCCAAGCTTATGGCTTGATTCCAATAAATGTTGAAGAACTTGGTGTAGACTTTTTATCAATTTCTTCACATAAAATAAATGGTCCTAAAGGTGTAGGATTTTTATATATAAGCGAAAATGCAATCTTTACACAACTGCAATTTGGTGGACAGCAGGAGCGAAAACGTCGTGCTGGTACAGAAAATGTGCCCGGTATTGTTGGGCTAGCTAAAGCTGTTGAATTAATTCATATTGAAAGAGAACAACGTGTAGAAAGCTATTTACGTTTTCAAGAAATCTTAATGAATGTTCTAAAAGAAAATGGCATTCACTTTGAAAAAAATGGAAATGAGACGTTTTTTGCACCGCATGTGTTAAACTTATCTTTTGATGATATTTCAATTGAATCATTTTTGGTAAATCTTGATTTATCAGGTGTAGCAGCATCAAGTGGATCTGCTTGTACAGCCGGTAGTATTGATCCATCACATGTTCTAGTTGAAATGTTTGGAATTGATTCACCAAAAATACGTTCTTCGGTGCGTTTTAGCTTTGGTTATGGTAATACAGACGAACAAATTCGTTTAGTTGGAGAACGCGTATCTTCAATTGTAAAACGATTAGTTAAAATATAAATTTTTTAAATGCGAGAGGATAATATTGATGAATAAAAAAGATCCAAAAGACACTCGCGTAGTAGTTGGGATGTCAGGTGGTGTAGATTCATCTGTGACGGCATATTTATTGAAACAACAAGGATATGATGTCATCGGGATTTTCATGAAAAACTGGGATGACACAGATGAATTTGGCGTATGTACAGCAACTGAAGATTATGAAGATGTAATTGCAGTTTGTAATCAAATCGGAATTCCGTATTATGCAGTGAACTTTGAAAAGCAATATTGGGATAAAGTGTTTACTTATTTTTTAGATGAATATAAAAAAGGTAGAACACCAAACCCTGATGTAATGTGTAATAAAGAAATTAAATTTAAAGCCTTTCTTGAACATGCAATGGAACTTGGAGCGGATTATGTAGCAACTGGACACTATGCTGGAGTTGAGTATCGTGACGGTGAATTTAAAATGTTACGAGGGATTGATAGCAATAAAGATCAAACATATTTCCTAAATCAGCTTGGCCAAGAACAACTTTCTAAAGTTATGTTTCCTCTTGGAGGTTATTTAAAGCCTGAAATTCGTAAAATTGCTGAGGAAGCAGATTTAGCGACAGCTAAGAAAAAAGACAGCACTGGAATTTGCTTTATTGGTGAGCGTAACTTTAAAGAATTTCTAAGTAATTATTTACCTGCTCAACCTGGCGAAATGAGAACGATGAGCGGGGAAGTTAAAGGGAAACATGATGGACTAATGTACTATACAATTGGACAACGTCATGGCCTTGGAATTGGTGGGAATGGCGACCCTTGGTTTGTAGTAGGAAAAGACTTAGAAAATAATGTTTTATTAGTTGAACAAGGTTTTCACAATGAGTTACTTTATAGTAATGAAGTACTTGCTTCTGATATTAGTTGGACTTCAGAAATGCCAAAAGAAGGTCCATTTACATGTACTGCTAAATTCCGTTATCGCTCAGAAGATAACGAAGTAACAGTGCATATTTTAGACGATAACTCAGTAAGAATTCTTTGCCATGAAAAAATTCGTGCAATCACTCCAGGACAAGCAGTTGTATTCTATGATGGAACAGACTGTTTAGGTGGAGGAACGATTGATCGTGCATTTATCGATGGTGAGGAATTAACTTACTTAAGATAATCTATTTACCCCAGCCAAGGATGGTTGGGGTTGTTTTATTTTAGGGAAAAGTAAATAAAATACTATAACAAAATTGAAGAAACGTTCCTTTGAAATGTATTCATTGGTGTGATAGTGTTAAATAGAAAGATTTGGTTATTTCATAAACTTAGTAGTTATGATTAAAAGATAAAATAATTGAAAGAAAATACATAGAGGTGTTATACATGAATAATTTTGAACGCGGAGTTGCAGCCCTTCAAGAAGGAAACTTAGAAGTTGCAGCTAATTTTTTAACGAAAGAAATAGAAGAAAATCCTACTAACTCATTAGCATATGTTAATTTTGGTCAGCTTTTACTATCAATGGGCGATGTAGAACGAGCTTGTCGCTTTTTTGAAAAAGCTTTAGAAATTGATCCAGAACTAGCAGCTGCACACTACGCTGTCGGAACAGTGTATTTTGAGGATGGAAAGTTTGATTTAGCAAAAAATCATTTTCAACATTGTGTGAAACTTGGCATGAATGATAGTGATGTACATTTTATGATTGGATTATGCTGTGTAAATAATGGAGATGATCGTTTTGCACTTCCATTTTTTCAACGAGCAATTGAGCTAGACGAAAAAGACGTAGATGCACTATTCCAATATGGTCTTACTTTAGCAAAATTAGAAATGTTAGATGAAGCAAAAGTAAATTTAGAAAAGGTATTACAATTAGATGAACATCATGCTGATGCACACTACAATTTAGGTATCATTGCGATGTTTAATGATCATGTTGAAATTGCTAAAGATCATTTTAATAAAGCGATTGAAAATCAAGATGATCACATGCTTGCAATGCATGCATTAAAAGTGATTGAAAATAAAGAAGAAGAATAAGTTACTTTAGTTTTAAAGCTTGGGAGGTGGAGAAATGCAAACGCAAAGTGAAATGGAATTGTTTGTTGATGAGACACCTTATATTAAAGGAAATGTCACAACAATCATCTTTTATAATGCAGAAAATTTTTATACTGTTGCAAAGGTAAAAGTGGTCGATACAAATTTATCAAATTGTGAACAGGAAATGACTATTACTGGAAATATTCCAAGAATGAATGAAGATGAGTCATATACATTTAAAGGGATTCTAAAAGACCATCCAAGGTATGGTAAACAATTTCAGATTTCATCGTTTGAAAAAGAGCTTCCATCTACTAAAAAAGGTGTTATCCAATATTTATCATCAGATTTGTTTAAAGGAATTGGAAAGAAAACGGCCGAAAAAATTGTTGATCATCTAGGTGAAGGTGCAATTAATAAAATTTTAGATAAATCTGATAGCTTAGAAGGTGTTCCCGGGCTGGCAAAAGCAAAAGCTAAAGAAATTTATGAGACCATTTTATCTCATCAAGGCCTTGAAAAAGTAATAAGCTTTCTAAGTAGCTACGGTATAGGTACAGGCTTATCGATTAAAATTTATAAGACTTATAATGAATCAACTCTAGATGTTATACGAACAAATCCATTTAAGTTGATTGAAGATGTAGATGGAATTGGTTTTGGAAGAGCAGATGAAATTGGTCGAGCTATCGGAATTACTGGAAATCATCCTGATCGAATACGAGCGGGGTGTATATATATATTAGAGCATTTATCGATGCAAGAAGGTCATGTTTATATTACACAAGACCAGTTTATTGACGAAACTAGACAATTACTAATGAAACAAGATAAAGAGCTTGTCGAAGCACTCGACATTTCTCGGGAAATGAAACGGTTAGTAGCAGACGGCAAGCTAGTAATGGAAGACGAGCGGATTTATTTAGCTGCTCTTTATTACGCAGAAAAAGGGATTGTGAATGCAATCCAAAAATTATTAAGCAGTGCTCCAGATTTAGGTGAAATGACTGAATCAAGATTTGTAAAAGAGCTAGAAGAACTTGAAGCAAAGATGAAAGTGAAATATGCACCTTCGCAAGCAGAAGCAATTAAAAAGGCGATGGAGTCAGCGATGATGGTTTTAACTGGTGGGCCAGGGACAGGAAAAACGACAGTTATTAAAGGAATCGTTAATCTTTTCTCGAAAATTCATGATCTATCGTTAGACCAGCATTCGTATCCGAAAGATGATCCATTCCCATATTTGCTTGCTGCGCCTACTGGTAGAGCTGCAAAACGTATGAGCGAAGCAACAGGATTGCCGGCAGTAACAATTCATCGTTTGCTTGGTTGGACAAGAGAAGGCGAGTTTAGCCATCACGAGGACAATCCTTTAAATGGAAAATTACTGATCATTGATGAGTTTTCAATGGTTGATGTTTGGTTAGGGAATCAACTGTTGAAAAGTATCCCAGAAGGCTGCCAAGTGATCTTTGTAGGGGATGAGGATCAATTACCGTCAGTTGGTCCAGGTCAAGTATTAAAGGATTTATTAAACTCTGGGACAGTACCAACAGTGAGATTAAAAGACATTTACCGTCAATCAGAAGATTCCTCGATTATTACACTTGCACATTATATAAAAGATGGAACAATTTCCGAGGATTTATTTGAGCAAAGAAAAGATCGTTCGTTTATCGGTTGTTCAAGTCAACAAGTTGTTGAAGTCGTCAAAAAGGTGTGTGAAAATGCCAATAAAAAAGGTTTTCCTGTAAGAGATATTCAAGTGCTAGCACCGATGTATCGCGGTCCAGCTGGTATTGATGCTCTAAATGTTGGGTTGCAAGAGGTGTTTAACCCTAAAAGAGAAAAACAGCGTGAAATGCATTTTGGAGATACAACTTACCGTACAGGTGATAAAGTACTCCAACTCGTAAATGTCCCTGAAAACAATGTTTTTAATGGTGATATGGGTGAGATCGTTAATATATTTTTCGCTAAAGAAAATGTAGAGCAACAGGACATTATAATCGTTTCATTTGATGGAAATGAAGTAACGTATACTAGACCAGATTTTTCTCAATTAACACTTGCTTATTGTTGCTCAATCCATAAGTCACAAGGTAGTGAATTTGATATTATTGTGCTTCCGATTGTAAAAAGTTATTATCGAATGCTACGAAGAAATTTAATATACACGGCAGTGACAAGAAGTAAGAAGTTCTTAATTATATGTGGTGAACAAGACGCATTTATTCAAGGGATCGGTCGAACGGATGATGGACAAAGACAAACTACACTATGTATGAAATTAAAAGGAATTGAAAATGGTGAAGTACAGTTAGATAATGATTTGCCATTTCAGCTTTCAGATGAATTACCAAATCTTTCACCTTATGATTTCATGTAATTGACTAAGAATATATAGTGCAAGACGATTCCTGTACTAACGTATATTTTTATGAAAATTTGGTCACAATGCTTAGAAACATTGCCTTTTTTAGGCTAAGGGAGCGAGCGTTGTGATTTGTCCAAATTGTCATAGTAAAGACTTAGGGAAAATCGGTGTAAATCAATATTACTGTTGGGGTTGCTATATTGAACTAACAATTAATAAAGGCATGATTTATACCCACCAAGTTGAAGAAGATGGTACGTTAAGTTCGTTAGATGATTTATTTGACGATGAGGATCGAAAACTTAGTATGTAGGAGTGGTTAATTAATGGCTAGAAAAAGCTCTTTATTAGGTTTAGGTTTGGGTGCAGGTGCACTTGCGATGAAATTGGCGTACGACAATAAATGGCTTTCTTCAAAAAACATGAAACGCATGAGAAAGTCATTGAAAAAAATGCTTTAATTTTTGAGGCACATGTCTATATAGACATGTGCTTTTTTGTTGTTGAAATATAAATTAGTCAATAGTTAAAATGTTACTAGGTGATTTATCTGATGGTAAATCTTTTTTGTTGAAGATAATTTGTTTGTGAAATATCAACATTCTTTAGTAATGGCTCTTTTTCAGAATATAAATTATAGATGTTAATTGTTTGAACAAATTCAATTATTAGTTTAAAAGTGACGATTTACAGATATGAGCAGAATAACCGAGTATTTTAATCTCTTTTTTCTAACCAAAGGGGATTATTAAGGTTCTTATTTCATACTTTTTTTATTTTGAAGAAGTTGATTGGAACGGAAGGGTTCTCGACTCCTATGGGAAATGCGGGAAGGCTGAGACCCCGCAGGCTAGCCGAGGAGGCTCAGGTCTCGCCCCATGGAAAGCGAGAATCCTGTAGTGGAAATCAACATCATATAGCTTCCCTTACATGAAAAAAATTATGGATTAAATTGATAAGATCTATTTTAGATCCAGGTGGAAGCGAGAAGACTTTTCAAATTTTATTGAAAGCCACATAAATTGATTGAAATTCTCCATACTATTATCAGTATGGAGGTTTTTTATGGACGGGTTAAAATTAAAGTGGATTTATCGATTATGTTTAATTTTATTAATAGGATTAGTTGGTATTGTATTTTATTATTTAAAACCAGTTTACTTACATATTGTGATTGGTATTTTGAAGTCGATGGTGCCGTTTTTGATTGGCCTAGTCATTGCTTATTTATTGCACCCAGCAATTGAATACATTCATAGAAAAGGGTTAAAACGAGTATATGCGATTTTACTTATTTATTTTTTATTTTTTGGAGGATGTGTATTAGGATTATATTTGCTATTACCAATCTTCAAACAACAATGGGAAGATATATTGCGATCTTTCCCAAAAGTAATGGCATTATATGATCAGTTTTTATCTAAAATTGAGAAGAAAACTTCAAGAATGCCAATCTTTCTTCACAATCGGATTGATTTAATGATTAATGGGGCTGAAAAATCTGGTTTATCATTATTGAATAAATCAGGGGTATGGATGAAACAATTAGTAAACAATATTATTTCGCTCTTTATTATTCCATTTATCGTGTTTTACTTTTTAAAAGACTATAAGCTCTTAACGAATATATTATGGAAAATAATACCTTATAAATGGCGTTATGAAACAAAGGGCATGGCAAAGGAACTTGATAATACATTTGGAAAATATATACGCGGTCAAATATTAGTTTGTTTTTTACTTTTTGTTTTAGCAACAATTTTTCTTTGGATTGTTCGAATGAAATATGCTCTAGTGTTAGGGGTTATCATTGGCATAACAGATATAATTCCTTATTTTGGTCCAGTCATTGGAGCTGTACCAACTTTATTTTTAGCTGCTTCAGAAGGTACAAGTTTACTAATTAGAGTAGGTATTATATTAATTATTTTACAATTAATCGAAGGGAATGTTCTTTCTCCACTTATTATTGGAAAATCGATTCATACTCACCCGGTAATCATCATGTTTTCTCTCCTGGTTGCAGGTGAAGTAGCTGGGTTTGTAGGATTACTACTTGCTGTTCCATTACTAGTTGTCGTCATTTCTGTTATACGGTATTTCAGTAATAGAAAAGAGCGACTCTCAACTTGACTTTCATTTTTTACAATGATACTATTTTTTCATACAATTATATTTGCAAAATTTTGAAGGAAAAAGTATGTCACAGACCATTTAAGCATTTACTAAAGAGAGAAGTTTCCTAGGCTGAAAGAAACTTTAATGAAGGGTGACAGAAAAGCTACTCCTGAATGCAGCTAATCACTGACGTCAGGCCACGTTACGGTCACTTGAGGTGATGAATAGACATCGAGGCAGTAAATGTCTAAGCAATTTGCTTTCTATTCATAATCAGGGTGGTATCGCGAGTACATCTCGTCCCTGTTTTAGGGACGGGATTTTTTTGTTTTTTTAAGTCATTTTATAACATGATAAATTTACTAAATGGAGGTTAATATAATGAAAAAGCTAACGGCTGCTCAAATTCGCCAAATGTACTTAGATTTCTTTAAAGAAAAAGGTCACTCTATAGAGCCGAGTGCATCTTTAGTACCAGTAGAAGATCCAACCTTATTGTGGATTAATAGTGGTGTAGCGACATTAAAAAAATATTTTGATGGTCGTGTAATTCCAGAGAATCCAAGAATAACAAATTCACAAAAATCAATTCGTACGAATGATATTGAGAATGTAGGTATAACAGCTCGTCACCATACATTTTTTGAAATGTTAGGTAACTTCTCAATCGGGGATTATTTCCGTGAAGACGCTGTAACATGGGGATGGGAGTTATTAACTTCATCTAACTGGTTTGGTTTTGAAAAAGAAAAATTATACGTTACTGTATACCCAGAAGATAAAGAAACTTATGATTTATGGATTAAATTAGGGCTAGATCCAGAGCATATTATCCTGTTAGAAGGAAACTTCTGGGAAATCGGTGAAGGACCATGCGGACCATGTACAGAGATTTTCTATGATCGTGGAACAAAATACGATCCTGAAAACATTGGAATTAAATTATTAAAAGAAGATTTAGAGAATGATCGATATTTAGAAATTTGGAATATTGTATTATCTCAATTTAATTCAAAAGATGGTTTAGACCGTAAAGAATATCCTGAATTACCGAGCAAGAACATTGATACTGGAATGGGCTTAGAGCGTATGGCAAGTGTACTACAAGAAGTTGATACAAACTTTGACACTGATTTATTTATGCCAATTATCAATGTAGTTGAAACAATCTCTAATGAAAAATACCGCAATGGTGATTTAGATAAAGATACTGCTTTTAAAGTAATTGCTGACCATATTCGTACTGTATCGTTTGCTGTTGCAGATGGTGCACTTCCTTCAAATGAAGGGCGTGGATATGTATTACGTCGATTAATTCGACGTGCTGTACGTTTTGCTAAAAAACTAGGCGTTGAACGTCCATTCATGTTTGAGCTTGTACCAGTTGTTGCAGAAATTATGGAAAGCTATTATCCAAACGTGATGGATAAGGTGCCATTTATTCAAAAAGTAATTAAAAACGAAGAAGAGCGTTTCCATGAAACTTTACATGAAGGCTTATCACTTCTTACAAATGTAATGAAGGATGCAAAAGCTAAAGGAAGTACAGTTATAAATGGTGAAGATGTTTTCCGTCTTTATGACACATACGGATTCCCTATTGAATTAACAGAAGAATATGCAGAAGAAGAAGGATTAACTGTTGATCATGATGGTTTCGAAGTTGAAATGGAAAAACAACGTGAACGCGCTCGTTCTGCAAGACAAGATGTAGACTCAATGCAAGTACAGAGTGAGGCACTACGTGAAATTAAGGAAGCTTCATCTTTTGTAGGGTATAGCGAAGGCTCAGTTGAATCTACAGTTCTTGTTCTAGTTCAAGACGGTGAAAGAGTTGAAGATGTAGCAAATGGTGAGGAAGCTCATTTAATTCTTGATGTAACCCCTTTCTACGCTGAAAGTGGAGGTCAAATTGCAGACCGTGGAACGATAACAGCTCCTGGTTTAAAAGTTGAGGTTCTTGATACACAAAAGGCACCTAACGGACAAAGTTTACATCGTGTAAAGGTTGTTGAAGGTGCACTATCAGTAGGTGCTAAAGTTACTTCAACTATTAATAAAGCTAATCGTTCAAGTATCGT
Organism: Bacillus sp. AFS017336; assembly: GCF_002555445.1. Lineage (NCBI taxonomy): Bacteria > Bacillati > Bacillota > Bacilli > Caryophanales > Bacillaceae > Bacillus > Bacillus sp. AFS017336. Next base: position 21,806 of record NZ_NUCO01000003.1, read on the forward strand.
AAAGAACCATACAGCTACTCACTTATTACATCAAGCATTAAAAGATGTACTTGGGACTCATGTAAACCAAGCTGGATCATTAGTAAACCAAGAGCGTCTTCGTTTTGACTTCTCACATTTTGGTCAAGTTACTGCAGATGAACTAGAAACAATTGAAAAAATTGTGAACGAAAAAATTTGGGAAAGTATCCCAGTTCAAATTTCTGAAAAAGCAATTGCTGAAGCAAAAGCAATGGGTGCAATGGCATTATTCGGAGAAAAATATGGTGATGTAGTAAGAGTTGTACAAGTTGGAGATTATAGTTTAGAGCTATGCGGTGGTTGCCATGTTGATAACACAGCATCGATTGGTACGTTTAAAATTGTATCTGAATCAGGTATTGGAGCAGGTACTCGTCGTATTGAGGCAGTGACAGGAAAAGCAGCTTATGAATATATGCAGGAACAAATTGGTCAATTAAAAGATGCAGCTAGTCTATTAAAATCGAATACAAAAGACGTTGTTTCTCGTATTGAAACTTTACAATCAGATTTAAAACAATCACAAAAAGAAAATGAATCACTTTCTTCAAAATTAAGCAATATTGAAGCAGGAAATATTAGTAATAGTGTGAAAGAAGTAAATGGAGTGAAATTCGTTGCTGCTAAAGTAAATGGAGCAGATATGAATAGTCTCCGTACGATGGTTGATGATCTTAAAAATAAAATTGGATCTGTTGTTGTATTGCTTGGATCTGCTAATGATGGAAAAGTAAACTTAATTGCTGGTGTTACAAAAGATTTAGTTGGCCAAGGATATCATGCAGGAAATCTAATTAAAGAAGCTGCTACAATTTGTGGCGGCGGAGGCGGAGGCCGTCCAGATATGGCTCAAGCTGGTGGTAAAGATCCTGCAAAATTAGACGAAGCTGTTGCTTTTGTTGAAAAATGGATGAACACGATTTCAAAATAAAACAAAAATCGTGTACAATAACAGAAATAAAAATTTTTAGCTGATTCGTAACTGTCCAATAAAAATGGTACAATGTAATTAGCTAAAAATATACGGATAAGTGGGGTGCTTTGTATGGATTCATTTGATAAAACGATGAAGTTTAGTTTGCAAGATGAAGGTCAAGATATACGAGTTAATGAAGTTTTGTTAAAGGTTCATGACGCGTTACAAGAAAAAGGCTATAATCCAATCAATCAAATAGTAGGATATTTACTATCAGGTGATCCTGCATACATTCCTCGTCATAATGACGCAAGAAGTATGATGAAAAAGCTAGAGCGCGATGAAATAATCGAAGAACTAGTTAAATCATACTTACAACAACATCGTGGAGAATAATTAATGAGGGCACTTGGGTTAGATGTAGGAACTAAAACAATTGGTGTAGCTGTAAGTGATGCTCTAGGTTGGACAGCTCAAGGCATTGAGACAGTTCGAATTAACGAAGAACGTCAGAAATTTGGACTAGACCGACTGAAAGAAATCATCGACAGCTACGAAATTGAAAAAATAATAGTAGGTTTACCTAAAAATATGAACGGAAGCATTGGAGAACGCGGTGAAGCTTGCAAGCGTTTTGGAAAAATGATTGAAGAAGAATTCAATCTTCCGGTTATACTATGGGATGAAAGACTTTCAACGATGGCTGCTGAACGTTTACTAATTTCTGCTGACGTAAGTCGTAAGAAAAGAAAGCAAGTAATCGATAAAATGGCAGCAGTAGTTATTTTACAAAACTACTTAGATAGTATAAAGTGATAAAGAAGAGTGGAGCTTGGCCGATTACTGGGCAAACTCCACATATTCACTTTTATACTTGTACATAAAAGGATTAAAATAATAGAGGTGATATAAATGGAACACGGTGAAGACAGACAAATTACAATCATCGATGAGGAAGGTAATGAGATTCTTTGTAATATTATTATGACTTTTGAATCAGATGACTATGGTAAATCATACGTAATTTACAGCCCAGTAGGACAAGAGTTTGATGAAGATGGAGATCCAATCTATCATGCTTCTAGCTTCATTCCTGCAGAAGACGGTGAAGATGGAGAGTTATATCCAATTGAATCTGACGAAGAATGGGAAATGGTTGAAGAAGTATTAAATACTTTCTTTGACGAAGAAGAAGGAGAATAATATTCTCGAATTTTAAAAATGCTAATCACTTATAAGGTGTTTAGCATTTTTTTATGTAGAAAATTGCCGATTCACCACTTATTTGTAGTATACTATAACGTGGAAAAGGAGGTTGGTAACTTGACTTATAATGAATTTAATCAAAATGGATTCAATAATTCAACTAAAAAAGGCAGAGGTATTCGTATTTTTACATATCTTATCATTGCTTTAATTGTTTTAGTTGGAGCAGGCTTTGCTACATATAAATATATGTTAAAACCTGTTAATGCATCCGATAAACAAATTAAATTAGTAACAATTCCTGAAGGAAGCTCAGTTGATAATATTGCAGCAATTTTCAAAAAGAAAAACTTAATAAAAAATACAACAATTTTTAAACTATATGTGAAATTGCATAACAACGCTAGTCTTAAATCAGGCAACTATCATTTTAGTGAAAATCAAGGAATCTCAACAATTGTAAACCACCTACAAGTAGGGGGAAAATACCAAGTAGCTGTTAAGGATTTAATGATTCCAGAAGGATCTCAATTAAAGGAAATCGCTGCGATTATTGCAAAAGAATTTAAATTAGATGAAGCGAATGTATTTAAACAGTTAAATGATAAAGCATTTATCCAAGGTTTACAAAAAAAGTTTCCGCAATTATTAACAAATGAAATCTTTAAAAAAGGAGTTAGATATCCACTAGAAGGATATTTGTACCCTTCGACTTATATGTATGGGGATTTCACACCAAGCTTAGAGCAAATTATTACGCCAATGTTAAATGAAACAGTGAAAATTTTAGATCAATATAAAGTTGAAATGACTAACAAAAAGCTTACACCACATCAAACTTTAACGATGGCTTCGTTAATTGAGGAAGAAGCTACAGGTACTACAGATCGAAAGTTGATTTCAAGTGTGTTTTACAATCGACTGAAAGTAAATATGCCTTTACAAACAGATCCAACTGTTTTATATGCTTTAGGTAAACATAAACAACGTGTATTATATAAAGATTTAGAAGTTAAATCTCCTTATAACACTTACTATGTAAAAGGATTACCGGTTGGACCAATCGCAAGTGCTGGAGTAGATAGTATTGTTGCTGCGCTTGAACCTGCTAAATCAGATTATCTATACTTCCTAGCTGATAAAACAGGTAAAGTAATCTTCACTAAATCATTAGCAGAGCACAATACTGAAAAAGAAAAGCATATAAAATAAAAAATTGGAAATACTTGTATACAAAATATTAAATTCCTCAGTAGTACAAATAGTCTACTGAGGAATTTTGTAAATCAAAAAATAGTGTAAGCGTTGCAACAATTCTTGGTACTAGCCAAGGGTCTTTTTTTTATGTTAGAATATTACGGGTCTAAAAAATTCAGATACACAGAAATTTTACTTACACCTTGTTTTAAACAAGGTTGTATTTCTATTGGAGGCTTTATAAGCAATGAATGACGTTTTAGTTCGTCAATACTTGGCGAATTTTTATAAACATAGAGAACCTTTTATAGAAGAAATGGAAACATATGCATTGGAGCATCATGTACCAATTATGGATAAAGCAGGCATGGAATTTATGCTTGGTTTACTTTATTTAATACAGCCAACTTCAATACTTGAAATTGGAAGTGCAATTGGCTACTCGAGTATTCGAATGGCAAAAGAGTTTCCAAATGTAAAGATTGTTACAATGGAGCGAAATGCAGAAAGAATTCGAAAAGCAAAAGAGTTTATTGGTCGAAGTGATTACGGTGATCGAATTCTACTTTTAGAAGGGGACGCTCTACTTTTAAAAGAAAAATTGCCTGACAATCGACAATTTGATGTTATTTTTATCGACGCAGCTAAAGCTCAGTATCAGCGATTCTTTGAATTATATGAGCCGTTATTATCAGATAGAGGTGTTATTATATCGGATAATGTACTATTTAAAGGTCAGGTTGCTGAAAGTGCGGATTTAGTTGATAATCGACGCAAGAAAGCTTTAATAAAAAGAATTCAAAACTACAATGAATGGCTAATGAACCACCCAAAGTATGATTCAACAATTATGCCGATTGGTGATGGAGTTGCTATTAGTAAGAGAAGGGGAGTTAATAATGATGAAGCCTGAATTATTAGTTACGCCAACTAACCTAAATGATATAGATAAATTAGCTGATGCTGGAGCAGACGCAGTTATTATTGGTGAACAACGCTTTGGATTACGCTTAGCGGGTGAATTTAATCGTGAAGCTGTAAAAGAGGCAGTAGAAATTGCACATAAAAAAAATGTAAAAGTATATATAGCTATGAATGGCGTATACCATAATGAAATTCTTGATGAAATAGAAGGCTACATTGCATTTTTAAGAGATGCAAATGTTGATGCGATTGTTTTTGGTGACCCAGCAGTCCTTATGTCGGTACGTCAGATTGCACCAAACATGCAGTTACATTGGAACACAGAAACAACAGCAACTAACTGGTTTACATGTAATTACTGGGGTAAACGAGGGTCAAAACGTGCTGTATTAGCTAGAGAACTAAGCTTTGAAGCTGTTGCTGAAATTAAAGAAAATGCGAATGTAGAAATCGAAGTACAAGTACATGGAATGACGTGTATGTTCCAATCTAAACGTTCTCTAGTAGGTAATTATTTTGAATACCAAGGTAAAAACTTAGAGATTATTCAACAAAAGAAATATGAAGAAAATATGTTCTTAGTTGACCATGAACGTAATAACAAATATCCGATTTTTGAAGATCAAAACGGAACTCATATTATGAGTCCAAACGATATTTGTATTATTAATGAGCTAGAAGAATTAGTTGATGCAGGTATTGATTCATTCAAAATTGACGGTGTCTTAAAATCTTCGGAATATATCGTTGAAGTAACTAAATTATACAGACAAGCGATTGACCTATGTGTAGATGACCGTGAAGCATATGAAGAAATCAAAGACGAACTTTTCGATAAAATTGAGGCAATCCAGCCAGTAAACAGACCACTGGACGCAGGATTCTTCTTCAAGGAAACAGTTTATTAATAGAGCTTTTAAACAGGTAAGGCAGAGAAAACTGGATTTGTAAGAGTTTTAGGATTCTGGGCTCACAATCCTGTATTAAAGAGGAGGATAAATGATGGCAATTGGACAATTAGATAAAATAGTTGATGGCAAACGTGTGATCGTGAAAAAACCTGAGCTATTAGCACCAGCTGGTAATTTAGAGAAATTAAAAATTGCAGTAAGATATGGCGCTGATGCTGTATTTATTGGTGGTAGAGAATTTGGTTTACGTTCGAATGCAGATAACTTCTCTTTAGAAGATATGGCTGAAGGGGTAGAATTTGCAAATAAATTTAATGCGAAAATTTATGTAACAACAAATATTTTTGCTCATAACGAAAACATGGACGGATTAGTTGAGTATTTGCAAGGAATTGAAGCAGCAGGAGTTACAGGTATTATCGTAGCTGACCCTTATATTATTGAAACATGTAAAGAGGCTGCTCCTAAACTAGAAGTACATTTAAGTACACAACAATCTTTATCAAACTATCGTGCTGCACAATACTGGAAAGAAGAAGGTTTACACAGATTAGTATTAGCACGTGAGACAAGCTATGAGGAAATTAAAGAGATTAAAGAAAAAGTTGACGTTGAAATCGAAACATTTATTCATGGAGCAATGTGTATTGCGTACTCTGGTCGTTGTACTTTAAGTAATCATATGACTGCACGTGATTCAAACCGTGGTGGATGCTGTCAATCTTGTCGTTGGGACTATGATTTAGTTCAAACTGAGTCTCAGAACCCAGATTCAATGGAAAATGCTTTATTTGCTGAAGAAGATTCTCCATTTGCAATGAGCCCTAAAGATTTAAATTTATTACGTTCAATTCCTAAGTTTATTGAAATTGGTGTAGATAGTTTAAAAATTGAAGGTCGTATGAAATCAATTCATTATGTGGCAACAGTTGTATCTGTTTACCGTAAAATAATTGATGCATATTGTGCTGACCCTGATAACTTTGAATTCAAAGAAGAGTGGGTTGAAGAACTAGATAAATGTGCTAATCGTGACACTGCTTCTTCATTCTTTGAAGGGTTCCCAGGAATGAAAGAACAAATGTATGGAAATCATAGCAAAAAAACAACGTATGATTTTGCAGGTCTTGTATTAGACTATGATGAGCAAACAGGAATCGCAACAATCCAACAACGTAACTACTTTAAACCAGGTGATCAAATTGAATTCTTTGGTCCAGAAATCGAAAACTTCAAACAAACAGTTGGTGTAATTGTGAATGAAGAAGGTACAGAAGTAGATGCTGCAAGACATCCATTAGAAATTATAAAAATTAAAGTAGATCAAAAAGTATATCCTTACAACATGATGAGAAAAAAGTTAGTTTGATAAGAAAGAGGGATTGAAGTATGGGGAATAAGCCCATTGTAATTGGAATTGCCGGAGGGACTGGCTCTGGTAAAACTTCTGTAACAAAAGCAATCTATGATCAATTTAAAGGTCATTCAATTTTAATGATACAGCAAGATTCTTATTATAGAGACCAAACTCATTTGCCAATGGAAGAAAGATTAAAAACAAATTATGACCATCCATTAGCATTTGATAATGATTTGTTTATTGAGCATATCAAAGAATTATTGCAATATAAAGCAATTGAGAAACCTGTATATGACTATACAATTCATACAAGATCTTCAGAAACAATCCCTGTAGAGCCAAAAGAAGTTATCATTTTAGAAGGTATTCTAGTATTAGAAGACGAGCGTTTACGTGACTTAATGGATATAAAAATATTCGTAGATACGGATGCTGACTTACGAATCCTTCGTAGAATACAACGAGATATAAAAGAACGTGGAAGAACAGTTGATTCTGTAGTAGATCAATATGTAAATGTTGTACGACCTATGCATAATCAATTCTGTGAACCATCAAAAAAATTCGCCGACATTATTATACCCGAAGGCGGTCAGAACTTTGTGGCTATTGATTTAATGGCTACAAAAATTCAGACTATACTTGAAAGAGTAAGTGTATTATAATACCTTCATATGAGAGAATAATTCCTAAAAATAATTTTGGAAAGATGGAGAAGCATAAACTTCTTCATCTTTCTATATAAAAGAATGCGTTTTCAAAACTTGAATGTTTCATTAATTATTCTCATACACTGTTTGTACAACCATTGTATAAACATATATTTAGAAGTTCTACATAAAGAAACGGTGGATACTAAAAGGAGTGTACAAAAATGGCTAACGAAAAAAAATTCCCTATGACTTTAGCTGGGAAGCAAAAATTAGAACAAGAATTAGAAAACTTAAAAACAGTAAAGCGTGCTGAAGTAGTAGAGCGTATTAAAATCGCTCGTAGTTTCGGTGACCTTTCTGAGAACTCTGAATACGATGCTGCAAAAGATGAGCAAGCATTTGTTGAGGGGCGTATTACAACTTTAGAAAATATGATTCGTAATGCTGAAATTATTACTGAAAGCAACGAAGCATCAGATACAGTAACTTTAGGTAAATCTGTAACTTTCTTAGAATTACCAGCTGGTGACGAAGAAACTTACACAATCGTAGGTAGTGCTGAGGCTGACCCATTTGAAGGTAAAATTTCAAACGATTCACCAATTGCTAGAAGCCTATTAGGTAAAACAGTTGGTGAAGAAGTAACTGTTAGTACTCCAGGTGGAGATATGCAAGTGAGAATTACTGCTGTTAAATAATTTGATTTGTTTAACAATTTAATAGTTTGAAAAGAGAACACCCCGTCTACACTGTAGATGAGGTGTTTTTTTATGCATAGACGGATAAAAGCCATTTTAATTATATTTACGTTATTATTTTCTTTAATCCTATACAGATGTTTAGATATAGGTGTACTTAATCAAAAGGATTTTGGGCCACAGAAGGTAAACTTAATTGAACGAAGCGTTGCTCAAAGGACTTTTCAATTTCGAATTGATAATGGTCGTGGAAAAATACTGGACCGTAATGGAAAACTATTAAGCGCAGCCTATACCCCAAAAGTTATATTATTTCCCTTTTTAAAAACTATTAATTGGCCGATTGAAAAATTATCTCAAATCACAGGAGTATCGGTTACAAATATAAAAAAACAGTTTAATGATAAAAAAGAACCTTTTACACTGGATGGGATTAAGAAGACATTAACATCTGAAGAAATTGACGAAATCAATAATTTACATGTTTCTGGTTTAATTTCAATGCTGTCACAAGATAAAGACGATAAACAGTTAGCAGAGCATTTAATAGGAATTGCAAGAGAAAATAAAGAACAATATGAAAAGCAGTATGAGAGTGATCGAGATTATAAACCTAAGGAATTTGGAGTAATTGGGTTAGAAGCTCAGTTTGAAGATTTCCTAAAATCTGATGGCACATCTAATCTAATGCTTCATGTAGACAATTTAGGTAAACCAATGTTCGGAAATGAAGTAAAGTATGCCAAGCCAAGTAATCCCTTTTATCCAGTTTCCCTTTCTACAACACTGGATAAAAATTTACAGCAAATGCTAGAACAAACAGTTGACCAAGCTAAACTTAAAAAAGGTGCAGCGGTACTAATTGACGTGAAGACAAACAAATTATTAGCTATGGTAAGTAGACCTACTATGGATTTCCAAAATTTATTTTCTCAAAATGACAATACAGCAACAAATTATGCATTATTAGCTAGCACTCCTGGATCTGTTTTTAAAACAGTAGTAGCGGCTGCTGCAATTGATCAAGGAATTGTGAAAGATAATCAAATGTTTAATTGTAATAATAATCTAGTTGGTAAATACGAAGACGAAGAGAAAAAACGAAAAGGTAATTTAAACTTCCAACAAAGCTTCTATGAAAGTTGTAATTACACTTTTGGACAATTAGGAAAGCAATTAACTTTAAAAAATAAAGATATGTTTCAAACTTATGCTAAAAAGCTAGGTTTAGATGGTCCCGTAGGTTGGACAGGTTCGGTTTATCACGAGGCTAGTTTTAGTCAATTTCAAAATGAGGGAAAACCAACTTATTTTGTAGGAAACAATTTAAGTGATAAACTCTTAAATTCATCCATTGGACAGCAGGATGTGAAAGTTTCACCTCTTGCAGTAGCCAATATGATGGCGACAATAGCGCGTGGTGGAAGTCCAAAACAAGTAAAAGTTGTAGATTCCGTTTTATATAAAAATGGTACGGAAATGTTTAAATTCCCAGATCAAACATTGGCAGATGATTATTTAGCTCCAGATTCAATGGAAAAATTAAGAGAGCTATTAAGAGGAGTAGTAACGGATGCTAAAGGAACTGGAAGTAGATATGCTAGTTTACCGTATACATTAGCTGGTAAAAGTGGTACTGCGGAAACGAAAGTAGTCGATGGTAAAATAGTCGAACAAAACAAATGGTTCGCAGGATATTTCCCATATGACAAACCAAGATATGCATTTGCAGTAGTTAGTTTAAATGTTTCTAACGAAGTCACATCTACGTCTGATACTGTTACAAATTTAGTAAAATCTATTTATAACTTTGATAAAAGCCACACTAAATAACTTTTTTTCTTAATTAACTCTATGATAAAATAGGGAAAATTAGTTGTTTTTGGAGGATTTTGTAAATGTCTTCGATTGAAACAAACAGAAGGGTCCAAAAGTTAAGACGTGTACGAAGAGGGGATTATTTTTACCGTTTACTACTTATTCCACTTCTTTTTGGAATTATCTATTTAGGGATAAAAATTGCGCTACCAATCATTAAGCAAGAAAAAATGGAACCTAAAACTGCAAAAGCTGAGCTAACTACATCAGTCCAAGAACCAAAGCAAATGACGGATATACCGAATCCTTATCAAGCCAAATATCGCGAAAAAGTAAATGAGATTATTCGAGATTCAGTAAATGATGAAAATATAATCGAGTCGACTGTGAAAGAATGGAAGCCTAATATAACGAAGCAAATTGAACCGCATATAGTTCGGTATAGTTATAAATCTCAAGACTTCTACGAAATGGAAGAAGCAGTTTCAAAAGCCACTTCTTTAACAAAAGAAGATTTCTCCGTGTGGCATCTCGGTAAAGGATACGATCTTCAAAGTATAAAAGTATATATAGCCACAAATGACTTAAGCTATAAATATGTCGTTTACTTACACTGGGTTGAAAAAGAAGGATGGCTCCCGATACTAGTCCAGGAAGTAAAGGCTTTAAAGTATTAAATACGGGTTTCATTCTGAAAGATGAAAGGTATGTCTGTATATGTTAAAATGATTAAAGTTTGATAGAAAGTAGGGAATAAAAGAATGAAAATAGCTATTATTGGAGCAATGGAAGAAGAAGTACATGTATTACGTGATAAATTAGATAACCTGAAAAAAGAAGAAATTGCAGGTTCAGAATATAATATTGGTACATATGAAGGTAAACAAGTAATTTTATTAAAGTCTGGAATCGGTAAAGTTAATGCAGCAATGGCAACTGCAATTCTTTTAGAAAAATATCAGCCAGACGTTGTAATTAATACAGGTTCTGCTGGTGGACTTCATACTGACTTAAATGTTGGTGACGTTGTTATCTCAACAGAAGTGCGTCATCATGACGTAGACGTAACTGCATTTAATTATGAATACGGTCAAGTTCCAGGTATGCCAGCAGCATTCCCATCAGATGAAAAATTAAGGTCTATTGCTAAAAAATGTGCTGAAAAGATTAGTGGAATTCAAGTTGTTGAAGGACTAATCGTAACTGGTGACTCATTTATGAACGATCCTGTTAGAGTTGAGTACGTAAAAGGAAAATTTGGTGACCTTCATGCTGTAGAAATGGAAGCAGCTGCAATAGCTCAAGTTTGTTATGCCTTTAAAGTACCGTTTGTTGTAACGCGTGCATTATCAGATATTGCGGGTAAAGAATCAGATATTTCATTTGATCAATTCATTCATACTGCAGCAGTAAATTCAACATTAATGGTTGAGGAAATGATTAAAGCTTTATAATTCTGTTAGGAAGGATGTCTTTATAGGCATCTTTCTTTTTTTGTTGAAAAATGAGTTTGTCAATTAAGGCGTAATATTTTTCAACGTAAAGGAAGTTGTATGTAGTTGATTTCCACTACAGGATTCTCGCTTTCCATGGGGCGAGACCTGAGCCTCCTCGGGAAGCCTGCGGGGTCTCAGGCTTCCCGCATCTCCCATAGGAGTCGAGAACCCCTCCGTTCCAATCAACTTCCTCAAAATAAAAAAGCAAAAACCTTATTGATTACCTTTACTTAGAGAAAAATAGAAATTAAACACTCGATTATATTGCTAATATCGGCAAATCGTCTATTTATAAACTAGTAATGGAATTTCTTCTTCAAACAATTAACATATCAATATTTTTTATGCTGAAAAAGATCCATGACTAAGTTTATTGGTATTGCACTTACAAATTAACTATTAAAACAAGTAAATAACATCATCAAAAGTTTACAAATCTAACATCAAATAGTTCGCCTAATAACACTTTAATTATTGACTATTATATATTTCAACATGACGATTCTTGGTAAAGTTGGTTGTAGTAGACTTCACTACGGCTTGATATGAGCATTCTGTTTTTCATATTTTTGCATTTTACTTACTCATGAACACTCCATGAGTAACAATTTTTCGTATTTCTGCCTGTTTACTTACTCATGAACACTCTATGAGTAACAATTTTACAGATTTCTGGTTGTTTACTTACTCATGAACGCTTTATGAGTAACAATTTTTCGTATTTCTGCCTGTTTACTTACTCATGAACACTCTATGAGTAACAATTTTACAGATTTCTGCCTGTTTACTTACTCATGAACGCTTTATGAGTAACAGTTTTACAGATTTTTGCCAGTTTACTTACTCATGAACCCTTTATATGTAACAGTTTTACAGATTTTTGCCAGTTTACTTACTCATGAACGCTTTATGAGTAACAGTTTTACAGATTTTTGCCAGTTTACTTACTCATGAGCCCTCTATGAGTAACAATTTTTCATATATTAGCATTTTTACTTACTCATGAGCCTTGCTTGAGAAAGTAATTTTCATATTCACAGTATTTTACTATCGCGTGATACATTCATGACGTTAGGGAAGGATGTCTTTATAGGCATCTTTCTTTTTTTATCCAAATATAATGAGTGAGTACTCACTTTTTATTGACTCGTAATAAAGAATGATTTAAGATGAATTTGTGGAGTGAGTACTCACTCATTGTGAAAAATATGAAGGTAAATATATTTGAACGGAGGATTAGGATGAACAATGTTGTACAAATCCAACAGGTCGATCGTTTATTTGGAAAAAGAGCTGTGCTAAAAAATATTTCAATGGCTATTCAAGAAGGGGAGATTTTTGGAGTATTAGGCCCATCAGGATCTGGAAAAACAACTTTAATTAAATTGATTGCTGGAATTGATAAAAGTTCAAAAGGAGAGGTACTTGTTTATAACAAACAGATGCCTGATTTCTCCGTCCTGCCGTCGATAGGATACATGGGTCAATCTGACGCATTGTATAGTGATTTAACTGGTGCTGATAATTTAAGTTTCTTTGGAGCGCTATATAATTTGAAAGGTAAAGAACTAAAGGCGAGAATTCAGGAAGTAGCTGAAATTGTTGGTTTAGAGGATGCATTAAGCAAACAAGTTAATCAATACTCTGGGGGGATGAAAAAGCGACTTTCACTAGCGATTTCAATCCTGCATAAACCTACATTACTAATTCTGGATGAGCCAACAGTTGGAATTGATCCTGTACTAAGAAAGCAAATCTGGAATCAGTTTTTTGACATGAAAAAGCAAGGCACTACGATCATTATTACAACTCATATCATGGAAGAAGCTGAAAAATGCGAGCGTATTGGATTAATTAGAGAAGGTGAACTAATCGCATTAGACACGACTGTAAATTTAATCTCGAAATCAAGAACTGGCAAGATTGAAGACCTATATTTTAATAATGAGGTGAGTTCATGAGAATCTTTGCTATTTCAAAACGAATAATAAAACAATTTTTAAAAGATAGAAGATCTCTTGCAATGATTTTCGTAGCACCTATTGTGTTATTATTTTTATTTTCTTATATCTTAAAGCAGGATGATACAAAGCCTACATTAGCTCTTGTAGATCCCCCGCCAGCATTTGAACATGTAATGAAAGACTATGCGAAAGTAAAAAATGTTAATCCTTCAGACATTAAAGATAAATTGAAAAATATGAAGCTTGATGGTGCTGTCTTATTTAAGTCAGGAGAAATAGTGGTACAGATTGAAGGGACTGATAAAGCAAGAACTACTGCAGTTATGGATGCGATTCAATCAGCAGTGAAGGAAATCACACCATCTAATCTTAAAATTGTAATGGATCCAATTTACGGTAGTAAAAATATGGAATCGTTTGATTCGATTGGACCTATTTTTATTGGATTCTTCTCGTTTTTATTTGTTTTTATCTTATCAGGTATTTCATTTGTGCGAGAAAGATTAACGACAACTCTAGAACGTTTATTAGTTACACCTGTAAAAAGATGGGAAATTGTAGTAGGTTATATTCTAGGATTTGGATTTTTTGCTCTTATCCAATCAATTATTATCACAATCTTTTCAATCACAGTATTGGATATGTATAATGTAGGAAGCGCATGGGAAGTTTGTGTAGTTAATATCTTACTATCTATGACTGCATTAACACTCGGAATGTTATTATCTGCATATGCTAATAATGAATTTCAAGTTGTGCAATTTATTCCAGTGATTGCTGTTCCTCAAATACTATTTTCAGGTATTTTCTCAACAGCGTTCTTACCAAATTGGTTTAAAGTTATTGGAGGCATTTTACCACTGACATATGGAGCAGAAGCACTAAGAGGAATTATGATTAAAGGTCAGTCCCTTGTAGATGTTGGCTTCCAGCTATTAATTTTACTAGGATTTTCGATACTGTTTATTTCTTTAAACATAATTGCTTTAAAGAAACAGCGTTCGATTTAAGGAGTGTTTCCAATTAAATTAGAAGAGTTTTTACCAGAAGAAAAATTACAGCAAATGAATGAAAAAGAAATAAAAATTCTTGAAGCAGCAATCGAAATCTTTGCTGAAAAAGGCTTTGTTAGTACATCAACAAATGAAATAGCAAAAAAAGCAAATGTTGCTGAAGGTACAATTTTTCGTTATTTCAAAACTAAAAAAGAATTATTAAAAAGTATCATAAAGCCCACTTTAGTAAAAACAATTGCTCCTTTTGAAATGGATCGTTTTTCTAAAGCAGTGTTTCATTTAGAACACAAAACATTTGAAGATTTTTTACATGCACTAATTAAAAATCGAATGGAATTTGTGAAAAAAAACAAGTCTGTAATAAAAATAATCATACAAGAAATGCCATTTCAAGATGATATGCAAGAAGAATTAAAAAAACTTTTTAAAGAGAAAATGTATCCTAAAATTGCGCTTGTTTTACAATCGTTTATTGATAAAGGACAAATAAAAGACATACCGATTCCAACTGTACTAAGATTGATTATTTCATCTGTTATAGGCCTTGTTGTATCGTCAATCGTGCTTGAAAATATTCCGTTTTGGAATGAAGAGCAAGAGACACAACGCACAATCGAGTTTATTAAGGCAGGGTTAGATGCTAAAGAATAGTTAAAAAAGACTAGGTGCTTTTTGTGAAAGGGATAGCTAAAAAGTCAGGAAAACTGACTGGTAGCGTCCCTTTTTTTAATAATAGAGTACTTATGAAAGTAGGGAATACAGCCTACTTTTTCTTCCTAATACCTGCATTTCTTGCCTTTAATTACCTTCTCTTTTCGTGTATAAAATATGTTAAAGTTAATAAGTCAAAGAAGAGAAGGGAAGGTGCAGAGACGTGAATATTAAAAATCTACAGGCAAAGGTAAATGATTTTAAAACATTCGGTGCAATAACTACAGCATTGGCTACTTTTTTCTATTTCGGGACTCTTCTTCCAAAGGACGGATTAACTCAAACAAAAATATTAACAATTGAGAGTGTCGTTTTTGCAATGTTGATTTTTGCATTAGGCTTTTTCCTTACATCAAATTATTTTAAACGAAAACTTCAAAAAGAAGAACAAGCATAAAACCACTGAAAATGAATTGACTCCAATCGTTAGATTTGACTAACAATTGGAGTCGGAACTCATCATCAGTGGTTTATTTTTTATCCTTTTTCTTTTCTTTTTCAGCCCTTAAAAACTCATGGTACATTTTCATTAAGGCACGTTTTTCAATTCTTGAAACATAGCTTCTTGAAATGCCTAATTTCTTTGCAATTTCGCGTTGAGTTAATTCTTTATCCATATCAATACCAAATCGTTGAATAATGACATCTTTTTCACGATCGTCAAGAATTTTAATGTATTGTTTGATTTTTTCAAGTTCCATATTCAGTTGAATTTGATCAACTACATCTTCTGTTTCCGTTTTTAAAATGTCTAAAAGTGAGATTTCGTTTCCTTCTTTGTCTTGCCCAATCGGGTCATGAAGGGAGACATCTTTTTTTGTTTTCTTTAGCGCACGTAAATGCATAAGTATCTCGTTTTCAATACATCTAGCAGCATATGTTGCTAATTTCGTTCCTTTTCCTTGGACAAAGCTTTCGATTGCTTTAATTAAGCCAATAGTCCCGATTGAAATTAAATCTTCAGCATCTTCACCAGTGTTTTCAAATTTTTTGACGATGTGAGCAACAAGCCTTAAATTATGTTCAATCAATAAATTTCGTGCTTCGCCATCACCGTTTGCCATACGATTTAAATAGAGCGTTTCTTCTGCTGAAGAAAGAGGCTGAGGGAAGGCATTATTTTTTACATACGAAACAAACACAAACACTTCTTTTAAGAACAGACTTAAAGCTGTAAATAAACCAGGCATATGATCACTCCTAAGGAAGGTAAGGTAAGTTGTTATTTATATGTTTATGTATTGTACAAATTCATTGTGTCTGTACCATAAAAAAAATGTAGTGAGTATAAAAAAAATGTTGAAAATAGTAAGCGCTACCAATTCAGTAATGATGTATCTTTTTAAAAATCGTTACATATTCTAAAAAAAATATGCATTGACAGCATATTTAAAAGTGCTTTATAATCCTCATTAATAACTTTTTTAATGAATCTTTTGACAATTAAATATATTGCGTTGAAAAGAGCACAGTAAGCATAGCTTCCCTGTTTAAGAGAGCTGACGAAGGCTGCGAGTCAGTACATAGGCTATGGTGAATTACATTCTTGGAGCAATTTCTATTTCGTTATACGAAATTAGAAACGGTCATTATTTGATCGTTAACAAAATGAAGGTGGTGAGCAGAATTTTTGTTCACAACTAGGGTGGTACCGCGATTAAATAATTCGTCCCTACTGTTTATTCAGTAGGGACTTTTTGTTTTCAATTTTACATACTTACTTCAAAGAAGTGGTATTGGAATAGAATTATAAAATTTGAGGAGGAACAAGAAATGAGTACAAATGAATTAGTGCAATTACGTGATAAGGTTGATGAAATTAATTTAAAAATCGTGGAATTATTAAACGAGCGTGGGGCAGTTGTTCAAGAGATAGGTAAACAAAAGATTAAACATGGTATTAAGCGTTTCGATCCAGTTCGTGAGCGAGAAGTTTTAGATATGATTGCAAATGTGAATGAAGGGCCATTTGAAACTTCAACATTACAACATATTTTTAAAACAATTTTCCAAGCAAGTTTAGAGTTACAAGAGGATGATCACAGAAAAGCTCTTTTAGTATCTAGAAAGAAAAAGCCTGAAAATACAATTGTCACAGTGAAAAATGATATCGTTCTTGGTGACGGATCTCAATCGTTTATTATGGGACCATGTGCAGTTGAAAGCTATGAGCAAGTACGTGCAGTTGCACAAGCAATGAAACAACAAGGTTTAACAATGATGCGAGGCGGTGCATTTAAACCTAGAACTTCTCCATACGATTTCCAAGGACTTGGATACGAAGGTCTTCAAATTTTAAGAGAAGTGGCAAATGAGTTTGATTTAGCCGTTATTAGTGAAATACTAAATCCAAATGATGTTGAAAGATCATTAGAATATGTTGACGTAATTCAAATCGGTGCACGTAACATGCAAAACTTTGATTTACTGAAAACAGTTGGTCAAGTAAATAAACCAGTTTTATTAAAACGTGGACTTTCAGCTACAATTGAAGAATTTATTAATGCTGCAGAATACATTATTTCTCAAGGAAATGACCAAATTATTCTTTGTGAAAGAGGAATTCGTACTTATGAGAAAGCTACAAGAAATACATTAGATATCTCAGCTGTACCTATTCTTAAGAAAGAAACACATTTACCAGTTGTTGTCGATGTTACTCATTCTACAGGTCGTAAAGACTTACTATTACCAACTGCAAAAGCAGCTCTTGCAATTGGAGCGGATGCAGTAATGGCTGAAGTACATCCAGACCCAGCAGTTGCTTTATCAGATTCAGCTCAACAAATGAATATTCCGCAATTTGAAGAGTTCATGTTTGAGTTAAAAGACTTCCGTTCAAAGCTTCAAGGGTAATTAAACTTAATGAAAGATAGGCGGTGAGAGCCTTGAAAAAGAACGTCCTTTTAATTGGCACTGGTTTAATTGGAGGCTCAATTGCCTTGGCAATAAAAAAAGTTCATGATGTAAATATCATTGGCTATGATATAAACGAAAAACAACTTGAAATAGGAAAAAAAATTCAAGTTTTAGATGAAACCTCGGTACAGCTTAAAACCTGTGCCGAGAAGGCTCATCTAATTATCTTTTCTTGTCCTGTTGAGGAGTCAATAAAATATATACATATGTTAAGTGAATATGAACTAAAGAATGATGTCATATTAACAGATGTAGGTAGTACGAAAAGTGAAATTATGAAGCACTCTAGGACACTTACAGACAAAGGATATTGTTTCATTGGTGGTCATCCGATGGCGGGTTCACACAAAACTGGTGTTGAGAGTGCGAAAGTTCATTTATTCGAAAATGCATATTATATTTTGACACCGAGTGAAAATACTGTGGATGGTCAAATTGATGAATTAAAAGAATGGCTTAAAGGAACAGGCTCACATTTTATTGTGATTGATGAAGCGACACATGATCAAATTACTGGAGTGGTAAGTCACTTTCCACATCTAATTGCTTCTAATCTTGTAAAACAAGTTAAGAACTACTCAAAAGACGAGCCCTTAGTAACCTCTCTTGCTGCAGGTGGATTTAGAGACATTACAAGAATCGCATCAAGTAGTCCTAAAATGTGGACTGATATTGTAATTCAAAATAAAGATATATTGCTTTCTCTAATTTCCAACTGGATAGATGATATGAAGCAAATGTATCAGCTTGTAGATAATCAGAATAAAGATGAAATCTTTCAATATTTTAAGGACTCAAAAGATTATCGTGACAATATGCCAGTAAAAGCAAATGGTGCCATTCCAAGTTATTTTGATTTATATGTTGACGTCTTAGACCGTGTTGGTGAGCTTGCTAATATAACAACAATCCTATCTATTCATCAAGTAAGTATTACTAATCTGAGAATTATTGAATCACGCGAAGGCTTACCAGGTGTACTTCGAATAAGTCTTCAAACTGAAAATGACAGAGAGAAAGCAGAAAACTTCTTAAATGTAAATGGATATGAGACGTATATTGTTTCATAAGAAAGCACTTTTAATAGTGCTTTTTTTGATTGAAAAGTTCGGTTACTTGATATAGTTTTGTTCCTATTTGTTAAAGCCTCTGACATTTCAAATAAAAATGAATAGTCAGTCTCTTTTATGTACCAATTTTCTGAACTTTATATTATAATTTAGTAGGTTAGGTTATTAAAAAGTTAAACATGGAGGGATATCAATGTCTCAGTTTGAAAAATCATTAGAAAAATATGCTGAACTTGCTGTAAAAAGTGGAGTTAATATCGTAGAAGGACAAACACTACAAATAAATGCACCAATCGGAGCTGCAGAATTCGTTCGTAAAGTTGTAAAATACGCTTACGAAGCTGGAGCAAAAAATGTAAATATCGATTGGAACGATGATGTAATTACTCGTACAAAATACGAATTAGCACCAGACGAAGTGTTTTCAGAATTCCCAGGCTGGAAAGTAACAGCAATGGAAGAATTAGCTGAAAATGGTGGTGCTGTATTATCAGTAATTTCACCAAATCCTGAATTATTAAAAGGAATCGATCCTAAACGTATTGCTACTTTTAATAAAACTGCTAGTCAAGCATTACATAATTATCGTGAATACATGATGGCTGACCGAATTCGTTGGTCAATCGTAGCGATTCCATGTGTGGAATGGGCTGAAAAAGTATATCCAAATGAGCAAATTGACAAAGCTATGGAATTACTATGGGAC
Organism: Bacillus sp. AFS017336; assembly: GCF_002555445.1. Lineage (NCBI taxonomy): Bacteria > Bacillati > Bacillota > Bacilli > Caryophanales > Bacillaceae > Bacillus > Bacillus sp. AFS017336. Next base: position 41,392 of record NZ_NUCO01000003.1, read on the forward strand.
TCAGTTTTCAAAATTTGCCGAGTTGACAATGAAAATCCAGTAGAAGCTTGGGTTAAACATAACGATTTCTTACAAGAAAAAGTTGTTCAATTAAATGACAAGCGTTATAAAACGTTACACTATACTGCACCTGGTACTGATTTGAAGCTAGACTTAGTAGATAATCATGTATGGAAAGGTGGCGGAGCAAACAGTGAAGATGGTAAATGGTTCAATCCAAATATTCCAACTGAAGAAGTTTTCTCTATGCCACATAGCCACGGTGTAAACGGTACAGTTCAAGCAACTTTACCATTAAATTACGGTGGAAATTTAATCGAGAACTTCTCTTTAACATTTAAAGATGGTAAAGTTGTCGATTTCACAGCTGAAAAAGGCTATGATACTTTACAACACTTATTAGATACTGATGAAGGTGCTCGCCGTTTAGGTGAAGTTGCATTAGTACCACATGATTCACCAATCTCTAATACAGGTTTAATTTTCTTCAACACATTATATGATGAAAATGCTTCTTGCCACTTAGCATTAGGTAAAGCATATCCAAACAATATGAAGGATGGAGAAAAATTACCTTCTGAAGAACAAGAAAAATTAGGAATCAACCAAAGTTTAACTCACGTTGATTTCATGATCGGTTCTCCAGAATTAAACATCGATGGAATTAAAGAAGATGGATCAGTTGAACCAATTATGAGAAATGGTAACTGGGCATTTTAATAGAACATAAAAAAGAGGGTATCTCATTATTTTGAGATACCTTTTTTACATTATTACGCAAATTCTTTGAACACTTCATTACTTCTTAATACGGTAATAAAACCATTTAAAATTGTATGACTAACTGAAAATCCTTTACGTTTATAAAATTCAAGCGCGTCCTCATTTCCATTAGAAACAAAAATAAAATAATCCTCTACATCATCAAACTGTTTCAGCCACTTCATAGACATTTTGAATAGTGTAGAACCAACGCCATATTTTCGATATTCTTCTTTTATGTAAAATTGAGACAAACAACCAACATTCTTTTTATGAACTGAGGAAAGATCAAAAAATGTTGCAAATTCATTTGAATATGCCTCTTTTGGAGAAATATTTGAATAAACATAACCAACGACTATGTCTTCATCTTTTACGATAACAATATAATTATGTATGGCTTTTTTTACTGAAGGAACCATTCGTGTATCAAAATTCATATGATCAAACAACTCTTGTTTGATCGTCGCTTTTGCCTTTTGAAAAGTCATTAATTCATTACATAAATCTCTACATAATTCAATTTGATCTTCGTCAATTACTTCATAAGTTAAATTCATCTTGTCACTCCTCATTAAAATCGATTTTTAGTATTAACTATTTTCATATGATTTAATTTTAATATATAAATTTATGAAAACAAATGAATTTATAAGTTGAATCATTTTTGGTATATAATGGAAGGGTCATCTAGAATCAAAATTCATCACCTAAACATAAACAAAATGGAGGATGAAAAAATGGAAGATCTAAAGTATGAGTTTTATATTGGTGCTAAACCAGAGGAAGTTTGGAAGATATTTGTAACACCAGAAGGAACTAAGGCAATTTTTTTCGGTTGTATATTGAAGTCAACATTTGAAGTTGGTGCGAAATATGAATATATTGGACCAGGTGAAGATGGGGATCAAACAGTACATGTTTATGGAAAAATATTAGCATTTGAACCTTACAAAATGATGAGTTATACAGAACATCCTGGTCCAGTTTACCGTGAAAATCATGCTGAATTAGAAACAAAAATTACCCTTACACTTGAAGAAGTGGGAGAGTGTACAAAGCTAACATTAGTTAACGATCAATGGCCAGAAAATCACCCTTCATATGAAAGTACAAAATCTAGTTGGCCGATGATATTAAGTAATGTAAAAACATATGCAGAATCAGGTAAAACATTAGATTTTGGCTGGTAAATATAAAACTAAAAACCTCTGAGATTTTGTCAGAGGTTTTTAGTTTATCGGAATAGATGAAAACCAATATATGCACAAAAAATACTAATAATTGTAGATAAAATGATGTAGGATAAAGCGGTTTTGAATTTTTTTGAGAGGATTAATTGAATGGCTTCATAGCCAAATGTGGAAAAGGTAGTAAAACCCCCTAATATTCCTACACCAATAAACAACCACATAGTTGTAGAGATGGACTGATCTAGATAAAGATGATTAGTTAAACCTAAAATAAATGACCCGAGTATGTTTATAACGAAGGTGCCAAAAGGAAAAATTGTTGTATGCTTTTTATTAACATAGTTACCAAGAGCATAACGACAAATTGCTCCAATTCCCCCACCTATTCCAATAATGATCATGATGAGGTTACTCCTTTTGCTTTATTGAATTTCTCAGCCGTTTTCACACCAAGATATGACAAACTTATTCCAATTACTAAACTTAGTAGTATATAGGCAAAACTTACTAGTATCTTTTTTTCATCAATTAGAATCACATTTTCAAGTGAAAAGGTTGAAAATGTTGTAAAGGCTCCAGTAAAACCTGTACCAATTAATAAAGTGTATTCAGGTTTTAGATTAACTTTAGCCATAGGTAAGAAAAATCCTAAAAAGAAGCATCCAATTATATTGATTAAAAATGTATGAATTGGAAAACCATTAGTCAGTGGATGAATTGCTGTCCCAAATAAGTATCGTAGAATTGCTCCAAAAAAACCTCCAACAAATATAAGTAAATAGTTCATAAATCACCTCATTAATACATGATAAAAACGCTCACTAGGAGCGTTTTTATTAGTTTGTAGCATAAAAAAGAATAATCGAAACTAAATTATTCAAAAAGTGGGCAAAAATCGTAACCTCAATTTTTTTTGTTTTGATATAAATAATACCAAAAATTAACCCAGCTAAAGAGTACGACAGTAATGCATAGATAGAAAAACCAGCAAGCATATGCAATAAACCAAATCCAAATGAACTTACAATCAATCCAATAATCGGAGAATGTTTAAAAATAGAACCAATGATTAATTTTCGTGTAATCCATTCTTCTTTAATCGGTGCTAATATTACAGCAGAAATAATCATAAGGGCTGGATTGGTAAGCAGCAAGCCTTCAACTTCTTTTTGATTATCTGGAGTTGCTATCGAATAATTGAAATGTTGGAAAATTACATCAAGAAGTTGTGAAGAAACAATAAGAACCACATATGCGCCTAAAACAATTACAATATCAACTACAGTAATGTTTATTCGTCTTAAAGTTAGAAGACCTTTTTTCTTCGTATAATAATATAGCCAAAATAAACTGAGGACACCAAAGATTGAATCCGCATAAATCGAAACAGTATTTAAAAGATTTAAAAATTGTTCTCTAGTTAGACTAATATGCGCGGTTTTAACAAAAATCGCACCCCATATCGTTGCAATCACTAGAAGTAAGTTCAAACCAACTATAAATATTAAAAAATAGAAGACAAGTGTTTTAATGGCAGACTTACGTTCATTCGGTATATTTTCTGGTATGAGTGTTTTATAGTTTAATTCATTATCCAAATCGGCTCCTCCAATTTTTTGATCTATGATCTCAAACTTTCTAACAATCTATTTTATATTTATACTAACATATCCTATTTTATCTTAAATTTAAAGCTGAAAGAACCAAAATTAAATTAAATAAAACTAATTATTTTCAAACCATTTAAGATTCAATTTAACTTGTGATAGAAAAGAGAACTTTAATGATGTACAAAAGTACACAGAATGTCCTAATTATTGTAACTTTCATTTTGTTTGATGATTGTTAAATTATGTTAATCTTTTTGTAATCACAGGGCTTTTTATTTTTTGTGTGAAATTTAATCGATACGGAGGTTGACTAATGATAATTCAAGAATGTTTACGGTACTACAAGTCGAAATTTTTAACAATTTTAACCATCGGATTAACTTTAACCCTACTATCAAGTTATTACATTACATACTTACAAGAAAAAGAATGGGAGCAAGTATTCGAATCAAAAGCAATAGATTTGAACTTAGATAGAGTTGCTGAGGTCATTTCTAATTACACAGGGATTTATTACTTCAAAAGCTTTTTTGTATCAGATAGTATACTTATTTTCTTTCTAATTATTTTAATCTTTGGATGCATAAATTTTTTGCGATCAGATCGCTTTACGAACAATATTTTTAAGTTTATTTTTGCACAAGTATTGTTCTTATCATCATATTTATTTTGCTATTTTCTAATTGTATTTATGTTCTCCATTTTATTTATAAAATGATTGGTTTTTGCTAGTTGCTATCGAAAAGTACTGATAAAAACATGAAGAAAACAAGGTATACTGATATACCTTGTTTTCTTTAATCCTGCTCGATTCAATTCAATTGCTCAACTTGATCCCTAATCCTCTCCATTTTAAAGTCTAATGAATTTACGGTTGCAGAAGCTTCATTCAAACTATCTATTATTTCTTTTGGAACCTTTTTATTGTATTTATAAAAAATCTTATGTTCAAGGCTTGCCCAAAAGTCCATCGCAACAGTTCTAATTTGAATCTCTACTTTTACCCTTTTTGTTTCAGATGCAAGGAAAATTGGGATTTCAATAATCATATGAAAACTTTTATATCCATTTGATTTAGGATTTTTAATATAATCTTTTACTTCTATTATATAAATGTCATCTTGCTGCTTTAAAAGTTCATAGATCATATAAATATCACTAATAAATGAACAACTAATACGAACCCCAGCTATATCATTTATATATTTTTCTAGATTATCGTTTGTTAATTCTAATCCCTTACGCTCAAGCTTTTCCATTATACTTTCAGGTTTTTTTAATCGAGACTTTACGTGTTCAATTGGATTATGATTATGAGTTAAAGTAAATTCTTCATTTAATATTTTAATTTTAGTATTGATTTCATCTAACGCAAATTTATATATTAAAAGTGTGTTAGTCCATTCACCTAAGCTTAGTTCTTTCAAGATAGGCAACCTCCTAATGTATATTACGTAAGTATTCTATCAGTCCAATGTGAACTTAGTGTGAATTATTTGTAACAAGAAGATTAGTTCAAGACATAGAGTATAGGAAGTGCAGGGAGACAATAGTACAAGATCATGGGTTTAGGGTATAGTAGGTGCAATGAATAGATTAGTTTAAAATATTCGATTCAAAAGCTTCAATCTTGAGTTTAAATTCATTAAATTAGTGCTAGATTAAAGATAAAATAAACTACTGTGGGCTTTATTTTGGGTTTTGTTAGTTTTGATATAATGTGTTATAAATTATATATATATTTTGAGTTAGGGGTACATAGATGAAACAGAGTTTTTATCGTTTGTTTATTGAATTGACCAATAATCGTTTTACTTCAGGTCTTTTGCGTAGGTTTTCTACTTCTAGATTGAGTAAGCTATTTATTAAGCCGTATATTAAAGCGTTTAATTTAAATATGGATGAGAGTAAAGAAACTTCTTTTTCTTCATTACATGCATTGTTTACTAGGGAATTAAAGCAAAATGCTAGACCGATTCATGCTGGTGTAAGTGAATTAGCTTGTCCAGTAGATGGTGTGTTAGAGTCATGTGGGAAAATTGAAATGGATATTAAATTTGTCGTTAAAGGAAAAACATATAGCATTATTGATATGTTAGGTTCAAAGGAAATGGCAGATAAGTATGATGAGGGTTATTATATGGTGTTGTATTTAAGTCCTAGCCATTATCATCGTATGCATAGTCCGATTGAAGGCGAAGTTGTTTCTCAATTTGAATTAGGTTCTAAATCTTATCCTGTTAATAAAGCAGGTTTAACGTATGGTAAAGATCCACTTTCAAAAAATTATCGCATTGTTTCAGAAGTATTATGCAATGATAATAATAAACATATTGCGATGATTAAAGTTGGTGCGATGTTTGTTAATACAATCGTCGTAACTAAAAAAGAAAAACAATTAAAAAAAGGTGAAGAGGTAGGTTATTTTTCTTTTGGATCTACGGTTGTTTTACTTTTTGAAGCAAATAGTTTTACACCGAATGAGAAACTACAGTCTGGACATGCGATAAGAGTTGGTCAAAATCTTGGTAAATTATATTAAAAATAATAAAAGTATGCACTTTTTTTCACGAAATGAGAGCCATCGTATAGAAAGATGGTTCTTTTTCTGTTATTGTAAAGAGTACTTGTATTTTAATTTCACTTGTATTATTTGCGTATATTGAAAATAATAAAAATGATTAAGATGTTTTTTTTATATAGAAATCTAGTCCTCTTCGTTTAATTTCTTTTTCAATTAAATAAATGAAGGCCGGATCTAGCTGCAAACCAAGAGCTTTTTTGTATGACTCAAGTAACAACTCATCATTTAATTTGTACATATTTTTTGCCCGGTTGGGCGTTCACCTCCGAGTGATTAGAATTTTTTTAATTTCTTTGTAAACTTAATGTATCAAATTTTTAAAAAGAGAACAACCGTTCGTTTATCCACAGAAATAAGTGGATAACTTGTGGGTAAATTGTTTATATTTTCTGAAAAAGTATGTTATAGGACTAAGGATAATGTGTATAGATTTATCCACAGTTTAAATGGTTGTAGTTATTTGTCGAACGATTTATAGAATATATCGAGGTGTAATAATGTTTAATAAATTTTTACCGAGTGAAACTGTTAATAATGTTTATGCAATTACGCCTGAGCATCTAAAAGGCTTAGGAATAAAGGGGATCATTACGGATCTAGATAATACGTTAGTAGAATGGCATAGACCACTAGCAACCCCTGAATTAACAAAATGGTTTAAAGGTATGGATGATGCTGGGATTAAAATTACAGTTGTATCAAATAACAATGCTGAACGTGTTGGGAAATTTTGCGACCCTCTAGGCATTCCATTTATTCATCGAGCACGCAAGCCACTGGCTACTTCATATAAGAAGGCTTATAAACAAATGAATTTAAAACCGACTGAAGTTGTAATGATTGGTGATCAATTACTTACGGACGTATTTGGTGGTAATCGTCAAGGGATTCACACGATTTTAGTAGTTCCGGTTGCGAGTACGGATGGTATTTGGACAAGATTTAATCGAATGGTAGAGCGTAGAATTCTTTCTTCATTAAGAAAGCAAGGATTGCTACAGTGGGAGGATAAAAAGTGAGTCATACAGAAATAAGATGTATTGGTTGTGGAGTTGAAATTCAAACTGAGGATAAAGAAAAGCTTGGATATGCACCTCCATCTTCATTAGAAAAAGAGGAAATTATTTGTCAACGTTGTTTCCGTTTAAAAAACTATAATGAGATTCAAGATGTGGAGTTAACTGATTCTGACTTTATTCGTATTTTAAATGGAATTGGTACAAAAGACTGTCTAGTCATAAAAGTAGTTGATGTATTTGATTTTTCTGGTAGTTGGTTAAATGGGATCAATCGATTTGTTGGTAACAATAAAATTTTATTAGTTGGAAATAAAGCAGATTTAATTCCAAAATCAGTTAAGAAAAATAAACTTACTCAATGGATGAGTGGAACTGCAAAACGCTGGGGGCTAGTGCCAGTAGGTGTTCATTTAGTTAGTGCAGTTAAAGGCACTGGTATTGATGAATTAGCAGAAAGTATTGAGAAGTATCGTGAAGGCAAGGATGTATATGTAGTAGGTTGTACAAATGTTGGAAAATCAACATTTATAAATACTATGATTAAACGTTATAGTGAAGAGAGTAGTAATATCATTACAACATCTCACTTTCCGGGTACAACACTTGACCTAATTCAAATCCCACTTGATGAACATAGTGATTTAATCGATACTCCTGGAATCATTAATCATCATCAAATGGCTCATTTTGTTGATAAAAAAGGTTTAAAAATCATTACACCTAAAAAAGAAATTAAGCCGATGGTTTATCAATTAAATGAAGGTCAAACATTATTCTTTGGTGGATTAGCTCGCTTTGATTATTTAGAAGGTGGAAGACGTTCTTTTACATGTCATTTCTCAAACGAATTATCAATTCATCGTACAAAACAAGAAAATGCAGATGAATTATATGAAAGACAAGCTGGTGAATTATTAGTTCCACCATATGGAGAACAAATTAATGAGTTACCTAAATTAGTAAGGCATGAATTTATGATAAAAGATGCTAAAACTGATATAGTTTATTCAGGATTAGGATGGATTACAGTGAATGACCCAGGTGCTAAAATAGTTGCTTATGTACCAAAAGGTGTAGCTGTAACACTTCGTAATTCTATTATATAAGAATAATTTTGGGGGCTAAAGAGAAATGAAAGACCAATACTATGTAATCGGTCAGCCGATTGGTCATTCAATGTCACCAACTATGCATAATGAATGGTTTCTCTCTAATCATATTTCAGGTCACTATTCTGCAAAAGAAGTTGGGATAACAGAATTAAAATCAGTTATGACAGAGTTTCGTTCAACTGTTAAAGGATTTAATGTAACAGCACCACTTAAAGTAGAAGTAATGCAGTATTTAGATGAAATTGATCCATTAGCAAAAGCAATTGGAGCTGTTAATACGGTTATCAATAAAGATGGAAAATTATTGGGTAAAAATACTGATGGTATTGGATATATTAGAGGTCTATCTTATGTTTTGGAAAAACCGATTGAAGAAGAAACTATTTTAATTATTGGTGCAGGCGGTGCTGCTAGAGCAATTCTTTATAGCCTACTACACTTAGGAGTTAAGCGTATTACCGTTACAAACCGAACGGTAGAAAAAGCAAAAGAGCTCTTAGATGGTAAGTTGATGAATGAAGTTAATATTATTTCAATTCAAGAGGCTGAAGAACAACTAGGAAGATTTTCGCTAATTATTCAAACGACTTCGGTTGGAATGAAGCCAAACGAAAATAGCACTCCTTTAGCACTAACTAATTTATCACCAAATGCAATTGTATCGGATCTAATTTATAGCCCGTTTAAAACAGTATTCTTAAAAGAAGCTGAAGAAAGAAATGTAGCTATACAAAATGGATTACCGATGTTTATTTATCAAGGAGCATTAGCATTTCAAGAGTGGACAGGAATTTTTCCTAATACAATTGATGCTTATTCATTATTAGAAAGAAAACTTGGAGGAACAAAATGTTAACAGGTAAACAAAAAAGATTTTTACGCTCAAAAGCTCATCACTTAAACCCTATTTTTCAAGTAGGTAAAGGTGGAGTTAATGAAAATATGGTTAAGCAAATTTCAGAAGCACTTGAAGTAAGAGAGCTTTTAAAAGTAAGTATACTTCAAAACTGTGATGAGGACCGTTATGAAATAGCAGATCAACTAGTTGAAGGTACAGATGCTGAACTAGTACAAGTAATTGGACATACTGTTGTTTTATATAAAGAGTCAGAAGAAAATAAAACAATCGTATTACCTTAATAAGTTAAATACCGTTAATTAGAGGAGAAGCGGATTAATGGATAAACAAAAAGCACTTTCATATGTAAAAGAAAAACTAACGAACGGGCGTTTTACACATACTATTGGTGTGATGGAAACTGCAGTTAGACTTGCCGAAAAATATGGTGCGGATGTAAAAAAAGCAGAGTTAGCTGCAATTTTCCATGATGTCGCAAAATGCATGCCGATTAAAGAGTTAAAAGCAATTATGGAAGAAAATGAACTTTCACTAAAGCTTTTAAAGTATAATAAAGAACTTTGGCATGCTCCTGTTGGTGCATTTCTTACAAAACATGAATATGGAATTGATGATAAAGAAATTTTACGAGCAATCAAATACCATACAAGTGGTCATAAAGAGATGAATTTATTAGATAAAATAATATATGTAGCAGACTATATTGAACCTAATCGTAACTTTCCTGGTGTGGAAGAAGCTCGTGAATTAGCCGAACAAAATTTGGACCGAGCTTTATTATTCGCATTAAAAAATACGATTACATTTTTGATCAATAAAGAACAAACAGTCTACCCATTAACGGTTAAAACATATAACTCAATTTTAAAGCAAGTTCAAAGCCAGGGGGAACAAAAAAATGAATGAAAAAGAATTAATGATCTTAGCAGTAAAAGCAGCAGACGACAAGAAAGCTGAAGATTTAGTTGTATTAGATATGAAGGGAATCTCTTCAATTGCAGATTATTTCATTATTTGCCAAGGTAATTCAGATAAGCAAGTTCAAGCAATTGCTAGAGAAGTAAAAGATCAAGCATATCAACATGGTAAAGATGTAAAACGTCTTGAAGGATTTGACGAAGCTCGTTGGGTTTTAGTCGATATCGGTGATGTTGTTGTTCATATTTTCCATCGTGACGAAAGAAATTATTATAACTTAGAAAAGCTTTGGGGAGATGCACCATCTCTTGATGTATACGGAGAAATTCTTTCATGACATACAATCGCTTCGCGTACTTGTATGATCAATTAATGAATGATGTCCCTTATGAAAGATGGGTCGAATTCTTAAAAAATGTGTTTCAAAAGTATGATGTAAATCAACCTGAAATTTTAGATATTGGGTGTGGTACAGGAACTTTACCGATTCTTTTATCAAAATTGAACTATTCAGTTAGTGGGGTTGATTTATCTGAGGAAATGTTAAGTGTTGCGATGGCAAAAGCCGAACAGGAAAAAGTAAATATACCTTTTTTTCAACAAAATATGGTTGAACTAGAAGGATTTAATGAGTTAGATTGTGTAACGATTTTCTGTGATTCACTTAATTATTTAGAAACGGAAGTTCAAGTAAAACAAACATTTCGTAATGTACATGAAAGTTTAAAAGAAAATGGTTTGTTTTTATTTGATGTACATTCGTCTTATAAAATCGAAGAAATATTTGCTGAAGAGACATTTTTTATTGATGATGCAGAGTTAAGCTTAGTTTGGTCTTGTACACAAGGCGAACAACCTTTAAGTGTTGAACATGATTTAGTTTTTTTTATGAAAGATGAACATCGTGATCTATATGAACGTTTTGAGGAATATCACAATCAACGAACATATCCAATCAATACGTATAAAACATGGTTGAATGAAAATGGATTTGAAATAAAAGAAATCATTGCTGATTTTGATGAGTCGGTAGAAGAAATGTCTGAGCGAATCTTTTTTATAGCAATGAAAAAATAAAAAACCCTTATAAGAAAACTCTTTTTCTTAAAGGGTTTTTTGCTTTATTAACCTTATAAAATTTAATTTTGTATTTTTGTGTGCAATTGAATAAACAAGTACAATTAGCAACAAGTTAATCAAAACTGCTCCTTAACCCGTTCGATTTCTTGATCAAATTTATTATGTGTTTTTTCAAAGATTTCTTCAAATAAGTCCCCAACTCGGGCTTCAAGTACTTTGATTCCTTCACCAGTAATTCCGCCTTTTACACATACCTTTTCTTGAAGAGTTTCAAGCGTAAAATGTTTTTGTTCAATGAGTTTTCCAAACCCAATAATCATTTCTTCTGCTAAAATCGTTGCTTGCTCTTTTGAAATGGATGTTTGACATACAGCTGCATCAATAAATTTTTGGAGTAAGTAACTAAAAAATGCCGGTCCACAGCTTGCGATATCAGACGAGACTCTTGTAATATCCTCTGAAATCATAACAGGTTTAGAGACTTTCGAAAATAGCTCGATAATTTGCTCCTTATTTTTGGCTGTACACCTTTTTCCGAAATTAACTAAAGTAACACCACTCAATGCTTGGTTAGTTATGCTAGGAATAACTCTTGCAACTTGACAAGGTAAAATGGCTTCTAATTGATCGACATTTATTGGACTTGTAATCGATATAACACAATGTTTTTTTGTGAAATATTTTTGTAAAGATGAAAGTAATGGTTGTATTTCTAATGGTTTTACGCATACGATTACAATTTCTGAAGAGGTGATGACTTCTTTTGCTGTCTCAACAACATTTAAATCAGGATATATATTTTTTAGCTCATAAGCTTTATACATTGAACGGTTTGTAATTGTTAACTGGGAGGGCTTCAAGGCAATCGACTTTATAAATCCATTAAGCAAGATAGTTCCCATATTTCCTGTACCTATGATGCCTACGTTCATGAGTACATCCCTTCCTTTGCATACATTCTCTCCTACACTATATGATGAAAAGTCGAAAATAATGATATAAGTTAAAACGGAGGACGAAAATGAAAAAGTTAATTCACAATAAACTAGTTTGGTTCTGTCTATTAATTGTAGTAGTTCTAATAGTAAATTATTATCAAACTGAGCGTAAAAATGAGGTTGTTTTTGCAAATCGATCTCATGAAAAAAGGGACGATGAAGAAAAGAAAACCGAGTCTAACAAAGAAATCAGTGCACCAGCTCAATCAAAAGTTTTCATGGTTGATGTAAAAGGTGCAATTCAAAAGCCAAGTGTCATTGAATGCAAGGAAGGAGATCGAGTTATTGATGTAATCAAATTAGCAGGAGGATTTCAAAAGAAAGCGGATGTGAATAAAGTAAATTTAGCTGAAAAAGTTTCTGATGAGATGGTAATCTATGTACCATTGATTGGTGAAGAAACAGAGGGTGTTTCGGCTTCGATGGCTTCGACTAATAATAATACTGAAAAAAATGTAGCAATTGATATTAATCATGCAACACAATCAGAATTAGAAAAAATACCTGGAATTGGTCCAACAAAAGCAAAAAATATTTTAGATTATATTGAATCTAATGGGCCACTAACTTCAGTTGAACAATTAGATGCAGTAAATGGAATTGGCAAAAAATCGCTTGAACAAATGACTCCATTTATTTTAATTCGATAATTTATAATGAGTATTTATCTAGCTTATATAGTTATCGTACAAATAATTACAACAGTCCTTTTTAAAGATTATAATTTGATTTATTTATTGATTTTACTTATTCTAAGTTTATTTTTAGTTATGAAAAGAAAATGGTCAATTCTATTTACTTGTCTAATTTCGATCCTAATTACCTCATTAATATGTTTTTTACAAAATAATATAATAAATTCTCCTAACCCAAAACCTGCTCAGAGTGTTCGAGGTGTAATTATTTCTTCCCCCATAATAGATGGAAATAAAATTTCTTTTACATTTAAACTTACTAATCAAAAAGTCTTACTTAGTAGCTTTGCTAATTCTAAAGACCAATTAAAAGTATTTCAAAACCGACAAATTGGTGAGATTTGCGATGTTACTGGTGATGTTGATCTACCTCAAAAAAATTCGAACCCATACTTATTTAATTATCAAAAATATTTATTAAACCAAGGGATTCAGTGGACTATTACAACTGATCCAAATAGTTTACTGAAATGTAAAAATGGAACTCGAACATTACTTCAATCTATAGTTTATAACAGACAAGCTTTAACTAACTATGTTGAGGAGCATTTTGATTCCATTACAGAAGGGTATATAAATGCTCTATTATTTGGTGATCGCTCAAAAATGAACGTAGAAACAGAATCTCAATATCAGATTGTAGGCATTGTTCATTTACTTGCTATTAGTGGTTCACACATTAGTTTATTGAGTCTTTGCATTTATTTTTTATTAATTAGAGTAGGTGTAACGAAAGAAACTAGTTTATTTATAACCATTGTTTGTATTATTACGTATGGCTTTTTAGCAGGCGCATCAGCGTCAGTAGTAAGGGCAGTTATTATTGGGGCTTTAGTTTGCATATTTAGACTAGCAAAAATAAAAGTGGATCTAACTTCGCTCATATATCTTTCTTGTATAGTGATGTTATTGATAAGACCAAATTACATAGATGATCTAGGCTTTCAATTTTCCTTTGTGACAAGTTTTGTGCTTATTTTAACGAGTAAGCAGATCTTGAATTATAAAACATGGTATGCCAAAGCCTTATTTACTTCGGGTATTACTCAATTAGTATCCATACCTATATTACTTTATAATTTTCACGAACTGTCCCCTTATAGCATTTTTATCAACTTAATCTTCATCCCATTTATCAGTTTTATCGTTATGCCACTCTGTATTATTTGTTTTAGTCTTAGTTTAATAACACCAGCTATAAGTGTTTATTTTACAATGCTTTTAACGTTTTTCATTAATTTGTCAGATGAATTACTTAGTTTTTGTATGCAATTACCATTTATTAAATTAATTTTTACACACCCGTCAAGGGAGATTCTGTTTCTCTATATAATGCTAATATTTTTAATTTTATATTTCATGGAATCTGAAAAAGAAAAGAAACTATTTATTAATTGTGTAATTGGATTTTTCATTCTTATCATTGGACATTTATTTTTCCCTTTTATTAATCCAATCGGAAAAGTTATGTTCATTGATGTAGGACAAGGTGATTGTATTCTTATTAAACTGCCATTTAATAAGGGGAACTATGTAATTGATACCGGTGGTAAACTAATTATTAATGAAGAAGATTGGATGAAGCGTAAAAAGCCTTTTTCTACTGGTAGCGATATTTTAATACCAATATTAAAAGGAGAGGGAATAAGTAAAATAGATAAATTAATCTTCACACATGGTGACATCGATCATATTGGTGGAGGGCTAGAAGTATTGCAATCTTTCCATGTAAAACAATTAATCGTCGGTAACAAACATACATTTACAGAAGCAGAAAAAGAAAGAATTACTTTAGCAATTAATAAAGGGATTGAGGTGAAGAAAATAAGTGAAGGAAAGAAGTGGAAAGTAGGTCGCAATTATTTTGAGGTTATTTCTCCAATTAAAAACTATAAAGGAGAGGAAAACCATGGATCAATTGTAATTAAATCAAACATAGGTGGGAAGAGCTGGTTGTTTACGGGTGATTTAGATGAAAGTGGTGAAATTGAGCTCATCTCTAAATACAAACATATAAAGGTAGATGTTTTAAAAATAGGGCATCATGGCAGTAATACATCGACTTCTGAGGAGCTATTAAAGGCAGTTTCGCCTAAAGTTGGTATTATCTCAGTTGGTACAAAAAATCGTTATGGTCATCCGAAGCAAGAAGTACTTAGTCGACTACAGAAAAATAATGTTAAAATCCTACGAACTGATAAAAATGGCGCAATAACTTATGAATTTAAAAGTGGTCAAGGTACCCTTTATGTGTTTAAAGCATACCGTAAAGAAAAGAACAGAAATTAATAAAAAAATAAAAAGACTGCCAAGGCAGTCTCACCATTTGATTCTATGTATTATCGTGCAACGAATTCTACAATCGTTGCGATGATAAATAGAGTAGCGAAGAAACCAAATGAAACAGCAAAGCCAACGCCTGAATCTGTAGAATCATTACGCTTACTTTGAACGTTTTTTTCAAATGTATTCACAAATAACCCCTCCTAATTCACAATTTTAGTATAAATCAATATAACTAAAAAATCCATAGTATGTTTGTTTTAGTTATACCGTTTTAAATAAAGAAACCGGATCTTTATTTAAAACGTTAATATAAATTAGAGATTAGTATTTACTAATCTCTTCCTTCTCATGTAGGACATGTTATACTGTATAAAGAAAATTAGTGTAGGGGAGCAAAACATGATTAATGATTTACATAAAAAATTGAAAAAGAATGTGTCTCCAATGTATTTATTGGTTGGTACTGAAGATTTTTTACTTCAAGAAGCAGAAAACTTAATCGTGAAAGCGGCTTTACAAGGAGAAGTCGATGACTTTAACTATCAAACGTATGATTTAAAAGAGGCTTATTTAAGTGAAGCTTTAGAGGACGCTCAAACACCGTCATTTTTTGGTGGGAATAAAGTCATTATTATAAAATCATGTGTTTTTTTAACAGCTCAAAAGGAAAAAATTGTACAAGATATCGAGCCGTTATTTGATTATATTGATAATCCAGCTCCCTTTACAACTGTTGTTTTTATTGCTCCTTATGAAAAGTTGGACGAGCGAAAAAAGGTCACAAAAGCATTAAAAAAACAAGTTGAGTTAGTTGAATGCCACCCGGTTGAAGTGAATAATTTAGATGGTTGGATTAAAGAACAATTCATTGGAAATGTAACAATTACTAAAGAGGCTATTGAAAAATTAAAGCTACTAGTTGGAAATAATTTATCAATTTTAAAACTTGAATGTGAGAAGCTTCAATTATTTATTGGAAACGAAGGAGAAGTAACCGAAGACCTTGTAGAAATGATGGTTGCAAAAACGATTGAGCAAAATGTTTTTTCACTTATAGAAAAGACAGCAGTTAGACAGACGACTGATGCACTAAAAATCCTTCATGAATTATTATATATAGGTGAAGAGCCAATAAAAATTGTAGCATTATTAGCTAGTCAATTTAGATTGTTGTACGGAATAAAACAATTTTCAAGTAGCGGATATTCCAATAATCAAATTGCTTCATCAGTTGGAGTATCACCTGGTAGAGTATTTTATGGACAAAAGCAAGCAAATAACTTCCAAGTTAGTGAGTTGAAAGAAGCAATTAGATTAATTGCTGAAGTTGATTATAAAATGAAGACTGGTCAAGGTGATAAAATTTTGATCCTTGAAATGTTGATTCTTCAGTTAAATAAATAAAACCGGAATAATAATTGATAATCGTTTATAAAAATATATAGCAAAATATGGCAGACCATTTTTATTAAATTTGGACTGCCTTTTTATATAGTGAACAAATTCTTAAAAATAATAAAAATTTATGGAGGGTAGGGTGAATGAAGGGAATTCCTAATGATATAAATAGAGTGTTAAATACATACTTAGATACCGTTGAATTGAAATTACCTAATTTTCTTCATTCGTATTATCTTTATGGTTCGTCTACATTAGGTGCATTTAAGAATGGGATTAGCGATATCGATTTTATTGCTGTTGTAAATCGTCAAGTAACTGAAAAAGATTTGAAAATCCTAAAAGAAATTCATCGGGATATGCAAAGAAAGTACTCTAAAACCATTTTGGACGGATGGTATATAAGTACAAAAGATTTTCTTTCCTTAAATGAAGATGGAGTTTTAAGTATTCGATTCAATGATGGGAAGTGTCATGGGTTTAAAAAGTTTGAAAAGAACTCCATAGATGTTTTTCAATTAAAAAAATACAGCATTACAGTAAAAGGTATAAATATTGAAGAGTTAGATCTTTCGATAAACTGGGAAATCTTACAATTTGATATGAGAGAAAATCTAAATTCTTATTGGCTTAATTGGGTAAAAAACAGTCAGAAGTTCACTAATATAAACTATTTAAGTTTGTTTGTTAGTGTTAGGAGTATTGAGTGGGGCGTTTTAGGTGTGTCTCGTCTTTATTATACATTTAAAGAAAAAGATATTACCTCGAAAGTCGGAGCGGGTGAATATGCTTTGAAGACTGTGCCACATAGATGGCATAAGATTATTAAAGAGGCAATGAGATTACGAAACGACAATAAAAAATCTTTTTACAAATCGATTTTGAAAAGAAGAAAAGATGCAATAGGTTATATGGAGTTTATGATTGAAGAATGTAACAAGCTATTTTAAATTAAAAATTGTACGAAAAAATGGTGTCTCAAATGAGACACCATTTAATTCATTACGCGTTCATAGCGTTAACTTGTTTAGCTAAACGAGACTTTTGACGTGAAGCAGCGTTTTTATGGATTAGATTGCTGTTAGCAGCTTTGTCTAATTTTTTAGAAGCGTTTAATAAAGCTTCTTGCGCTTTTTCAGTTTCGTTATTAGTAACTAAAGCTTCAACAGTTTTCACAGCAGTACGCATTTCTGATTTAAGAGATGCGTTGTGAGCACGATGAGCCTCAGCTGTTTTTACACGTTTAATAGCTGATTTAATATTTGGCATACCTTTCACCTCCCGAATGCATTCGAGAAATTTGCCCTCGAACACAAATAGAACAAAACTTATTTTATCAAAACAAGTCTCATTTGGCAATAGAAATTCATAAAGCTATTTTCGCCTTTTTAAAAGAAAATTAAACTACTCGTTTAGAAATGGTAACATCTAGCTAAACTAGTTAAGAAAAGACTTGTTAAATTTCGATGAGTATTGTGGAGGCTAGATAGATGAGCGAGTTAGATTTAAGTCAATATAGTGTTCGAACAGATTTAGCAGTAGAAGCAAAAGAGATGCTTGAGGAGCGTGAACAAACAAAGGAAGAAATTACCGGCTTAATCGTTAAAGAACGTGAAGTTGATGGTGTGAGTATTTCTCATGTTCATATTAAAGAATCTGCATCTGAAAGAATCGGGAAGAAGCCAGGGAATTATTTAACATTACAAGTTCAAGGTATTCGTGAGCAAGATACTGATCTTCAAGACAAGGTTGAAAAAGTTTTTGCAAACGAGTTTTCGGCTTTTATTAAAAATTTAGGTATTACAGAAGATCAAACATGTTTAGTTGTTGGGTTAGGAAACTGGAATGTAACACCTGATGCACTCGGGCCAATGGTTGTAGAAAATTTAGTTGTTACAAAGCATCTTTTTGAATTGCAGCCAGAAAGTGTTCAAGATGGATATCGTCCAGTTTGTGCCTTATCTCCAGGAGTTATGGGAATCACAGGTATTGAAACGAGCGATATCATATCAGGAGTCATTGATAAAGTTAAGCCAGATTTTGTAATCGCAATTGATGCACTTGCAGCAAGATCTATTGAACGAGTTAATACAACAATTCAAATAACAGATAATGGTATTCATCCAGGCTCTGGAATCGGAAATAAACGCAAGGAATTGAGTAAGGAAACATTAGGTATTCCCGTAATTGCTATAGGTGTTCCGACGGTTGTTGATGCTGTTGCAATTACAAGTGACACAATTGACTTCATTTTAAAACATTTTGGACGAGAGATAAAAGAAGGAGACAAGCCAGCGAAAGCGCTAATCCCTTCAGGAATGGCATTTGGTGAAAAGAAGAAGTATACCGAGGAAGATATGCCTAATGAAAAAGAACGAATGGCATTTATGGGGATTGTAGGAACACTTGAAGAAAATGAAAAACGTAAATTAATTCATGAAGTACTATCACCACTTGGTCATAACCTAATGGTTACACCAAAAGAAGTGGATACATTTATAGAGGATATGGCAAATATAATTGCTGGCGGTATGAATGCGGCACTACATTCTAAAATTAATCAAGACAATATTGGCTCATATACTCATTAATATTTCATAAATGAGGAGAAGCAAATGAGATATGCGTTTAGGTATTTTTCATTAATCATTATTTTTTCAATTACGATTATAACTTGTATGCAAATTGCAAAAGGCGGAATTAGTAAAGTAACATCGACAGATTACTATCATGTCGATGATGTGGTAAAAATTTCAAAAGAAGATGGAAAGGCTGGTCCAGTACTGTTTGGAAAAGATTATACAAAGGATGGACTAGCAGTTAGAGAAGATCATTTAGAAAGATTAGGAGCATTTAATTACTTTACAGTTGTTGGTAAAGGACTTTCCCGTTTTGTTACGTATGTAACTGAAAAAGGGGTAAAGATTGTTGAAAAAATTCCTTCAATTATTGATAGCTTTAATTAGACCTTCTAAACTTCATTCGACATATACTGCTAATAGAGATTGAATATTGCCCTGTTTTTTTGATATAATCAAAACTATCTATGCTGTCGAGAAATTTAGGAGTGATGAAATGAATAAAGAGTCAAGGTCAGAAAGACAAAAGAGAATTAGAAACTTTTCAATCATCGCACACATTGACCATGGAAAATCTACATTAGCAGATAGAATTCTTGAGAAAACAAATGCATTAACTCAGCGTGAGATGAAGTCTCAGCTATTAGACTCAATGGATTTAGAGCGTGAACGTGGAATTACCATAAAATTAAATGCTGTGCAGTTACAATATAAAGCGAAAAATGGTGAAGAGTATATTCTTCATTTAATCGATACTCCAGGACATGTAGACTTTACTTATGAGGTTTCTCGTAGTTTAGCAGCATGTGAAGGGGCAGTCTTAGTAGTAGATGCTGCACAAGGGATCGAAGCTCAAACATTAGCAAACGTATATTTAGCATTAGATAATGATTTAGAAATCTTACCAGTTATTAATAAAATTGACTTACCAAGTGCTGATCCAGAACGAGTACGCCAAGAAGTTGAAGAAGTAATTGGTTTAGATGCTTCTGAAGCGGTATTAGCTTCTGCAAAAGCTGGAATCGGTATTGAAGAAATTTTAGAGCAAGTAGTTGCAAAAGTACCAGCTCCTACTGGTGATCCAGATGCACCATTAAAAGCACTTATTTTTGATTCATTATTCGATCCATACCGTGGAGTTGTAGCGTATATTCGTATCGTCGAAGGAACGGTTAAGGTTGGTCAAAAAATTAAGATGATGGCTACTGGAAAAGAGTTTGAAGTTGTTGAAGCTGGTGTGTTCACTCCACGTACAACTCAAAGAGAAGAACTAACAGTTGGGGATGTAGGTTTCCTTACTGCTTCAATTAAAAATGTTGGAGATACACGTGTTGGTGATACGATTACCTTAGCAGAAAATCCTGCAACAGAGCCACTTGCTGGTTACCGTAAAATGAACCCGATGGTATTCTGTGGTTTATATCCAATTGATACTGCTAAATACAATGACTTACGTGATGCTTTAGAAAAACTTCAATTAAATGATGCAGCACTTCAATTTGAAGCAGAAACTTCTCAAGCTTTAGGTTTTGGTTTCCGTTGTGGATTCTTAGGATTATTACACATGGAAATCATTCAAGAGCGTATTGAACGAGAATTTAAAATTGACCTAATTACAACAGCACCAAGTGTTATATATAGTGTTTACACAACAAAAGGTGAAACAATCACAGTTGATAACCCGGCACATATGCCTGACCCTCAATCAATTGATCGAGTGGAAGAGCCATATGTAAAAGCAAAAATCATGGTGCCAAATGATTATGTTGGGGCAATCATGGAGCTTTGCCAAAAGAAACGTGGAAACTTTATCGATATGCAGTATTTAGATGCAAATCGTGTTTCAATCACTTATGAAATTCCATTATCTGAAATTGTTTATGATTTCTTTGACCAATTAAAATCAAGTACAAAAGGCTATGCGTCATTTGACTATGAATTAATTGGATATAAAGAGTCTAAACTTGTGAAAATGGATATTTTATTAAATGGTGAGCAAGTAGATGCTTTATCATTTATCGTTCACAGAGATTCTGCTTACGATCGTGGTAAAATTATCGTTGAAAAACTAAAAGAGCTTATCCCAAGACAACAGTTCGAAGTACCAGTTCAAGCGGCAATCGGACAAAAAATTGTTGCTCGTTCAACAATCAAATCAATGGGTAAAAACGTATTAGCTAAATGTTACGGTGGGGATATCTCACGTAAACGTAAGCTATTAGATAAGCAAAAAGAAGGTAAAAAGCGAATGAAAGCTGTTGGATCTGTTGAAGTTCCACAAGAAGCGTTTATGGCTGTTTTACGTATGGATGACTAAGGAAACAATTTATAATTGATTTCTTGAGAAAAGCCCAATAACCAAATTCGGTTATTGGGCTTTTTTAGAGTTAGTATGGTTCGTTATTCCATGCTTTTTTATTTTGAATAAGTTGATTGGAACGGAGGGGTTCTCGACCTATGGGAGATGTGGGAAGGCTAAAGACCCCGCAGGTGCCGCCGAGAAGGCTCAAGAATCTCGCCCCATGGAAAGGGAGAATCCTGTAGTGGAAATCAACATCAAACAGCTTCCTTGATTGGAAATATGGTTGAATAATTGACAATTTTTTTAAAACAGCTTGTAATAATATTTAATTTTTTAACAGAACGTAAGAAGTGAATAAAAACAAAAAAACAATTAATACTGATTAATGATACTAAAGCTATTAATTAGACAAATATTTTAAGAAGATATACAATCAAAAAAGTTAAAATCAGCAAAAGTCCCTGAATCTGCACCTAAGATGGTATCGGATCAGGGGCTTTTCGTTACATAGAAAAGAGGAGAAGGTATGGCATCTTCCGTTTATATTCATATACCATTTTGTCAGCAGATTTGTTACTACTGCGACTTTAATAAATTTATGATGGACCGTCAGCCGGTTGATCAATATTTAGAATATCTGGAGAAAGAAATTATTGAAAGTTTAAATAGAAATCCGATAACTGACTTGAAAACAGTTTTTGTAGGCGGAGGTACGCCAACTGCATTAACATTAGATCAAACTCAAGTGTTAGTTGATATGATTAACAACCATATCATAAAAGGAAAAAAAGGAATTGAAATGACTTTTGAAAGTAATCCTAATGAAATTTCAAAAGAAAAGCTACAAATTTTAAAAGATGGTGGAGTGAATCGAATTAGCTTTGGGGCACAAACATTTGATGAAGGTCTACTTAAAAAAATTGGACGAACTCATTCACCTAATGAAATAGAAGAAGCCATTCAAACAGCGAAAGCGGTTGGAATTGATAATATTAATCTTGATTTAATGTATGCCCTGCCAGGTCAAACGATGGAACAATTCGTTGATTCATTGGATAAAGCGATGGAGTTACCAATTCAGCATATTTCAGCGTATTCATTAATTATTGAACCGAAAACAGTTTTTTACATAGAAATGAATAGGGGCAAGCTTAAGCCGGCTCCTGAAGAAGATGAAGCAGCTATGTATGACTTTTTAATGAAGTATTTAGAAGAAAAAGGTTTTCATCAATATGAAATCAGCAATTTTGAAAAGAATGGCCTTGAAAGTAAGCATAATCTTGTTTACTGGAATAATGATGAATATTTTGGATTTGGTGCTGGTGCACATGGATATATAAATGGAATTCGATATTCAAATGCTGGTCCGTTAAAGAAATATTTTCAATTGATTGATGAGGCTGGTGTGCCGATTGTACATGAACATACAGTAACTGAGCAAGAAAAAATGGAAGAAGAAATGTTTTTAGGTTTGCGAAAAATGCAAGGAGTATCGGAAAGAAAATTCCAAGAAAAATTTGGTTCAAACTTTAATGAAGTATTTCCGAATGTAATAGAAAAACTAAATAAAGATGGATTAGTTGAGATGAATGGAGAATTCCTTAGACTAACTCATAAAGGAAAACTTCTAGGAAATGAAGTATTTCAAGCATTTTTAATTTAGGTGGACGTTGGGAAAGGTAGGAAATTAACTTTTCCTCAGTTCCTTTTTAATCCTTTGCACTTCTCTTGACATAGTAAAAAGGATTTGTTAAGTTAATAATATATTTAGCACTCACTAGACAAGAGTGCTAATAGAGGTGATAAACATGTTGACTGAAAGACAGTTATTGATACTACAAATTATTATCGATGACTTTATTCGCATGGCACAACCTGTAGGTTCAAGAAGTTTATCTAAAAAAGAAGGTATTTCATTTAGTTCAGCGACGATACGAAATGAGATGGCTGATTTGGAGGAACTTGGATATATTGAAAAGCCTCATAGCTCTGCGGGTCGAATCCCTTCTGAAAAAGGGTATCGTTTTTATGTAGACCATTTGTTATCACCACAGCTTGTTAATGACGATGAAGTTCGTTCGATAAAAGGTATTTTTGCCGAGCGTATTTTTGAAATAGAAAAGCTAGTTAAAAATTCGGCTGATATATTATCTGATTTAACAAATTACACAACAATTGCACTCGGTCCAAAGGTTACTGAAAATAGGGTTAAAAATATTCAGCTAATTCCAATAGGACCTAATACAGCCGTATCAATTATTGTAACTGACACAGGGATTGTTAAAAATCGAACAGTTACAATACCACCTGGTGTATCGATGAGTGATATTGAAAAAATGGTAAATATTTTAAATGAGCGACTAGTAAATGTTCCAATTCATCAAATAAATGACAAGCTTTATAAGGAAATTGCAATGATCTTACGTTCGCATATTTCAAATTATGAAAGTGTTATTAAGATGATTGGTGGCACTATTGACGTACCGATTGAACAAAAACTGTTTTTAAGTGGAAAAACAAATATTTTAGCACAACCTGAATTTCATAATGTTGAGACAATGAAAGCATTGTTAAACATGATCGAAAAGCAAGATGAACTAAAAAGTATTATTCCGTTTGAACAGATGGGTTTAAGTGTCAAGATTGGTAAAGAAAATGAAAAGTCTGGATTAGAAAATGTAAGTATCATTAGCGCAACCTACTCTTTAGGTGAAGATCAAATTGGTACAATTGCAGTATTAGGCCCAACTCGAATGGAGTATTCTCGAGTAATTTCATTAATGCATTTAATCACAGGACAATTGAATTTATTATTTTCATCTAAGGATGTTGAATAAATCCATTGTGAAAAGAAACAATGGATTACATATAAAAAATTAGGAGGTGAAGGTGACATGACAGAACGTCAGGAAGAACTTTTAAATGATGAAGCTGTAAATGATGAAGTAGTGAATGAAGAAACTACTGTTGAAGAGCCTTCAATCTTTACAGAAGAAAAAACAGAAGAACAATCTGAAGTAGTT
The DNA here is from genome assembly GCF_002555445.1 of Bacillus sp. AFS017336. Taxonomy (NCBI): domain Bacteria; kingdom Bacillati; phylum Bacillota; class Bacilli; order Caryophanales; family Bacillaceae; genus Bacillus; species Bacillus sp. AFS017336. The sequence goes on from NZ_NUCO01000003.1 coordinate 65,810, forward strand.
GATTCGATTGATGATGAGCTTTCAAAGCTTCGTGCTGAAGTAGATGAGAAGGAAAATAAATACTTACGTCTACATGCTGACTTCGAAAATTATAAGCGTCGTGCACTTTTAGACCAACAAGCTTTAATGACTTATCGTGCTCAAAGCTTAGTATCTGATTTATTACCAGTACTAGATAATTTCGAACGCGCATTACAAGTTGAAGCAACAGAAGAGCAAACCGCTTCTTTAAAACAAGGTATGGAAATGGTTTATCGCTTGTTAGTTGAAGCTGTTAAGAAAGAAGGAGTAGAAGAAATCCCAGCACTTGGTGAACAATTCGATCCGAATTTCCATCAAGCTGTTATGCAAGAAAGTGATGCTTCTAAACCATCTAATGAAGTTCTACAAGAATTTCAAAAAGGCTATAAACTAAAGGATCGAGTAATCCGTCCATCAATGGTTAAAGTAAACGAGTAATCATACTTGCGTCTATTTAGACGCTAATATAAATATAAAATTAAAATACTAAAAGATAACTTTTGTAGATTTTAGGAGGAACATGCAATGAGTAAAATTATTGGTATTGACTTAGGTACAACGAACTCTTGTGTAGCAGTATTAGAAGGTGGAGAGCCAAAAGTAATTCCGAACCCAGAGGGTGGACGTACAACTCCGTCAGTTGTTGCGTTTAAAAATGGTGAGCGCCAAGTTGGGGAAGTAGCAAAACGTCAAGCTATTACAAACCCTAACACAATCATGTCAATTAAACGTCATATGGGTACTACTCATAAAGAAAACATTGAAGGCAAAGATTTTTCTCCACAAGAAATCTCTGCAATCATTCTTCAAAACTTAAAAGCATCAGCTGAAGCTTATTTAGGTGAAGCAGTAACGAAAGCAGTTATTACAGTACCTGCATATTTCAACGATGCTGAGCGTCAAGCAACTAAAGATGCTGGTAAAATCGCAGGTTTAGAAGTAGAGCGTATCATCAACGAACCAACTGCTGCTGCATTAGCATACGGTTTAGATAAAATGGATGAAGACCAAACAATCCTAGTTTATGACTTAGGTGGCGGTACATTCGACGTATCGATCCTTGAATTAGGAGATGGTATTTTCGAAGTTAAAGCAACTGCTGGTGATAACCGTCTTGGTGGAGATGACTTTGACCAAGTAATTATCGACCATTTAGTAGCTGAATTCAAAAAAGAAAATGGCGTTGACTTAAGCCAAGATAAAATGGCTTTACAACGTTTAAAAGATGCTGCTGAAAAAGCGAAAAAAGACTTATCAGGTATTACTGCAACTCAAATCTCATTACCATTCATTAGCATGGGTGCAGCTGGTCCATTACACTTAGAGTTAAACTTAACTCGTGCAAAATTCGAAGAGCTTTCTCACAACTTAGTAGAAAGAACTTTAGGCCCAACTCGTCAAGCAATGAAGGATTCAGGCTTATCTGCTAGCCAAATTGATAAAGTAATCTTAGTAGGTGGATCAACTCGTATTCCAGCTGTTCAAGAAGCAATCAAGAAAGAAACTGGAAAAGAACCACATAAAGGTGTTAACCCTGATGAAGTAGTAGCATTAGGTGCTGCAATCCAAGGTGGAGTATTAACAGGTGATGTTAAAGACGTAGTATTACTAGACGTAACTCCATTATCATTAGGTATTGAAACAATGGGTAGTGTGTTCACGAAATTAATCGACCGTAACACGACAATCCCAACTAGTAAATCTCAAGTATTCTCAACAGCTGCTGACAATCAACCTGCTGTAGACATTCATGTTCTACAAGGTGAGCGTCCAATGGCTAGTGACAATAAAACATTAGGTCGTTTCCAATTATCGGATATCCCACCAGCACCACGTGGAATTCCACAAATTGAAGTAACGTTTGATATCGACAAAAATGGTATCGTAACTGTACGTGCAAAAGACTTAGGTACTCAAAAAGAACAAAATATCGTAATTCAATCTTCTTCAGGTTTAAGTGACGAAGAAGTAGAACGCATGGTAAAAGAAGCAGAATTAAATGCTGATGCTGATGCAAAACGTAAAGAAGAAGTAGATCTTAAAAACGAAGCGGATCAACTAGTATTCCAAGTAGAGAAAACTTTAAAAGATCTTGAAGGTAAAGTTGAAGAAGCTGAAGTTACGAAAGCTAACGAAGCTAAAGACGCATTAAAAGCTGCTTTAGAAGCTGGTAACTTAGATGATATCCGTACGAAGAAAGATGCTCTTTCTGAAATTGTTCAAGCTTTAACAGTGAAGCTTTATGAGCAAGCTGCTGCTGCACAGCAAGCTGCAGGTGGCGCTGAAGGCCAAGCGAAACAAGACGATGTAGTAGACGCTGAGTTTACTGAAGTTAAGGACGAGAAATAAAGAAAAGTGGAAGGCGTTTGGTCAGCCCAAAAAAAGCATAAGAACAAGTATGAGAAAAGTTGGTTTTTACTTTTATCATACTTGGGCTTATGACCTCGAGGGGCTAACGCTTGGAACTAGACAATATATATATCTAAAAAAAGAGGGAAGTCAAAGTCAGGGAAGCCTTGGCTTTGACTTTTTCTTTTTCTTTAAGAAAAGCTTAGGATATGTTAAAATATTCTTTATGTGAAAGGAGCGGATTGAAACACTATGAGTAAACGTGATTACTATGATGTGCTTGGCGTGAGTAAAAGTGCATCACAAGATGAAATAAAAAAATCGTTTCGTAAATTAGCAAAAACATATCATCCGGATGTTAATAAGGATCCTGATGCACCTGAAAAGTTTAAAGAGGTACAAGAAGCATACGAAAACTTATCAGACGATCAAAAACGCGCTCATTATGATCAGTTTGGTCATACAGATCCAAACCAAGGATTCGGTGGTGGCGGATTTGGCGGCGGCGGATTCGGTGGCTTTGAAGATATTTTCAGTCAGTTTTTTGGTGGTGGTGGCGGTGGACGTCGTCGTGACCCGAACGCACCAAGAGCTGGAGCTGATTTACAATATACAATGACAATTCAGTTTGAAGAAGCGGCATTTGGAATGGAAAGAGAAATTGAAATTCCAACTGAAGAAACTTGTAATACATGTAGCGGATCAGGTGCGAAGCCTGGTACGTCAAAAGAAACATGTAATCATTGTCATGGTTCAGGTCAAATGAGTGTTGAACAAAATACGCCATTTGGACGTATTGTAAATCGTACGACATGTTCACACTGTCAAGGTACTGGACAGATGATTAAAGATAAATGTAATACTTGTCATGGTGCTGGTCGAGTGAAAACTCGTAAGAAAATCATGGTAAAAGTACCAGCTGGTATTGATGACGGACAACAAATTCGTCTTTCAGGTCAAGGAGAACCAGGTAAAAATGGTGGTCCTGCTGGAGACTTGTATATTGCATTCCATGTACGTGAGCATGAATTCTTCGAAAGAGATGGAAATGATGTTTACTGTGAACTTCCATTAACTTTTGCACAAGCTGCATTAGGTGATGAAGTTGAGGTTCCAACATTACATGGTAAAGTTAAAACAAAAATTCCTGCTGGAACGCAAACTGGTACAAGAATGCGTTTAAAAGGTAAAGGAATTAAAGATGTGCGTGGGTATGGTCAAGGTGATCAGCACGTTATCGTAAAAGTTATCACACCAACAAAACTAACAAGCCGTCAAAAAGAATTGCTTGAAGAGTTTTATAATATTGGTAAAGGTCAAAAAGACGATAAACATGATTCTTTCTTTACAAAGTTAAAACGTGCAGTAAAGAATTTTGGCGAACAGTAAAATAAGTTATTAATTCAGTACGTTAGTATAGGTAAAAAGTGGAAACACTAAATAGAAGAAGTTATAAAATGGCACCCTCTAAATCTGATTATGATTAGAGGGTATTGCCAAGTATAGAAGAGAGTATGAATGGAGTTGGTAGTTAATGAAATGGTCAGAGTTAAGTATTCACACTACACAGGATGCGGTTGAACCGATTTCTAATATTTTACACGAAGCTGGTGCAAGTGGTGTTGTCATTGAGGATGTGTTTGATTTGACGAAGGAGCGAGCACAGGTTTACGGTGAAATCTACCAACTTAACCCAAAAGATTATCCAGAGGAAGGTGTAATCGTTAAAGCTTACCTTCCTGTGAATAGTTTTTTAAACGATACGATCGATGGAATTAAAGAAGCAATTAATAATTTAATAGCGTTTGATATTGATTTAGGTAAAAATACATTTGCTGTTCATGAAGTAAATGAAGAAGATTGGGCTACTGCTTGGAAAAAGTATTATCATCCAATCGCAATTTCAGATCGTTTTACAATTGTACCATCTTGGGAAGAGTATGTACCAAAATCATCGGACGAGTTAATTATCGAGTTAGACCCTGGAATGGCCTTTGGTACTGGTACACATCCTACAACAGTAATGTGTATACGTGCCCTTGAGAAAGTTGTAAAATCAACAGACAGAGTAATCGATGTTGGGACAGGTTCAGGAGTATTAAGTATTGCAGCGGCTAAACTTGGTTCTTCAAATATCGAAGCTTATGACTTAGACGATGTGGCAGTTCGAAGTGCTAGGGAAAATGTTCAATTAAACAAAGTAGATGATGTAGTAAAAGTTGGACAAGGTAACTTACTACAAGGTATTGAAGGACCGTTCCAAGTTGTGGTTGCTAATTTACTTGCTGAGATTATCCTTCGTTTTGTTGACGATGTATATAATGTTTTAGAACCAGGTGGAACATTTATTTCTTCAGGCATAATTGGGGCTAAGCTTCAAGATATTGAAGATGAATTAAAACGTGTTGGTTTTGTAGTGTTGGAAGTATTACATTTAGATGACTGGGTTGCAATTATTGCAAAAAAACCAGCTCAAGGAATGTAATATGCAAAGATATTTTATAGAAGAAACGCAACTTCAGAATGATACTGTTACAATAACTGGTGATGATGCACATCATATCGCAAATGTAATGCGCATGAAACCAGAACAAGAAATTATTTGTACAGTACAAGGATCTTCAACTGTTCGTTGTTCACTTACAAATATTTCTAGTGAACAAATAACTGCTGCTGTTGTAGAATATGTTGAGAATACTAATGAACTACCAATATCAATTACGATTGCTAGTGGTCTACCAAAAGGTGATAAACTAGAATTGATCATACAAAAAAGTACAGAACTTGGAGCAAGTAGTTTTTTACCATTTGCTGCAGCTAGATCAATTGTTAAACTAGACGATAAAAAAGCTGGTAAAAAAGTTGAAAGATGGCAAAAGATTGCAAAGGAAGCGGCTGAACAATCTTACCGATTTATAGTGCCAACTGTTGAACAACCAGTTTCTTTTCAACAATTACTTAACTCAATACAGCATTATGATGCGTGTATTGTTGCATATGAAGAAAGTGCAAAAATAGGAGAATCAGCAGGGCTTGTTCAAACATTCCAGTCATTAAAAGAAGGCTCGCGATTATTAGTCGTGTTCGGCCCAGAGGGTGGTTTGTCTGATAAAGAAGTTGATCAGCTAGAAGCAAAAGGTGCTATGTTATGTGGACTTGGGCCACGAATTTTACGTACTGAAACTGCACCATTTTATGTTTTAGCTGCTGCCTCCTTTCATTTTGAATTAATGAGGTGAAGAAATGCCAGAAGTAGCTTTTCATACATTAGGCTGTAAAGTTAACCATTACGAAACAGAAGCAATTTGGCAGCTGTTTAAAGCAGCGGGCTATGATCGTACTGAATATGAAAGTAAAGCTGATGTTTATGTAATTAACACGTGTACAGTTACAAATACAGGTGACAAAAAAAGTAGACAAGTAATACGACGTGCTGTGCGTAAAAACCCAGATGCAGTAATTTGTGTAACTGGATGTTATGCACAAACATCTCCAGCGGAAATCATGGCGATTCCTGGGGTGGATATTGTTGTTGGTACACAGGATCGTACTAAGATGCTTGATTATATTGAACAATTTCGCGTAGAACGTCAACCAATTAATGGCGTAGGAAATATTATGAAAGCTCGAGTTTATGAAGAGTTAGACGTGCCTGCTTTTACAGATCGTACGCGTGCTTCTTTAAAAATTCAAGAGGGCTGTAATAACTTCTGTACGTTCTGTATTATTCCTTGGGCTCGTGGTTTAATGCGCTCACGTGATCCAAAGGAAGTTGTTAAACAAGCAACTCAATTAGTTGAATCAGGCTATAAAGAAATCGTTTTAACTGGTATTCATACTGGTGGATACGGTCAAGACATGAAGGATTACAACTTATCAATGCTATTAAAAGATCTACAAGCAGTTGAAGGCTTAAAGCGTGTTCGTATTTCTTCAATCGAAGCTAGTCAAATTACAGATGAAGTAATCGAAGTACTTCGTCATTCAAATATTGTAGTACGTCATTTACACGTACCTTTACAATCAGGATCTGATACTGTCTTAAAACGTATGCGTCGTAAATATACTATGGCTGAATTTGCTGAAAGAATTGAAAAATTACGTGAAGTATTACCAAACTGTTCAATTACATCTGATGTAATCGTAGGATTCCCAGGTGAAACTGAAGAAGAGTTTATGGAAACATACAACTTCATTCTAGACAATAAATTCTCAGAATTACACGTATTCCCATATTCAAAACGTACTGGTACACCAGCTGCACGTATGGAAGATCAAGTTGACGAAGAAATTAAAAATCAACGCGTACACCGTTTAATTGAATTATCAAATCAACTTGCAAAAGAATACGCATCAATGTTTGATGGAGATGTTTTAGAAGTTATTCCGGAAGAAAAATATACGGAAAATGGTACTGAAGGACAATTGATTGGTTACACAGACAATTATCTAAAAGTCGTGTTCGAAGGAACAGAAGACATGATCGGTAAAATTGTAAAAGTCAAAATCGCCGAAGCTGGTTATCCAGTAAATAAAGGTGAATTTGTCCGAGTTTTAGAAGACGTTACTGTTAACTAAGAACTATATAAATAAAAGGATAGATATTCTAGTAAAAATCTAGGGCATCTATCCTTTTTTATTTTGGCTTGATAAAAAATGGCCGAACTATTTAGTATGTATTCCAAACATCCATACAAAATATAAATACGGAGGTGATTCATATGACAAAACACAAACGATCAAGAGATACTGACGATAACCATATCCATGTTGCTACTAACTCATACTTAGATACGAGTGAGAATGATTCTAATAAAATTAATTATGACGATGGTGGTAGCCCATACTTAGATACAAGTGATGATGCATCATCCGCAGCAAACACAAGACGCGGTGCTCCATATTTGAATACATGATAATAGCAAATCGAGCTTAGGGTATAGGAACTAAAAAAACCAAACATTCCCATTACGGTAAGGTTTGGTTTTTTCCCTATCCCTGCTCCTTAATCTAATGCTGCTCTATTAATATCTTCAACCTCAATAAATGGTTTAGGGTACCCATCCTTTGCAATATTGATCATTGCTCGACCAATTTGTTCGGAAGTTGTTATCGAGTTCGGGAAGAGTTTTTTTAGAACAGGATAAATCGGTTTTGTTATGTCATAAATGCCTTGATATAATTTTGTTTTTGATTTTATATCCTTATGTGGAATAATTGCGCCGGGACGGAACATATATGCACCCTTAAACGGTAATTTTAATAAGTCATTTTCTGTTTTTCCTTTTACTCTTGTCCACATAGTGCGACCTTTTTCCGTGCTATCAGTGCCAGAACCTGTAACGTAAATAAAAGTCATTTGCGGATTCAATTTCGATAATGTGCGCGCGATTGAGATTGTAAGATCATAAGTAATTTTGCGATATTCTTCCTCTGACATCCTAAAGGATGATACGCCAAGACAAAAGAAACAAGCATCAAATCCTGTTAACTGATTTTCAATTTGAGATAAATCCAACAGATTATTCTGTTTAATTTCATGAAATTTATCGTGTTGAATTCCAGTCACACTGCGACCAACTGAGTAAATCGAATTGACAGTTGAATTTTGCAAGCATTCTTTTAAAACACTCTGACCAACCATTCCAGTTGCTCCAAAAAGTATAACTTTCATAACGTAACCTCCCATATTTTATTAATAAATAAACATTCATTTATTAGTGAAGAAGATGAGGGTTATGCTTTAATAGCATCCCAACTCATCTGTATAGCTTTATTAAGAGTACTTTCATCAAGGTTGAATTGACCTTTAATATGACTCTTTGCTAATTGTGAGATCGGTAACATCGAATACATAATTAGTAAATTAATGTCTTCTTGTTTAATTAATAATTGTTTTTTTCCGTTTTCAAACATGTCAAAGACTGGGGTAAACAGATTAGAGCTTTCATCAAGGCACCAATTTTGTAGTAAAGGTGAGTTAGATACTTGTTCTATAAAGAGGAAGTAATCACTATTCTTCATAATAAATTCAACGAAGTTTCTTGTATAATTTTCAAATTGTTGTCTAGTAGATCCAGTATTGTCAACGCCTTTAATAACGGAGTCACTCATTAATCGTTTGGATTTTAGATAACACTCTTTTAACATGTCCTCCTTATTTTCGAAATAAATATAAATGGTTGCAGCAGATACATTTGCTTTTTTAGCGATTTTTGAAATAGATATTTCTGAAAAACCAATTGCATTTACAAGTTGAATCGTAGCGTTAAAAATTGCTTCTGTTTTATTCTCATCTCTAAGTCTCATGAGCAAATAATAAATGATTATTCATTTATAGTCAATTTTAAAGCCGAAAAATGATTATTTAGATTATGTAGAAAAACATTAAAAAATACTAATAAAAGAAGTGGTTAGTTTCTAATTGAGATGAATTATCGAATGTGATTAGGGAATAGTAAAATTTGTAGTTTCAAAAGTCTTATTATTTAGAAGGATGGTGTCATTAATGAAGGAATTCGAGTGGGACAAGTCTTATTCTGCTAAGAATAAGGAATTTAAAATAATAAAATACGGTAAAAAAAGTTTAGGGACGATTGTGCTTTCATCAATGCTTGCATTAGGTATGTCTTCTACTAGTTATGCATTTGGTAAAGGTTCAGAAGGTCCAGATGTATATGTTGTACAAGGTATGTTGAAATCGATCGGTAGTTACTCAGGTGAGATTACTGGACATTATAATTATTTAACGATTAAAGGTGTAAAATATTATCAAAAGACACATGGATTACCAGTTACTGGTGCAGTAGATCCGAATACTTTTTCATCAATCATGCACTCATATGAATCAGTAAAAGCCGGCGGAGGAACTGGCGGCGCAGGTGAAGGTGGCGGTGCTGGCGGAGGAGCTGGTGGTGGCGCAGGTGAAGGCGGCGGTGCTGGCGGAGGAGCTGGTGGCGGCGCAGGTGAAGGCGGTGGCCAAGGTGGAGGAACTGGTGGTGGCACAGGTGAAGGCGGCGGCCAAGGTGGCGGCCAAGGTGGCGGAACAGAGCAACCACAACCAGGTAAAGGCGGAACAGAACAACCTCAACCAGGTAAAGGTGGAACAGAACAGCCACAACCAGGTAAAGGCGGAACGGAACAGCCTCAACCAGGTAAAGGTGGAAATGAACAACCTGAGCCAGAAAAAGGTGGCAATGAAAATCCTCCACCAAGTAAAGGTGGAAATTAAGAAGCTTATAGTTGAAATAATGATCGTATAATCGATTAGAAGAGGGTGCACCAAAAGTCTAACTTTTAGGTGCATCCTCATTTTTAAATTGATCGAAAATAGTTAAAAGAAGAGTAGTCTAATAAAGAAGCCAAAAACTTCAAATAAAAGCCCTCACACAAATAAAAAAATAAGAATCTTAATGGAAAAAGGGGCCTCCTATTCGCCAGTTATGCTGACATTTAGGACTGCCCCTATTTTTCCGAAATCGTTAAGTTTTTTTTATGAGTAAATAAGCTGATTGCAAAACAAATCATTATAATAATAATAGAAAATAATGAACTTAACCAAATACTTTGAAATTCGCCTACATACGGTTGAACAACATAAGAAAGTACAATACTTATTATGATACTTAAAGGTACGTAATTAGCTGTCTTTCCTTTACTAAAGACAATAACCAAAATTGGAAACAACAATGCTGAATAGACATTTCCTGAGTAAAATAATAGTTCGATAATATTTTTTGATTGAATAACTGTTGAGAAAAATATAATAACTCCGATAACGACCGACAAAAGATAGGCCATTCTTAATTTTTGTTGATCGCTTTTTGTTTTTTTTAATGGCTCAATTATATTAAGAACGATTAAGCTAGTAAGTGAGTGAAGTACTGCACCGAATGTTGAGGTAATCGCATTAAATGCGCATAAAACAAAAAGAATGAAAAAGAATGGTGTTGTAATTTTATTTGCTAAACCAACTAATATTGATTGAATATCTGTAAATCCACCTGTAAAAATGACAATGATAAAAAGACACGAAAATGAAAGTGGGAAAATCCCCCATATTAGTCCAGTTAACGAAAAAGTCAGCGGAATTTTCTTAGCTTCAATCATAAATAATCGATGCCATGAAGTTATGTCGAAGAAAAACTGACCAAATCCTACTAACAGACCTGAAAATAGAAATCCCCATAAATCGTAATGATCAATGACTAACATGTATGGATGATATAATTTGATTCCATCATAAACAGGTTGAACGCCTTCTTTTACGAAAAAATATAAAGGGATTAAGATTGCAGCTGCAAACATTGTGATCACTTGAAATCCTGCTAATCCATGTATCATCTTTAATCCACCAAAACCAGCAAATAGGACACAAAAACAAATAAAAATGAAAATTTCAATATACAATGGTAAATTAAATAAAAAATGAAATAAAGTAGATGCTGACATAGATTGAATATATAATATGTGCAGGCTAGTTAAGATTAATATACCAATCATAATCCAATAACCAAATGGATGGAGCTTTTTCTTCAAATAATCTCCTATTGTTAAACAATCAGGAAATTCTCCACGAACTTTTTTCCCAATAAAACTAAATACAAACAAAGCAATAGCTCCTAAAAATGCATAACCAATTCCACCAAATACGCCATATTTAATCATAGATTCTGGCGAAGATAAAATTGTAGTACCTGTTACCCAACGTGCCAAGAGAGAAATGATTCCCATTCCCATTCCAATTTGAATAGAGCCTTGCACGTATTCTCTAAATGAACGTGAATTCACTGTTTATTTTCCTTTCTCACGATACTCTTTTGGAGTAATGCCCTCAATTTTGCGGAACAAAGTACTAAAATAATGTTGACTATTAAAGCCTGAGTTTTCTGCAACATCAGATATATTCCAGTTTGAGTTATTTGTTAAGAATCGCTTAGCTGCTTGGATTCTGAAATCTATTAAATATTCTGAAAATGAAATGCCAACTTCTTCATGAAATTTCCTACTTAAATAAGTATGATTTGTGTGTACTTCGCGAGCGACGTCTGAAAGTGATAGTTTTTCAGCGAAATGCTCATGAATATATAAAAGCGTTTGATGGATTAAACTAGAATACTGATTTGATGTGTCGGTTTCACTATATTTTGAGAGAACTTTATACAATTCACTTTCAATAACTGGTTTTGTTAAATAATCTAAAACTCCGATTCGGATTGACTGTTGGGCATAATCAAAACTTTGATATGCTGTGACCATAATAATATCGACATCTTTATTCTGTGCTCGTAGCTCTTCTCCAAACTCAAGACCAGAACGTCCTGGAAGATTAATGTCTAGAAATGCGATGTTAATTTTATGATTTTGATTAATTGTAATTGCTTGGCAAGCATCAGCAGCTTTATAGAATTTCCAAAGTGGAAATATATTTTTAATCATATATTCCATTTGTTCAAGCTCTAGGGGTTCATCATCTACTAATAAGACATTCATTTTAAAGCTCCCTCCTTTACATTTGAGTCATATATTAGTGGCCAAACGACCTTAACGTTTGTTCCTAATTCATTTGAGGCAATTAATACATGTCCATTGCTACCAAAATATAGTTTTAGCCTCTTTTTTATATTGTCTAGCCCGTGACCTTCATTATTTGAAAATGAGTTTGTCATACCCATTAAGCCATTATCGATTACTTCTAAGCAAACTAGTTCAGAATCTTGATAAAAACGAATATGAAGTAAAGCCTCACCAATTTTTTTTTCTAAACCATGTTTAAAAGAATTTTCTACTAAGGTTTGCAAAATAAATGGAGGAACTAAAGCATCATATAATTCATTTGGACAATCTAACTGAGTTTTAAGTCGCTCACCAAACCGTAGAGTTTGTATATCTAAATAATATTGAGTATATTGTATTTCTTGCGCTAGCGGAATTAAGGGCTCTGAAGACTTATATTTAAATTTTAAAAATTGAGAGAATGTTTCAAGTGCCCTGATTAATTCCGATGTTCGATTTAAACGAGCTAAGCTAAGTATGACATTTAGTGTATTAAACAAAAAGTGCGGTTGAATTTGCTGATTCAACTTGTTATATTGAGCTTCTTGGAGTGCGTGTTCTAAACGAATCTCTCTATTCTTATTTTCAAGTAAGTCGATCCTTTTTTCAAAAATAAATAAAAATAATAAAGCAATAGCTCCCATAATAGGAGCTAAAATAAATAGCATAATTAGTAAAGTAAATCCCTCGTAGCTAAGCATGAAAACCTCCAATAGGGCAGGTATAAGGGAATGAGGCTTCCCGTTTTTTTCTTAAAATCAAAGAACCCCGATGGGGATTCTTTGATTTCATTCCTCAATTATACTACAATGTGGCAAGCAACCTGATGATTTTGCTCGGATAATTTTAATTCAGGTACTCTTGTTTTACAAATATCGATCGCAAAAGGGCATCTTGTGTGGAAACGGCAGCCACTTGGAGGATCGATCGGAGAAGGTACGTCTCCTGTTAATATAATTCTTTCTCTTTGTTGCACTGGATTTGGAACTGGAATTGCTGATAACAGTGCACGTGTATATGGGTGTTGTGGATTGTCAAATATTGATTTTTTATCGGCTATCTCGACTACTTTTCCTAAATACATTACCATCACACGATCTGAGATATGCCTTACTACACCTAAATCATGCGAGATGAAAAGAAAGGTAAGAGAGAATTTTTTCTGTAATGATTTAAGTAAGTTTAGTACTTGGGCTTGAATTGAAACGTCTAACGCAGAAACAGCTTCATCACAAATAATTAGTTTTGGATCGACCGCAAGTGCACGAGCAATTCCGACACGTTGGCGCTGTCCTCCACTAAATTCGTGAGGATAACGATCCATCGCTTCAGGTCTTAAACCAACATGTTCAAGTAATTCTTCAATTCTAGCTCTACGTTCTTCTTTTGGAACAACATTTTGAATAGCTAATGCTTCACTTAAAATTTGTCCAATCGTTTGTCTAGGATTAAGAGAAGCAAATGGATCTTGAAAGATTACTTGTAAATCCTTTCTTATTTTGCGCATTTCTTTTTTTCCTAAGCTTAATAAATCTTTTTCTTTAAAATGAATGCTTCCACTTGTAGGCTCGTCTAATCTTAAGATCGCTCTACCGGTAGTAGATTTACCGCAACCGGATTCTCCTACAATGCTTAATGTTTCGCCCTCATAAATATGGAAACTAATATCGTCTACAGCCTTTACATGATTAACTGTTCTTCCTAAAATGCCACCCTTAATAGGAAAGTATTGTTTTAAATGATCTACATTAAGTAGTATTTTTTTATCCACTAGTTGTAATGCCATTATTCAATCCCTACTTTCTCTTGAAGTGTATCTGTTTCCCATTTTGATGTGTACATCCAACAACTAACTTCCGAATTTTTGTCAATTGTGTTTAAGTCTGGTACTGACGTATGGCAAATTTCTTTAGCATGTGCACAGCGGGGAGCAAAACTACAGCCTTTAGGCATATTGAATGGGCTCGGTACTGTACCAGGTATCGTAGTTAATTCATCTTGGTCCATATCCAGACGTGGAAGAGAGTTTAATAAACCGATCGTGTATGGATGTTTAGGGCTATTAAATAGTTCTTTTGCTGAAGTATATTCAACAATTCTTCCGGCGTACATTACAGCCACTCGATCGCAAGTCTCATAAACAACACCTAAATCATGCGTGATTAAGATAACGGCTGTACCGAAATCCTTTTGGAGTGATTTAATTAATTCCAGAATCTGAGCTTGAATTGTCACATCAAGAGCAGTAGTCGGTTCATCTGCGATTAGCACTTCTGGATGACAAGCAAGTGCCATTGCAATCATAACCCTTTGTCGCATGCCACCACTAAGCTCATGTGGTTCTTGTTTTGCACGTTTTTCAGGAGAGGGGATTCCTACAAGTCGCAGCATTTCAACTGCTTTATCCCAAGCTTCCTTTTTGTTTAATTTTTGGTGAAGACGAATCGCTTCTGCAATTTGTTCGCCAGCTGAATAAACAGGGTTTAAAGATGTCATTGGCTCTTGAAAGATCATTGAAATTTCATTACCTCGTATTGAACGCATCTGTTTTTCAGTTTTTGCAAGTAAGTCTTCACCTTTAAAAAGAATACTACCACCAGCTATTTTTCCTGGAGGAGAGGGGATTAATCGTAATAGGGACAAGGAAGTAATACTCTTACCGCTACCAGACTCTCCTACAATTCCAAGTGTCTCACCTTTTTTTAAATTAAAGCTTATTCCATTAACTGCTTTACTAACACCGTCATCTGTATAAAAGTGGGTTTGTAAATTTTTAACCTCAAGAATTGTTTCATCAAATTGTTTTTTCATAGTAGGACCTCCTTAATTCAAGTCAACTCGTTTATTAAAGTAACGGTAGAGAATATCAACAGCTAGATTCATAAATACGAAGATTATTGAAGCGATTAATACGCCACCTTGAACCATAGGTAAATCTCTTGTTCTAATTGCATCAACAATTAATCTACCAAGTCCATTAATTGCAAAAACTGACTCGGTTAAAACGGTACCACCAAGTAATGCACCAAATTGTAGACCAACAACAGTAATAACTGGAATTAATGCATTTTTTAGACCATGTTTGTAAATAATGACATGTTCCTTTAAACCTTTTGCTCTTGCCGTACGCATATAGTCTTGACGAACAACTTCTAACATACTTGATCTAGTCATTCTAGCTACAATTGCAGCACCACCAGCACCTAAAGTTAATGCTGGTAGTACCATATGTTTAAACGTTCCCCAGCCAGCAACTGGAAATATATGAAGATTAACTGAAAAGAAGTAGATCAGCATTAAACCAAACCAGAAACTTGGTAAAGAGATTCCTAGTAAAGCGATAATCATAATTGTAATATCAGCTGCGGAATACTGTTTAGTCGCTGAGATAATTCCTGCTAGCATACCAAGTACGACTGTAATGAAAATACTAGCCAGTGCAAGTTCAATTGTAATTGGCAAACGAATCATAATCTCATCTAATACTGGACGATTATTTCGAATAGATTCGCCAAAATCACCTTGTAGTACATGAGCAATATAATCGAAATACTGAATAATGACCGGTCGATCAAAGCCAAGTTGGTGACGAATCATTTCGATTGTTTGTTTCGTAGCACCTTCCCCAGCAAGTAGAGTTGCTGGATCACCAGGGACCATCTGCATAATTAAAAAAACGACTAAACTTACACCAATTAAAACTGGAATAGTTTGTATAATTCTTCTGACAATAAATAGAAACATATACTTTCCTCCTTATTTTTTCATCCTTGGATCAAGTGCATCTCTTAGTCCATCCCCGAAAATATTAAATCCTAATACAAGTGTTGAAATCGCGATACCCGGAAATAAGGCAATATGTGGTGCAGTAAATAAATAATCACGTCCACTACTTAACATCGCTCCCCATTCTGGAGACGGTGGCTGTGCGCCTAGTCCGAGATATGACAAGCCTGCTGCTGATAGAATAGCTGTAGCAAGTTTTAACGTAGCTTGGACAATTATTGGTGAAAGAATATTCGGTAAAATATGTTTGAAAATAATTGTTGCATCAGTTGCACCTAAAGCGCGGATTGCATCAATATATTCAAGTTTTCTGACGGATAACGTAGATCCTCTAACGATTCGTGCAAACATTGGAACTGAGAAGATACCGACAGCAACCATAACATTAATTAGACTAGGACCAAGTGCACTAATAATCGCAAGTGCTAATAAAATACCTGGGAATGCAAGTAAAACATCAACAACCCTCATAATGATCGTATCCATCCATTTTCCGTAATAACCTGCGATCAAACCGAGTGTGATTCCGAAAACGGCTCCAAATAAGACTGATACGAAACCTACTGAAATTGAAAGACGGCTTCCATATATTATCCTACTTAAAATATCTCTTCCTTTATCATCAGTTCCCATCCAATGTTCCATCGATGGCGTCTGTAGTTTGTGCATTAAATCAATTGCAAAAGGATCCTTTGGTGAAATTAATGGTGCAAAAATTGCTACTAAAATATAAAAAAGTACAATATATCCTCCAACTAGTGCCAATTTATTTTTTTTAAACTTCCTATAGAATACTTTCCATCTTTTAAGTTTTTGAGATTTTCTTTTTTCTAGTTTTATTTCAGTATTACTTAATACTGTCTCTGCTTTCATATTTCTTCCCCCTTTTCTTTGTTTAAATTTATTCAAAATTGGAATTGAAGTAAATATAATGCGGAAAAGCAGTAAAGATAATTAAAAAACGAGTAAAGATTCTGAAAATATAAAATTTTATTTTTTTTTATAATTTGATTAAGCCTAACGTATTCGAATAAATGATGAACTAGAGAATGATAGGGCAATTAAAAAGAGGGGGAAGAAAACAATGAAGAAAAAAACAGCTGGAGTACTATTTGCATCATTATTTACAATCTCAACTGTTCTAGCAGGATGTACATCTGACTCAACAAGCAGTAGTGCAACAGGAACAAAAGCGAAAGCAGGGGGAACTTTAGTTGTCGCTAGATTATCCGATGCAACTACATTAGATCCACAATTTATTACTGATATACCATCAGCAAATGTAGTGTATGAAAAGGTTTATGAAACATTAGTTGAACCAGATAAAAATATGGAGCCGCAGCCTCTTTTAGCAACAGAATGGAAACAAGTAAATAACGTGACTTGGGAATTTAAACTTCGAGAAGGCGTTAAATTCCATGATGGTACACCATTTAATGCAGATGCAGTAAAAGCTACTTTTGATCGAGTGCTTGATCCAAAAACTGCATCACCACAAGCGGGTAAGTTTGCAATGATTAAAGAAGTTAAAGTAGTTAACGATACGACTGTACAATTTATTTTGAAATACCCATACGCACCACTTTTATCAATTTTAATGAGTAGTGAAGGTAGTATTCTTAGTCCAAAATCAATAAAAGATAATAGCGATAAAATTGGACAAAATCCAGTAGGAACTGGTCCATATGTATTTAAATCTTGGAAATCAGGTGAAGAAATAAAAATTGCAAAAAATAATGACTACTGGGGAAATAAACCTAAGATTGATGGTGTAGTCTTTAAAGTAGTTCCTGAAGATGCTACAAGATTAGCAATGATCGAAACTGGTGAAGCACAAGTAACTGACCAAGTACCAGTAACAGAAATTGATCGAATTGAAGCATCAGACACAATGGACTTATATCGCACAGATGGACTAGCTGTTGAATACTTAAGCTTCAATGTTAAGAAAAAGCCGTTTAATGATGTGCGTGTTAGAAAAGCAATTGCACATGCAATTGAAGTAGATTCAATCATTAAAGGTGTATACAACGACGTTGGAACAAAAGCGAACTCAACGATGAGTCCGAAAGTATTTGGATATGATCCTGACATTAAAGGTTATGATTACGATATTAATGAATCTAAAAAGCTATTAAAAGAAGCCGGAGTTAAAGATGGACTAACATTTACTCTAACAACTAGTGATCGTAAAGAAAGAATAAATATGGCTGAAGTAATCCAATCACAATTAAAAGGTATTGGTATCAATGTTAAAATCCAAGTTCTTGAGTACGGAGCTTATATCGATACAATCGCAAAAGGTGAACATCAAGTTGCAATTGGTGGATGGGGTAATGCTACTGGTGATGGGGACTATAATCAATTTAATTTATTTGATAGTCAATCCCAAGGTGCAGCAGGAAATAGTTCTTTCTATAGTAACCCAGAAGTAGATAAATTAATTGAATCAGCAAGACAGGAGCCAGATAGCGAAAAACGTAAACAACTATATGCTGATGCACAAAAAATTGAAAGTGAAGATGTACCATATGTTCCTATTCGTAACTACGAGCATTTAGCAGTTACTAGCTCTTCGGTTAAAGGACTATGGTTAAACCCAGCAAGTTATTTAATGCTTGACGATGTAACAGTGAAATAAGTAATTCCATGAAACAGCATAATTAAATTATGCTGTTTCAGTTTTTAAAGAGAAGTTTGTAGGTAGGAGGAGAAAATATGATTGATTTGTTATTAATAAATGGGACTGTAATCACAATGGATACAGAAAGAAGAATTATCCAAAATGGCTCCGTTGCGATTCATAATGGAAGAATTGTGGACATTGATTTGACTGAAAACTTGAAAACTAAATATGAGGCGAAAAAAGTAATTGATTGTAGTCATCAATGTATTTTACCTGGATTAATAGATGTACATGGTCATGGTGGTCATTCAATGTTTAAAACAATTGCAATGGAAAATATCGATTTTTGGATGCCAATTATGACGAATACGTATAAACATTTCGTGACAGATGATTTTTGGTATTACGAAGGAAAGCTATCAGCACTTGAACGATTAAAAGCAGGTATTACAACAGGCGTTAGTGTGTTAGGTTCAGAGCCGAGATCTGATGATCCAATATTTGCGATAAATCATGCGAAAGCATACAACGAAGTAGGAGTCCGCGAAGTAGTTTGTACAGGTCCATGTAACCCACCTTGGCCACATTCATTTAGTAGATGGGTTGATGGAAAAAGAATTGAAAAAGAAGTGACTTACGAAGAAGTTTTAAAAGGAGCAGAAGCGGTTATTGAAGCTTTGAATCATGCAAATGGAGACAAAACGAGAGCCTTTATAACGCCATTTGTCATTGTAACGTCTGTTGACCCTTCAAATCCAACATCTCCAGATCGACTTTACGGTTTAACACAGCATGATCTTTACCAAGCGAAAAAAATTAGAGAGATAGCTAGAAAATATAATACAAGAATTCATTCAGATGCATTTGGAGGAATGATTCATTTAGCAATTCAAGATAAGGTAAATGCTTTATTAGGCCCAGATGTCCATCTTCAGCACTGTCGAGGAATTTCATTCGATGAAGCGAAAATTTTAGCTGAAACTGGAACGAATATTAGTGCTTCTCCAGGTTTTGGCCAAGTAAATGCACGTACTCCAATTACAGAATTAATTGAAATGGGAGCAACAGTTGCAATTTCAACTGATGGTACTTCCCCGTCAACAAGCTTTGATTTATTCCAAGCAATGAGGAAAACTCAGTTTGTACATCAGGCTGCACTTAGAGATTATTATTATTTACCGCCTGGAAAGCTTTTAGAAATGATTACAATTGATGCAGCAAAATGTATCGGTTGGGACGATGAAATTGGCTCACTTGAAATTGGTAAAAAAGCAGATGTCATCACAGTTAATCTCCATCAACCACATTTGACACCTGAGTTTATGCACGTTCATCGATTGGTTTTTCAAGCAGTCGCAAATGATGTTGATCATGTGATTGTTGATGGAAAGCTAATTATGGAAGGTAGAAATGTACATACAGTTCACGAAAGTACAGTGTTAAATGAAGCAAATGAAGAAGCCTTTGAAACAATTAAACGCGCTGGACTAGAAAAGTATATGCAGCCGACAAAGTATTTCTGGGGTCATGCTCGTGCCTATGTTGACGAGATGAGATATGTTGAAAACTAAAATAATCTTTTTTTGAAGGGAGAAAAGAATGAAAACGAAGCTAAAAGGAAGATACGTAATTGGTTTTAATGGAAGTGAACATGTCATATTGGAAGATGCAGAAGTTGTTTATGAAAAGGACACGATTTTATATGTAGGAAAAAACTATTTAGAAGAAGTAGATCAAGTAATTGACGTAGGAAATGCGATCCTTAGTCCTGGTTTTATTGATTTAAACGCTCTAGGTGATATTGATCATGATATTTTGCACTTAGAGGCGAAATCAAATAGACAAAAAAATCTCCTTTGGTCTGAACAATACGTAAAAGAAGGACATCATGAACTAATGAGTGAAGAGGAGGAAGCATTTAAATCTTTATATGCTTATTCCCAACTAATCTTAAATGGAATTACTACGGCCATGCCGATTACATCCGTTTTTTATAAAAATTGGGCTGAAACTTTTGAAGAGTTAGAAGCCGCAGCGAACCATGCCGGAAAACTAGGTTTGAGAATTTATCTTGGACCAAGCTATCAAGCAGGAATTCGAGTAGTCGAGCCGGATGGGAAGATTAAAATGCATTGGGATGAAAAAGCGGGCGAGGAAGGATTAGACAGAGCAATAAGGTTTGTTGAAACCTTCGATGGCGCATTTGACGGATTAATCCGAGGGATGTTAGCCCCAGAAAGAATTGAAACACAGACTGAAGAAATTTTAATAAAAACAAAATATTACAGTGAAAAATTAAATGTTCCTATCAAGCTTCATGCTGCGCAAGGAAGTTTTGAGTTTAATACAATTTTAAAAGAACACGGCGTTACACCAATTAGATATTTATATAATCTTGGATTTTTAGGCCCAAATACAGGCATTCCACACGCTCATTTTGTATCAGGCTATAGTGGAGCGAATTACAATATTGATAATGATATTTCGCTTCTGAAAGAAACAAATACTACTGTCATCCATTGTCCTCTTATTATAGGAAGACATGGAGAAGGGCTTGAATCATTTGCAAAATATAGAAAAGAAGGTATTAATATTGCACTAGGTACTGATACTTTCCCACCAGACATATTTCAAAATGTACGTACTGGTAGTATGCTTTCAAGATTTGTTGAAAAAGAAGTCGAAGGATCTACATACGCTGATTTCTTCAATTCTATTACCTTAGGAGCAGCAGCATTTCTTAATCGGGAAGATTTAGGAAGAATTGCTGTTGGTGCAAAAGCGGATATTATTGCGATTGATTTAGATGGATTTCACATGGGCGTAATGGATGATCCAATTCGAACAATGTTTGTAAGTGGTTCAGGTAGAGATGTAAAACTATCAATTATAAATGGAAAAATCGTGATGGAAGATCAAGTGATTCCTAATCTTGATATGGAAGATTTAAAGCAAAAAGCTCAATTCTATTTTAATAAGATGAGAAAAGGTTATATGGAAAGGGATTACGAGCAACTTCCTGAAAATGAACTACTTCCATCATCTTTTAAATTAGTTAATTCACTAGAGTAATCAGAAGCAACAGAATTGAAAAACTAGTAAAGATACTGAAAAAACAGGTAAAGATATTCAAAAATAATTATCAGAATATTTTATATAATTAGATAAATATTTGTAAGACAAACTAATACTTGGGAGGCAATGCCATTGAAATTAAAATCGGGATTCGGTAAATTTTTTCTAGTATTATTTTCTGCAGTGACAATTACAGGATGTTCATCTAATCAAGATGTTGGGACAAAAACAAATGGACAAGCACATGATTCAAATGGAGGAAATACGCTAGTAATTGCTCGGCAGTCTGATGCAGAAAATTTAGATCAACAATTTATGTCTACCATAAATGCTGCGAGTATTACCCATCATAAAATTTATGAAGGTCTTGTACAGCGCGATAGTAACAATGAAATTCAACCAATGTTAGCAGAATCATGGAAACAAATCGACGACACAACATGGGAATTTAAATTAAGACATGGTGTAAAATTTCACGACGGTACGGCATTTAATGCAGAAGCAGTAAAAAAGACGTTTGATCGTTTATTAGATCCAAAAGTAGCATCGCCAAGAGCAGTTGTATTCAAAATGGTAAAAGAAGTGAAGGTAGTTGATGAATATACAGTTCAATTTATTTTAAGTGAACCCTTTTCACCACTTCTTTCGATTTTAGCAAACCATGAAGGTGGCATTATAAGTCCTAAAACGATTGATAAATATGGAAAAAATATTATCCAAGAGCCAAACGGAACCGGTCCTTTTAAATTTAAATCATGGTCTCCTGGTCAAGAAATTACATTAGTTAAAAATGAAGATTACTGGGGCACTAAACCGAAGATCGATAAAGTTGAATTCAAAGTAGTTCCAGAAGACTCAACAAGAATTTCAATGATTGAAACAGGAGAAGCTCAAATTGCCGAACCTCTCCCAGTAGCAGTAATGGACCAAGTTGAATCATCTTCTGCTATGGAAGTCTATCGAAGTGAAGGATACGGTACAGAATACATCGGTTTCAACGTAACGAAAAAACCATTCAATGATGTACGTGTTCGTAAAGCAATTGCTCATGCGGTTGAAATGGATTCAATTATTAAAGGAGTATTTAATAACGTCGGTAAACAAGCAAACTCCGCAATGGGATCAAAAGTATTCGGATACGATGATCAATTAAAAGCCTATGACTACAATTTAAAAGAAGCTAAAAAACTATTAACAGAAGCAGGCTACCCAAATGGATTTGAAGCTACAATTCTTACAATGGATAGCAAAGAACGAGTAAATTTAGCAGAAGTACTTCAATCGCAATTAAAAGGAATCGGCATTAATTTAAAAGTACAAGTAATGGAATACGGTTCATTCGTTGAAAAAGCAAATAAAGGTCAATCACAAATGTTTATCATTAGCTGGAGAAACGCAACAGGAGAT
Source organism: Bacillus sp. AFS017336 (assembly GCF_002555445.1). Taxonomy (NCBI): domain Bacteria; kingdom Bacillati; phylum Bacillota; class Bacilli; order Caryophanales; family Bacillaceae; genus Bacillus; species Bacillus sp. AFS017336. The sequence goes on from NZ_NUCO01000003.1 coordinate 88,629, forward strand.
GCTGATTACAATCAGTACAACCTATTCCACTCAGACTCACGCGGAGCGGCTGGAAACACATTCTTCTACAGCAATCCAAAAGTAGATGAACTAATTAATGAAGGTCGAAAAGAAAAAGACGAAACAAAACGCAAAGAAATCTATGCAAAAGCGCAAGAAATCGAAATGGATGACGCTCCATATATTCCAGTAAGAGTAATCGAAAATGTCGCAGCAATCTCAAAAAATGTAAAAGGATTCTCGATTAGTCCTTCAGGTTACTTAGAGATTAATGACGTGACACTTAAGTAATATTTTTTGTTTATATGAGAAGAGGGGATCCCGATAAATTATGGGATTCTCTCTTTTTTATGGTAACAGTAGTTTTAAGAAGGCAGAGCTGCAAATAAAAAGGGAGAAACCCAAATAAACAACGTACAGTAAATAAAATACGAAAAACCGAAATAAGAAAGGCAGAGCTGCAAATAAAAAAGGAAAATCGCAAATAAACAACGGACTGCAAATAAAATTCGAAAATCGCAAATAAAATCAGCAAAACTGCAAATAAAATTCGAAAATCGCAAATAAAATCGGCAAAACTGCAAATAAAGTTCCAATAATCGCAAATAAAATAGGAGATTACCTATACCAGGTAGGGTATTAGGCAATAAAACTTCCATAAATTTATAGATTTATAAATGAAAAAATAGCAAATCTGTTTCAATCTGTGCCAAAACGAATGAAAAATAGATAGAACACTGTAATTATCTATGGAAAAAGATCAATAAAATCAACTGCAAATAAAAAGACCATCAGATATACCCCCACTCCTAATGTTTTTGAAGATGAGGCAAGCTCGTTCCCTTGAAAGAGTATCCTGTAGTGGAAATCAACCTGAGTTTACTTATTTAATTGAAAATTCCTAGTTCAACTGAGTAATTAGTTCCTACGCTACTTTTTAATCAATATAAACCAACTAGTAAAAATACTTTAAAAATATGTAAACATACTAAAATCAAAATATTCTAAACAGATTTATAATGAAAATAGAATCAAAATTTAAAGTGGGATGGAAGGGTGAGTAGATTGTCAAAAGTATATTGGTTAACAAATGTGAGTCTAGAAAATGGTTTTACTTATAATGACAATGAAGTAATTAACGGAACGGCAACTGGAAAGTACAATGTGAAAATTGAAAATGAAAAAATCGCTGCTATTCAATTAGCTAGTGAAGTAATAACTGATCAATTACCGCAATATGATGTGCAAGGCCTTCTAATGGTTCCTTCATTTAAAGAGATGCATATCCACATTGATAAAACTTATTATGGTGGACCTTGGAAAGCGTGTATGCCTGCAACTAATGGTGTGAGAACACGTATTGAAGAAGAACAAATTTTATTACCAAAATTATTACCAACTGCTAAAGATAGAGCAGAAAAGATGCTTGATTTATTACTAAGTCACGGTGCGACGCATATTCGTACACATTGTAATATTGACCCGGTTATCGGATTAAAAAACTTAGAAGCTACTTTACAAGCATTAGAAGGATATAAAGATAAATTAACACATGAAATTGTTGCATTTCCGCAGCATGGACTTTTAAGAAGTAACTCTGTTGAACTAGTTAGAGAAGCGATGAAATATGGAGCAAATCTAGTAGGTGGAGTTGACCCAGCTTCAATCGATGAAAATATCGAACGCTCTCTTGAGACGATTATGGACATAGCAGTTGAATCAAATTCTGATATCGATGTTCATTTACATGACCCAGATCATCTTGGATTATTTACAATGCAAAGATTAGCAACATTAACTGAAAAAGCAGGATGGCAAGGAAGAGTTACAGTAAGTCATGCGAGTGGTTTAGCAGACCTTTCTGTTCCAGATGCTACTGCGATTGCTGAGCGATTTGCTGATTTAGGAATTTCGATTACTTCGACTGTACCAATTTTTAGAACAATTCCAATTCCTTTACTAAGTGAAAAAGGTGTAAAAGTCGAATTAGGAAATGACAGCATTACAGATCATTGGTCTCCATTTGGAATAGGCGATAATCTTGAAAAAGTTGGACGACTTGCTGAGCGTTTTAGGTTTATTGAAGAAAAATCACTTCATAATAGTCTTGGATTTATTACAGGAGGCGTGACTCCTTTAAATAATGAAGGGGAAAGAGCATGGCCGAATGTTGGTGATGAAGCAAGCATCGTACTTGTAGAAGCTACTTGCAGTGCAGAAGCTGTAGCGAGACGTGCAAAACGTGCTGCTGTTATTTTCAAAGGTAATGTTGTAAGTGGTTCAATTTCTAATCTTGAATCAACAACAGTTTAAGCTTGACTAAAGAGAGTGATGAGATGAATCAATCATATTGGCTTAAGAATGTAAAACTTGATAGCGGTTTTGTTTTTGAAAATGGAAGAGTCGAAAGTACTGAGACTACACTTTACAATTTACTGATTACTGATGGGAAAATTGAAAGATTACAATTAGCTGATTTTCCATTACAAACGGATCTTCCTGTGCAGGATGCAAAGAATTTACTTGCTCTACCTGCATTTAAAGAAATGCATAATCATTTGGATAAGACTTATCTTGGATTACCTTGGAAGGCGTGTATTCCTGCTGCAAATTTAGTTGAGAGATTAAATTTGGAAGCTGCGGAATTAGTTGAATTAGCGGAAACGGGGCAGCATCGTGCTGAACATATGCTTCATCTACTATTAAAAGGTGGAGCAACTCATGTTCGAACTCATGTAAACATTGATCCGTATATCGGCTTGAAAAATTTAGAAGAAATTCAAAAAGCACTTTTTACGTATAAGGATAAAATGACGCACGAGATTGTTGCATTTCCTCAACACGGATTACTTCGAACAAATAGTATGTCATTCATGAAAACAGCGATGAGAGAGGGAGCGACTATTGTCGGTGGGCTAGATCCTGGTGGCATTGATCAAAATATTGAGCTTTCATTATTTGAGATGGTTGATCTTGCGGTACAGTTTGATGCTGATATAGATATTCATATACATGACCCAGGTCATCTTGGTTTTTATACAATACAAAAATTAGTTTCATTTATTGAACAAGCCGGTTGGCATAATCGTGTAGCTGTAAGTCATGCATTTGCAATTGGTGATGTACCTTTAAATGAATCTACTGAAATGGCTAGTAAGCTAGCAAGTTTAGGTATGTCGATAATGTCGACTGTGCCGATTAACAGAGTAATGCCTCCAGTTGATCTACTTCATTCTAAAGGTGTACATGTAGCTTTAGGATGTGATGGTTTCTATGATTCTTGGTCTCCTCATGGAACAGGAGATATGTTAGAAAAAGCTGGCCGTCTAGCTGAGAGATACAATTGGAAAGATGAATACGGGCTATCTCAAACATTGCAATTTATTACTGGTGGCTTAAAAACTCTTGATGAAAAGGGTAACCAGTTATGGCCAAAGGTTGGAGATGAAGCAAATCTAGTTTTAGTAGATGCATCATGTTCTGCTGAAGCTGTAGCAAGACGAATAAAACGTGCTGCTGTAATTGCGAATGGAAATATTGTTTACGGTGGACTGAATTATGAATCTGCTTTGAAGTAAATGGAAGAATTACAAGAAGGAGTGAACTTCATGAAATCTAGCTATTGGTTAAAGAATGCTCGATTAGAAATTGGCTATGAAAAAGAAAACGATATAGTAGTAGGTACTGCTACTGAATTATTTCATCTATTAATTGAAAATGGAAAAATTACTAAAATAACAAAAGATGAAACGTCGATTACAAATGACTCTGCAGTTCGTGATGCAGGTGGATTACTTGTTTTACCATCTTTTATTGAAAAGCATGTACATCTTGATAAGACATTAATGGGAGATGTGTGGAGAGCTTGCACGCCAACTTCTAGTGTAATTGAACGATTTGAATATGAAAAAATGGCTTTACCGACGATCGCTTCAAGTACGAAGGAGCGCGCTGAGGCTTTACTTGAAATCCTTTTAGCTTCTGGTTCTACACATGTGAGAACACATGTTGATATTTATCCAGAAGTTGGGATCAGAAATTTAGAACAAGTTGAACAAGCATTAACTAATTATTCTAACCGTCTTAGCTCCGAAGTTGTTGCATTTGCTCAGCATGGTTTATTAAGATCAAATGCTTTCAATTATGTGAGAGAAGCATTAAGAAACGGAGCAGGAATTGTTGGTTCAGTTGACCCTGCAGTTGTAGACCAAAATATTGAAGAGTCATTATATCAACTATATAATTTAGCGGTTGAAGCTGATGCAGACATCGATATTCATTTACATGATCCAGGTCATCTAGGTGCATTTACGATGAAACGTATTGTAGAATTTACTAAGCAAGCAGGTTGGGAAGGCAGAGTAGCAATCAGTCATGCATTTGGAATAGGTGATGTTCCAAGACAGGAAGCATACGAACTTGCAAATAGCTTTAGAGACGCAGGAATTTCGATTGTCACAAGTGTACCAATTAATAGACAAATGCCTCCAGTTGATTTATTAAATGAACGAGGTGTGGAAGTAGCAGTTGGTAATGATAATATTTTTGATGTTTGGTCACCACTAGGAACAGGCGATATTCTTGAAAGAGCGGGAAGACTTGCTGAACGATTTAGATGGATTGATGAAGTTTCATTAGGTCAAACATTAAAATATATTACAGGTGGAAAAACTCCGATAGATACAAACGGAAATCAAGTTTGGCCAAAAATAGGTGATTCTGCAAATCTAGTTTTAGTAGAAGCAAGCTGTTCTGCAGAGGCTGTTGCAAGACGAGCAGAACGTAAAGCAGTAATTTATAGTGGAAATATTGTGAGCGGTTCATTAAGCGAAGAGAGATTAATTCATAAATAAAATAGACTGCGTATTGTAAGGGTAATTTGGAGAAGAAAAAACAGGTTAGTTTTTTCAACACGAAAAAGGATGCCAAAAGCCTCCCCAAGGAAATAAACATCCAAACATTACACTTAAATATTAACCTGTCCGGTAAAAATTAGAACAAATTTAGTAAAATGCCTATCGGGAAAAGGAACTCTAGAATCTTCTAGATTTCCTTTTCCATTTTTACATTAAGAAAGTAAACATTTGTAATGGTGAAGAAAAATCGACGTATTTTCCAATTTTACGTATAAGTGCAACTACGTCTCTTTTTTCCACCAATCGGATCGTTAATATTATCGAGAAAGCAGGCTGTAAAATGGTTCGCTCTTATCTATTATTACTATTTTGTGTAATTTGTTGGGGGAGTAAATTTATTTTTGGCGCATTGCTAGTAAAAGAATTCTCACCAATTTTATTGTCAGCGTTAAGATTATGCTTTATATTACTTTTTATCGCTTTCTATGCACTAGTGAAGAAAAAGTGGAAAATGGTTCAGAAAAAAGATTTGTTTATGATTATTTTACTAGGGTTAATTGGTACTTGTATTAACCAATGGTCATTTTATTCCGCTTTAGAAACAACCCATCCAACAACTTCTGCATTAATACTTGCTCTTGCTCCTCTTACTACATCTTTTTTAGCTTCAATATTTTTAAAGGAAAGACTAACAAAAGGTTTTGTAATAGGCTCAATTATAGCTTTTATAGGTGTATTTTTTGTCATTACAAACGGACAAAAGCTTGAAATTACAATTGGGTTGATTTGGATTTTTTTAACTATGCTTACGTTTTCTATTTCAATTATTATGATTAAAAAGCTAACTGAAACCTATGATTCAACAACGATTACACTATACTCAAATTTAATCGGTTTTGGTGGTCTATTACCGATTGTTCTCTTTTCAGGAACAACTCATACTATGAGTAATCAAGCTCTACCTTGGATACTATTAATTGTAACAGCAATAATAATGCATGGGATTTGTACATTAATTTGGAACCATCAAATACAAATTGTAGGGGCATCAAAAGCAGCTATGTTTCTTAATTTAGAACCATTTATTGCTATGCTAGTTGGGTTGATTGTTTTAAAAAATAATATAACAGGACCTCAATTTTCAGGTGGAGCGCTCATTATTATTGGAGTTTTTCTTTCAACTTCTTTAAAATGGAAAAGGGCGATTAAAGAACCATCTTATATAAAAGAAACAAAGAATTTTTAAGCAAGAGGAGGAGGAAACTATGAAAAACCTGAGGGTTTCTACTACTCTTTTTTCATCGGTTCAATGGTTATTTTTTATTTTTGCGAATACAATTGTAGTCCCTATTTCGATAGGAGCTGCATTTCATTTGCCTTCAGATGTTATTGAAAGCACAATCAGAAGTTCACTAATCTTCACTGGTATTGCATCTGTCTTACAAGGATGGATTGGTCATAAGTATCCAGTTATGGAAGGACATTCTGGATTATTATGGGGTGTAATGCTGAATTTAGGATTATCCGCTTCGGCGTTTGGACTAAGTTATACCGAAATTGGGGGAGGCATGGCAACAGGATTTATTGCAGCGGGAATTGTAACATTACTTTTATCTGCATTTAATATGATTTCATTTCTCCAAAAAATCTTTACTCCAATGGTTATGACAGTTTATTTATTCCTACTTTCATTTCAGCTTATATTCGTTTTCTTTAAAGGTATGCTTGGAATTACGAATAAAGGTCAAATCACTCTGTCGGTCAGTTTACTTTCTATATGTATCGTGTTATTTGTTAGCATTTTAAAATTAAAAGGATCACGAATAATCAGCAATTTTTCAATATTAATTGGCATAATAGTAGGGTGGTTTTTCTACGCGATTTTATTTGGATCAGATGCAAAAGAAGTAGGTTCAGCAAGTGCTCATTTTTCTTTATTCCCAATAGGAGCACCTAATTTACAAATTGGAATAATCGCTATCTCATTTTTTGCGGGAATTATGAATTTAAGCAATACATTTGCATCAATAAAAGCTGCATCAGATTTGTTAAAGGAAGAAGCAGGAACAAAACATTATCGCTTTTCATTATTAATAACTGGTAGTTTTACAATTATTGCTGCATTATTTGGAATCGTTCCATATACTCCATTTACATCATCACTTGGATTTTTACAAAGTACGCAAATTTACGAAAGAAAACCATTTATTTATGGAGGAGCATTATTAGCAATAATTGGAGTTGTTCCACCTTTAATTTCATTCTTAGCTACAATGCCTGTAACTGTTGGAAATGCAGTACTATTTGTCGCATATCTTCAATTATTTGGGACAGCATTTAGTAGTACGAATGGAAAAGTTTTTACATCAGATACAATCTTTAGGCTTGCAGCCCCAGTTTTAGTTGGAGTAAGTTTGATGAATATTGCTCCTGGAACATTTGGAAATCTCCCAATGATTATTCAACCATTTTTAACAAATGGACTAATAATGGGCGTTATACTTTCAATTTTGTTAGAGAAATCAATCAACTGGAATCAGTTTGAGAAGGTAAAAGCATAAAAAATGGCTCGGGTAAAATATGCCCGAGCCTATTTTTTATTTAAAGGAATTAATTAATGTTTGAAGTTCTTTTGGTAATTTAGTACTTTTAGGGCTTAGCCATCTTTTAGGTATAATTAGATATTTGCAATTATTGCTTTTTAAATAACTGTAAATAATTTGGGCCTCATCAATTTCGTCACGGCTCACATCTAATGACGAGGGATCATTAACGCTTTTGAAGTTAGTTAAAGCATTGGAATGTATTTGATCAACGAGCTGATCAAATGAATCGTCGTCAATTTGAACTAATTCACTATGCAATATTTGAGTACGGTTAATAAGAAAGTATTTGAATTGGTTGTTTTCTAGCTTTTCAATTGTAATAATATGATTATTTTCCTCAGTAAATTCAATCACTTTTTCTTTATTAAGAAGTGATTTAACCATGTCAATCCAATCTCTATATTTAGCAGCAGCTTCAAAATCAAATTGTTCAGATGCCACTAACATCATGGCCTCCATCTCTTCAAGAAGATTAATGTCAGTTCGACTAAGAAATCGAATAACCCGATCAATAACCAAATTGTATTCATCAATAGCTGAGCCACCTAAACAAACACCGTTACATGTTCCCAGTGAATAGTTTAAACAAGCGCTATTTTTAATGCTCGAATGGCCACAGTTAATTTTAAAACATTCTTTAATGCCAGTAATTGCTCGTTCAACAGTGCCCCTGCTTGTAAAAGGGCCGAATAGTAATCGATTTTCACTTTCATTAGGTTCATAACTAATTTCAAATGAAGGTAATTGTTTATTTACGTTGATTGCCAAGTAAATAAATGATTGTGGACTTTTCATCATTCGATTATACATCGGTTTAATTTCTTTAATTAAATGACACTCAAGCATAAAAGCATCAAATTCGGTATCAGTCAAAATATAGTCAAAATCCTTTAAATGAGTGACAAGTTTTTTCACTTTTGGAGAATGTCCTTTTGAATTTTGAAAATAAGATTGCACTCGCTTTTTTAAGCTTTTTGCTTTTCCTACATAAAGAATTTGCCCTTTTGAATCTTTCATTAAATATACGCCAGGAGATAACGGCAGGTTTTTTACCTTTTCTTGTAGATTTATAGTGGTTCATCCTTTTTCTAGTCAGTATATTTTCATTTTAACATGAGTATTGAATTAACAGTCAGTACAATTATGTGAAAAAAACGTAAACAAAACTTTATATAAAAAAAATAATTTAAAGTATTTAATACACGCATAAAACAACGACTACCCGCGTAAAAATTGACTACAGATGATACGAAGGAGAAGTGATCTTGATGAAAACGATCTATACAACATCCTCTTTCTCCAATTGGATTTTTGCCTTTATTGTTAATGGATTAATTATTTGGTTATGTAGCGTATTTGCTGATCTAGTAAACTGGAAGTATGCTGACATGGGATTCTTTCTATACTTTGTCATTCTAGTTTTCTATATTATTTGCTTAAAATTAAATGAAGGATTCCCAGCACTTTTTCAGAAATTTGTACTGCGTAAGAAATTCGAATTAGTTAATGTATCAGCTTATGAAGTAACTATTATTCTAGTAGCAATTTTTCACGTTGGAAGAGCGATTGTAATTTATAAGGATGCACTTAGTACGGTATTTTAATAATAATGAAGAAAAATCACAAGGAATCTACTTTTCCTTGTGATTTTTTCAATTTCAAGAAAGAGCTGGGTGATCAGGGCACGCATTTAATCAGTTTTAGTGATGGAGTATCGGGTTATATCGTTAAACCACGAAGTTTAACGCTATTTTATTAGATTTAGGGATATATCATCGGGATTCAGCGATAGATTAATGAAATTTCGGGATTATCAACGAGGTTCACCGTTATATCAACGAAGTTTAGCGTTATATCAACGAGGTTCAGCGTTATATCAACGAGGTTCAGCGTTATATCAACGAGGTTCAGCGTTATATCAACGAAGTTTAGTGATATATCAACGAAGTTTAGTGATATATCAACGAAGTTCAGCGTTATATCAACGAGATTTAGTGATATATCAACGAGATTTAGTGATATATCAACGAAGTTCACAGCTTTATCAATAATGTTCACCCAGTGTTCGCGTTTTTCACATTTAAACATCATATATTTTCGATGTATAATCTTCTTAGGTGATGAGAATGTTTTTAAAAAAAATTACACTTTTACGCGATGAAATAACGAGCTTTAGTCAATACCCTTTTTCCATTCCTTCGATTAAATCATTTGATGAAATTAATTTGAGAAGCAATGTTACCTTTTTTGTAGGTGAAAATGGATCTGGAAAGTCTACTTTATTGGAAGCAATTGCTGATAAATGTGATTTTAATACAGCGGGTGGGGGACGTAATAATAATTATGAGGTTTTTGCATCTGAGTCGCAGCTTGGTAATTACATAAGACTTTCGTGGTTGCCAAAAATTTCGAATGGATTTTTCTTGCGAGCGGAGTCATTCTACAATTTTGCTACATATTTGGACCAGATCGATGATCCACTTAAGTATCGCGGATATGGCGGCGAGTCTCTCCATAAGCAATCACACGGGGAATCGTTTTTATCCTTATTTCTAAATCGATTTAATGAAACGGCGATTTACTTACTAGATGAGCCAGAGGCAGCGCTCTCGCCAGCTAGACAATTAACATTCTTAAAAATAATTCATGATTTGGTAGAAATAGAAAACTCTCAATTTATTATTGCCACACATTCTCCAATTCTACTTGGATACCCAGATGCCGATATATTAAGTTTTGATCATGGGGAGATTTCGAGAATTGATTATGAAAGTACAGATCATTATCAAATCACAAAATACTTTTTACAAAACAGGGAGAAGTTTTTAAATGATTTGTTGAGTGATGATGATGAGGAAGACTATAAATAAAGCTCAGTGCACCTAAGGGGCACTGAGCTTTTGTCTACTACGTAATATCTACCAATTATCCCAACCCCACTAATTCACCAGGTAAAACAAATTCCCCATTTTCGTTTGAAGTAAAATCAACAACTTTAAAAACAGCATCTAAGTTTAGCACACCGTATAGATGAGGAAACAATTGACCGAAGTTTTCAGTATCTTCATAGACGATTTTAGCTTTTGTTTTTTCTTCATCGATGCATAGTATTTTTAGATCAGTTGCACCTTTAAAGAATAAGTTTGCGATTTCAGCAGTTTGTTTTAAGGTCGAACAATGGATAAAGCCATCAGTATTTAAACTAGCAGGTGAATATTCTCCCTCATTAATTGCATTTTGCCACTCTTTGTTTTCAATAATATGCAAAATCATAGTATTACTCCTCAAAATATAATTTGATTTTTCTTTTCATGTCTTCTTTATTTTCCGCAAACTGCTTATGTCGGTGCCCATTTCCGCCAGAAGTGTGAGGAAAGCCGTATAATATTGAGTCTGAATTTAAATAATCATTTGCTGTCAGATAGGTTAGAACTTTTGAAACATTAACTCCCAACGGAATAATAAGGGGATGATTTAGTCTTATGATTTCCGGGGCAAAGTTTTCAATTATGTACTTTTTAAGTATTTCTGTTTTTAAAATATCAGGTGTTGAACCATTATAATTTTTCCCTTTATAGAAAACAGGGTATTTAATAGCGGAGGTTGTTTGAACTAAGTGACTAGCTGTACTAAAGAGTTTGCTAGTTGAATTTAATCCAAGGTATTTATGTAATTCTAATTCATCTAACATAGCAATTAAATTCTTTCTCATCGGACCTTCAAAGCTTGAATTCTTTTTAACTTCATGTAAAATTTCTTCATCGTCGATTGGTTCATCTTTTAATCGAATCACCGTAGAGTATGATTGTTTCATTTGATGTAAGCCGGGAGTAATTCCTACAATTATGACTCTAGCATGTTCGTTTATATACTCAAAAGGAGCATAATAAATTTCTAAATTTTTCTGATCATCTTGATCCACTAGAAATTTTTCACTTTTTAATGTATTCGTTTCAAGTGTAGGAGATAAAGAAGATATTAAGCTCTTATATTTATTAAATTTTGAGTTAGCTAAGATCGCCATTTTTTCCTCCATCGCAAAACAATTTAAGTTCATTTTATCGAATATCACCGATTAAATCCAACTATCTATAAACCAGCTGTTTAAGTATAAATTAGTTCATTTAAGCTAAAACTGATTAGCTGAAAGTAATTAGGGAATTTTTGAAAGGCTGGAAGACTAAATGGATCATACTAGTGAGAAAAAAAGCCGTTTAAGAAAATTTAATTTACGTTCTTCCGTTATTCATACAGAAGGAAATTTAATCGAAAACCTCAATATTATTCAGAAAATATTTCCGACAGCTGACCTTATAAGAAAAGATTTAATAATCAAAGATAAACAAGCTATGTTAATTTATTTGTCCAGTCTAGTCGATGAACAAAAAATATCTCAATTTATAAATACAATTAGTTCTTATACAGAAGAAATAGATTTGTACATTACAAATAATACTACGCGTACAAATCAAATCTTGGAAATAGAAAAAACGGTACTAGATGGTAACAGTATTCTTTTAGTAGAAGGCGAGCCAGTGGCATTTATTTATTCTACTGGAAAATTGCCACAAAGATCTTATACTCCTCCAAGTATTGATAATTCTTTAAGAGGTACAAAAATATCATTTGTTGAAATCGCTCAATCTAATATCGCTTTGCTTCGTAGATTTATTAAAAGCCGAGATTTTCAAGTTAAGCAAGTTGAAATTGGGAATGAAAATAAAAATACTGTATCAATTGCATATATAGATGGATTAGTAGATGAAGATTTACTATCTGGTGTAGAGAAAAATATTTCAAAGATAAAAATTGATTCTATTTTAAATGCAAACCATTTAGCGCAATTATTGGAAAGGAATCCATTTTCGCCATTTCCGCAATATTTAACAACTGAAAGACCGGATGTTGCTGCTACGACATTACTTGAAGGGAAAATAGTTTTAATCGTGGACCGGTCTTCTGATGTTATTATTTTACCGATAAATTTTGCAATATTTTTTAAAACGATTGATGATTATTCAGCAAGATCAATGGTAGCTTCATTTAATCGTATGCTTAGAGTTGTTGCATTTTTTTTAACAATCTTTTTGCCAGGAATCTATATTGCGATTATTTCATTCAACTATGAAATAGTACCTTTAAAATTACTTCTATCAATTGGGGAATCTAGGGCAAAGGTTCCATTCGATCCTTTATTTGAAGCAATTGTTATGGAGATCACTTTAGAAATGTTAAGAGAAGCAGCTATTAGACTACCAGCCCCTATCAGTACAACAGTTGGCATTGTAGGCGGGATTGTAATTGGTCAAGCAGCGGTTCAAGCTGGAATCGTTAGTAATATTATGGTAATCGTTGTAGCTTTAACTGCTATTTCTTCATTTATTATCCCTCACTATGAAATGGCATCTAGTTTAAGGGTTATTCGTTTTCCAATTATGATTATGGCTTCACTTTTTGGTTTAATCGGTTTAATTGTAAGTACAATGGTTCTCATGATCCATGGTTTGGGTTTATCGAGTTATAACAAATCTTATACATCACCATTTTCCCCAATCAATCGTGATGCATTTAAAGATACATTTATAAGAGTACCTTTAAGCTATCTTTGGAAAAAACAAAATAATCGTAATGAAGAGTGAATGGTAGAAGGGATTCTTTCATGGTAATCACGAAGTCGAAAATTACACAATTTCAATTTATTTTAATGATTTTTGGGATTCAAGTAGGGGTTGGAATGTTGTCACTTCCAAGAGAACTAGCTATGAAAGCAGGGACTAGTAGTTGGATTGGCATTCTTTTTGGAGGGATTATTTCAACTTGTTTTAGTATTTTATTTGTTAAATTAAGAGAGAGAGCACCTAATTTAAATTATGTTAGTTTTTTTACTTTTTACTTAGGGAAGATTATTGGCTTTATTATTGTCTTTTTTCAGGCAATTTATTTCCTTTATGTAGGTTATCTAGTATTAGTTAGAGCGATTTTATATATTCAATCCTACATACTTCAAGAAGAGAAAACTTATATTTTATTAGTTTTATTTCTTCTTCCTACCTATCAGCTAACGAGGGGTGGGATTCATTTAATTGCCAAATATATCGAAGCCATTTTTCCAATAGCCCTTTTTACTTTATTTATGCTACTATTCACCCTTAAAGATGCTGATATAAATTTTATTTTACCGATTATTAAGAATGGCTGGATGCCAATTTTTAAGACAATTCCTTTAACGACAACTTCATTTCTAGGTATTGAATTAATTATCCTTTTTTATCCGTATTTAAAGTCAAAAGATAAGGCGATAAAAGGAGTTATTATTGGAAATATTTTGACGACCTTTACGTATATATTTGTCACGATTATTTGCTTTGTTATCTATAGTCCCTATGAAATCCATATGACATTTGAGCCAGTAATCGATATTTTAAGTATTATGGAATTTCAATATGTAGAAAGACTAGATTTTATTTTATTCTCATTATTTTTAATGATTATATCCAAAACATGGGTTACTTATATTTGGGCTGGATTGAATAGTTTATCAGAGTTATTTAAATTTAAACTATTACCAATTTTCATAATCATCCTTTTTATTTTCATTATTGTCTTTGCGTGGATACAAATGCCTACGTTTACGAACACGGCTAAGCATCTACATACGATTACAATTTCTGGGTTATACATTACTATAGGTATCCCTATACTCTTATTGGTCGGCGGTCTAATTAAAAATAGGTTAAGTAAGGTGAAAATCAATTGAAATATTTTCAAGTATGTTTACTTAGTATTTTTTTAATAATTGGTGTATCTGGTTGTAGAGGGAAAATTAATATTGAAGATGTCACACTATCAATGATATTGGGCATTGATGTAAATGATCAAAATAAAGTCGAAGTATATATGGCAAGCCCAGTCTTTAGTGGACAAACTGAAGCGAAAACGGAACATTTTAATGTACAAACGTTATCTATAAAGGAATCTCGAAATTATTTTGATGCGAAAGCTAGTGGTGTTACTGCAGGAGGGAAAATTCAAGCGATTCTAATCGGATCAAAAGTACTTGAGCATAAAAATTGGTTTTCGATATTAGATATGTTTTTTCGAGACCCAAAATTTAGATTAAATGCAGATATTATTTTTGTAGATGGTCCACTTTCAAAAGTTTATGATTTAAAGCCAAAGGATAAACCAGAATTACCAATCTATATTCCACAATTACTACAAACGGCTGACTTTCGAAATGTTGCTTTTCGGACTACTGTAAGAAAACTTCATCAGATGTATTTTGAAAAGGGAATTACTCCTTTTGCACCTGAACTAATAGTAGAAGGTGATCATTTAGTAGTTAATGGAACGGCTTTGTTAACGAAAAATAATCTGTATAAACGAAGCTTGTCATTAAAAGAAACGCAACTGCTAAAAATCTTAAAAGATCATTTAGAAGGGCAAATAGTCCTTGCATTAAAACTAAAAAAATTTAAAAAAGATAATGATGATATTTTTACTGATGAAGAAACTAGTTTTTATGTTAAAGATGTTGAGAGAAAAATCGATAAAAAATATTCAAACGGTAAATATAGCTTTAAAGTAAATTTGACATTGCCGATTATGATTACTGAATCACCAATTGAATTGACGAACAGTACAGAATTGATTCTAAAAAAAGAAATTGAAAAAAAGCTACAAAAACAATTGAATAATCTAGTCCAATCTTTTCAGAAAGATAAAGTCGATCCAGTTGGATTTGGCATACTTGCTCATTCATTTCAGTACTCAGATTGGGAAAAAGTTGAGAATAATTGGATAGATACATATCAAAAATCAAATATAAAAGTAAAAGTTAAAATTATTGTGATCGATAAAGGAATTACGATGTAAAAAATATAAACCCACCAAATTTTGGTGGGTTTATATTTTTATGCGGCTGTTTTTTCAACATTTAAAGTTTTTCTTTGATGACGATCGTGTAGTAAATAGTAGATTACGATCGTCGATAATACAGCAATCGCAGTTACTACATACATTAGATGGAATGATGTTTTTGCTGATACAATTCCAAGAACGTATGAGCCAATACCCATACCTACATCAAAAAACATAAAAAATGTTGCAGTTGCCATACCTTTTTTAGCTGGGGCTGCTGTGTTAATCGCAAGCGTTTGGAAACTTGGTACGATTGACCCGTATCCAAGACCGATTAAAGCAGCTGAAGCTAAAAAGATTGTTGGTACAGTTGAAAAACTTAGGACAATTAATCCGATTGTAAATAATACTATACCTGGATAGACGATAATATTTGCACCTTTTTGATCAAATAGTTTCCCCGTAAAAGGTCGAGAACCTAAAATGAAAATTGCATAAACAATAAAAAAGAAACTAGCAACATCTACAAAACCTAACTTCTTTGCGTATAATGTGATAAATGAAATGATACCACTGTAACCGAAAGAGATTATTGCTGCGGTAATTGAGATTGGTAATGCTGAACGCTCAATTAATTGTGATGGTTTGATTCGAGTTTTTGCTTTTAATGTTTGTTTAGGAATTGCAATAAGTAAACCTAAAATTAGTGAAATAATTGCAAAAAAGCCACAAACAAAAAACAAAATATGGAAGGTGAAATGATTCATTAAGTTAATACCAAGATAAGGACCAAAAACCATTGCAAGGATCATTGAAGAACTATAATAACTCATACCTTCGCCCCTGCGTGAAACTGGTACTATTTCTGCAACAATTGTCCCTGTTGCAGTAGTTCCAAGACCAAAAGCAATCCCTTGGGCAAATCGTAGTAATAGTAATAGTGCAAAATTATTTATAAATGGATAGATAAATGTAGTTATTGTAAAGAAAACTAATGAAATGATCAATATTTTTCTGCGACCAATTGTATCAAGCCATATCCCGGCAAAAGGGCGAATTGCGACTGAGGCAATTAGGAAAAATGTAACGACCAGTCCGACTTTACTATCTGCTTGACCTAAATTATCAATAACAAAAATTGGCAATGTTGCCATTAACGTATAAAATACTAAAAATACAAAAAAACCACTTAAGCTAACACTAATAAAATCCTTTGTCCATAAACGTTCGTTTTCCAAACTTATTCCCCCTGTTTAGTAACCTCCGAAGCTTTCATATTGTTCATCATTTTTTGAAAAACTTGAAGTGCAATATCAAGCTCTTCATCAGGTATATCTTTAATTACTTCATCCTCAAAAGAGATGATTTTTTCTTTCCAATCATCGAATTGGCTTATAGCTTTTTCAGTTAATTGAATCATTTTTTCTCTTTTATCAGTTCCTTCTTTTCGTACGATTAAATTTAAAGTTTCCATCCTACGAAGTGTACGTGTTAGCGTTGGTGGCTCAATATTTAAATTGGAACAAATTGTTCGCTGCGTACATGGCCCATGTAAATGGATATAGTGAATAACGGACCATTGTGCTAAATATAATCCTGTAGGAACTAGATGCTCATTAAATGATTTCGAAAACTGACGTGTAGTTTGATTTAATAAAAAAAAGAAAGGCTGTTTTTTGCGCATAAAAAAGTCTCCCCTAAAAATTAGTTAGCTAGCTAATTAAAATAGTTGTCTAGCTAATTATATTTGAACAAATTGTGAATGTCTAGTAATAAACTTATGGGTATAAATTGGGCTTAAGAGCAAATATTAAAATGTAGAAAAATTTTACATTAAAGTTAGGACGGTATTCGAGATGGCAGAAGCGGTACATACAACAAATGGAAAATCGCATAAAATGAAAATTTTACAAAGAGTAATCGCTATGCTTATAGGATCGTTGCTTGTTGCGACTGGTCTTGAAATTTTTTTAGTTCCCAATGATGTTATAGATGGTGGAATAACAGGTATTTCAATTATGGTTTCCCATCTTACTGGTCTTCCACTTGGAGTATTTCTCTTTGTGCTAAATTTACCTTTTTTCTATTTAGGATATAAACAAATAGGGAAAACCTTTGCAATTTCAACGATTCTAGGTATTACGGTACTTTCATACCTTACAAGTATGTTTCATCATATTCCTGCTTTTACAGAAGATATTCTACTTGCAACAATCTTCGGTGGAATGGTTCTAGGTGTAGGAGTAGGATTAGCGATTCGATTTGGTGGAGCACTAGACGGAATTGAAATTCTTGCGATCATTATTAATAGTAAAATCCCTTTTTCCGTTGGTGAAATCATAATGGTCTTCAACCTATTTATTTTAGGTGCAGCTGGCTTTATCTTCTCTTGGGATCGGGCAATGTACTCAATAATTGCCTATTTAGTCGCATTTAAAACGATTGATATTGTAGTAGAAGGTCTGGAACAATCAAAATCAGCGTGGATTATTAGTGATAAAAGTGATGATATTGGCGAAGCAATTCTATTTAGAATGGGCCGTGGTGTTACATACATAAATGGCTCTGGTGCATATTCCGGAGAAACAACAAAAGTAATTTATTGTGTTATTACTCGACTAGAAGAAGCAGAGCTTAAAACGATTGTCGATGACATCGATCCAAACGCATTTTTAGCAATTTCAGATATAGCTGAAGTACGTGGTGGAAGATTTAAAAAGAAAAATGTACATTAGTTCAGGGGATAAACAGTAATAGAGTAAGGGGATGGAAGTTCTGTGGAACCGGGCTTTCTGTCCTTTTATTCTTTTTATTTTTGCTGTATTATTTAATTGATAACTGAAAATTTAGATAATTATTTGTCTTTCATTTGATAGATTAGAAGGTTAAGAAGGAGGGGATTTTAAAATGGAGAAATTTGATGTAATCGTTGTTGGCGCAGGATTGGCTGGTTTAGTTGCAACTGCTGAGATTGCTGATGCAGGAAAGAGTGTGCTGTTGTTAGATCAGGAACCAAAAGCATCATTAGGTGGACAGGCTTGGTGGTCATTTGGTGGATTGTTTTTGGTAGATTCTCCTGAGCAACGTCGATTAGGAATTAAAGATTCGAAGGAATTAGCTTGGCAGGATTGGCTCGGAACAGCCGGTTTCGATCGAGAAGATGATGAAGATTATTGGGGAAAGAAATGGGCAGAGGCTTATGTTGAGTTTGCAGCAGGTGAGAAAAGGCAATGGCTATATGATATGGGAGTGCGTTTCTTTCCGATTGTCGGTTGGGCTGAGCGTGGTGGATATCTAGCAGAAGGACATGGGAACTCGGTACCAAGATTCCATGTTGTTTGGGGTACTGGGCCAGGGATTGTTGCACCTTTTGAACGAAGAGTACGTGAGCATATGAAAAAGGGATTAGTTGAATTTCGATCTCGTCATCGTGTTGATGAACTATTAACACAAGATGGTGCCGTCGTCGGAGTGAGTGGTTCTTTACTAGAGCCAAGTAATGTTGAACGTGGAGAAGATAGCTCTCGCGAAATAATTGGTGAATTTAAATATGGAGCAAAGGCAGTATTAGTATCAAGTGGTGGTATTGGAGCGAACTTTGATTTAATACGCCAAAATTGGCCAAGTCGACTTGGAACCCCACCGAAAAAGATGATATCGGGTGTACCAGCTCATGTAGATGGTCGCATGCTTTCTATCACTGAAAATGCTGGTGGACGTATTGTTAACCGCGATCGAATGTGGCACTATACTGAAGGCATCAAGAACTGGAGTCCAGTGTGGAGTAATCATGGTATCCGTATCCTTCCAGGGCCATCATCAATTTGGTTAGATGCACGTGGACAACGATTTCCAGCACCAAATTTCCCAGGTTTTGATACATTAGGAACACTTCAAGCGATTCAAAAAACAGGTTTTGATTATTCTTGGTTTATTTTAACGAAAAAAATTATTCAAAAAGAGTTTGCATTATCCGGTTCAGAGCAAAATCCTGATTTAACAGGGAAAAGTGTAAAACAAGTTTTAAAACGGGCTACCTCAGGAGTTCCAGCACCTGTTAAAGCTTTTATGGAGAAGGGTGAAGATTTTATTGTAGCAGATACACTTGAAGAGCTTGTTGAAGGGATGAATCATTTAACTGGTGAAAATTTACTAAAATTTGATGAAATTAAACGTCAATTAGTTGCTCGAGATCGAGAAATGGATAATAAATTTACGAAAGACTTACAAATTACTGCTTTAAGAGGAGCTAGAAATTACATTGGCGATAAATTAATTCGAGTTGCAGCTCCTCATAAAATTTTAGATCCTAAAAATGGTCCATTAATAGCAGTGCGTTTAAACATTGTAAGTCGTAAAACACTTGGTGGATTACAAACAAATTTAGATGGTAACGTATTAAATGCTTTAGGTGAAGCAATTCCTGGATTATATGCAGCTGGTGAAGTTGCTGGCTTTGGCGGTGGCGGTGTACACGGTTATCGCGCAATGGAAGGAACATTTTTAGGTGGATGTTTATTTTCAGGAAGGCAAGCTGGTAGAGCGCTTGGTAGGAATTTATAAAATATTATCTCGAGAAATAATACACAGCGAATGGTTAGTTAAAACTAGAAGTCTAATCAGGCTTCTAGTTTTTTGGCACCTTTCACGGATTAGTTGAGATCGAGATGCTATAATAATTCGCATAATATCTTTTTAATTTGAGAAATTACTTTGTAAAAGGTTATTACTAAAGCATAACTTGAGTATTAAAATAATTGATACTATAATGAGAGTGCTAAATTTTTACAGGAGAAATAATGATGAAACCTATTAGAATATTAATTGCTGATGACGAACGGGAGATTGCAGATCTCATTGAATTACATATAAAAAAAGAGGGCTACCAAGCAATCAAAGTATTTGATGGACATGAAGCTATTCAAGTCATCAATTCACAATCCATTGATTTAGCCATTTTAGATATCATGATGCCAAAGTTAGATGGCTATGAGGTATTAAAACAATTACGTGAAAACTTTAATTTTCCAATCATCTTTTTGAGCGCAAAAACAAGTGATTTAGATAAAATTACAGGTCTTGTTATGGGAGCAGATGATTATTTAACAAAACCATTCAATCCAATGGAATTAGTTGCTAGAGTAAAGGCTCAACTCCGAAGATCGATGCAGTTAAACCAGGCTGATAAAGGTAAAAAATCTGTTATTGAATCAGGTGGGTTACAAATCGATCATGATCATAGAGAAGTAACTTTATATGGTCAAATTGTTGAATTGACTCCTAAAGAGTTTGATATTCTATTTCTTTTAGCGAGTCATCCTCAAAAAGTATTCAGTGTAGAAAATATATTTCAACAAGTTTGGGGAGAACAGTATTACGAAAGTGGAAATACAGTAATGGTGCACATTCGTACGTTGAGAAAAAAGTTAGGAGAAGAAAAAAGTAAAAATAGTTGGATTAAAACAGTATGGGGCGTAGGGTATAAATTCCATGGTTAATATAAAATTCAGAACGAAAATGATATTTTTAGTCTGTATAAGTATGCTTATATCCGGGTTGATTTCGTCTATATTTTATAGGTTCTTACAACTCTATTACATAAATAATGCTACATTCGGTTCAACTTTAGCACAAATACGTCAATTAATAAGAAATATTGGCGACATTTATTTCATATTAATCATTTTTTTCATAATCGCAATTATCATTTTCTATTTTCTAATTAAGCCATATGACTCCTATTTTAAAGAGATTTCCAGAGGGATTCATTTACTTGCAACTGGAGACTTTACAGGTCGTGTTCAAATTTCATCGAATGATGAATTTAAGCTTATTGCAAAGGATATGAACATGGCGAATGAGAAGCTTAAACAAGCAATCGAACGTGGAGAATTTGCAGAAAGTAGCAAGGATCAGTTAGTTTTGAATTTAGCTCATGATCTACGAACGCCTTTAACTTCAGTTTTAGGTTATTTAGATTTTATACTTCAAGATGATCAACTGACGGAGGAGCAAGTTAAACATTTTACGTCGATTGCTTTTAAGAAATCGCAACGTTTAGAGCAGTTGATTAATGAACTATTTGAAGTAACTAGAATGAATTATGGAATGCTGCCACTTGACTATAAAACAATTGATTTAAGTAAACTACTTATCCAGTTGATTGAAGAGTTATATCCAGTTTTTGCAAATAACGAGTTAATTGCAAGAACAAATATCATTTCAAAATTAGAAATGGTAGCTGATGGTGCACTATTAGCGCGTGTATTTGAAAATCTACTAATGAATGCAGCACGTTATGGAAGTGACGGGCAATATGTAGATATTAATTGCTTAATTGAAAATGAAATCGCTGTTGTACAAGTCATAAATTATGGGGATCATATTCCTCCCGAGGATTTACCGAATATTTTTGAAATGTTTTATACTGGCGATAAATCGAGAACAGGACAAGAGGATAGTACGGGACTGGGCTTGTTCATTTCTAAAAATATTGTTGAGCAACATAAAGGAACAATTTCAGTAGAAAGTAGTTTAATCCGAACGATTTTTGAAGTAAGATTGCCAATCTCAAACGAAACTTAAGAAAAATTTAAGATTTTCCACCACTTCTTCTTAAACAGTTTTTCCTATTCTAATGTTACATTACGAATCAGGGGGAATTATGGTATGAAGAAGTTTTTTTTATTTTTGATCTCACTTTTAATTTGTTATCTACTATTCCAAGAAAAAATCAATCAAGATGTTAACTATAAAACTTTAAATAAGCCAACACAGAAGTATAGTCACATATTAAAAGTTTCAAAAGAGGAAATTTATCAAGGGAATTTAATATTAATTAATAAAAAACTTAAAATTCGAGAACAAGGTGTAAAATCAGATATCATCAATTTATTTCAAAATAAAATACCCGATAATATGGTATTATCAGATAATTCTATGAGCCTTTCAAAAGATGTAGCGCTAAATCTCTCTAAAATGATCGACGCAGCTGAATTAAAAGGTATTAATCACTTTATGATTTCGAGCGGATATCGTAATAATAGTAAACAAGAAAAACTTTATGAGGAAAAAGGTTCAGATATAGCATTACCAGCTGGTTTTAGTGAACACAACTCAGGATTATCTTTAGATATAGGCTCGACTTTAACAAAAATGGACTATGCACCTGAGGGCAAGTGGTTAAAACAAAATTCATGGAAATATGGATTTATTTTACGTTATCCGAAAGGAAAAGAAGACATTACGGGAATACAATTTGAACCATGGCATTTTCGTTATGTTGGCTTACCTCATAGTGCCATAATGAAAGAAAATAATTTTACATTAGAAGAGTATTTAGATTTCTTGAAAAAAAAGAAGAGTTTATTAGTAAACATCGGTTCAAAAAAATATGAGATTTATTATTATCCTATTAAAAATAAAACAACAGATATTTATTTACCCGAAAAAGCTTCGTACGAACTATCGGGAAATAATAAAGATGGAGTTATTGTTACGATTACAAAATAATACGGGGCAATCTGAAATAGAAGGGGCTTTTTCTTTTAGAAGAAGTTCTTTTTTTATTTTGAAGGTAAAAGTGCATCCGTTGCTCCATGTATGATATTTTCTGGAAAATCGAATAATAAGCTTCAGTAAGCTCTTTATCAGGAGGAAAAAAATGAAGCGTACATTCAAAATAATTGGTATATGTTTACTATTAATCATAGTAATTGGAGTGGGATCAGTTTTTCTATCTCCAAGACCTGTTACTTGGTTATTGAAAAAATCATTTGCAGGTGGAATGGAAGTTGAAGCGGCTGATTATGGGATTGCAAAGCAGAAAACAACAATGAAAACGGATATCAATTATACTTCAAAATTTGAAAATAGTACGTTTGATTTAATTAAATATAAAGGTGATTTGAAATATGTACCTACTATTTTTTGGATTCATGGGGGGGCTTTTGTAGCAGGAGATAAAAATGATGTTCGTAAATATGCTACTTATATAGCTAGTCATGGATATAATGTAGTAAATATTAATTACGGCTTGGCACCAAGTGTAAATTATCCGATGCCTTTCCAACAAATTGATCAAGCTTATCGCTTTATCAAAATGAATGCACATAAATATGGACTGGATTTGAACAATGTTTATTTAGCTGGAGATTCTGCTGGTGCGCAACTTGCGGCACAATTCATTAGCATTCAAATGAATAAAAACTATTCTAACACAGCAAAAATAGGTCAAAGTGTTGATCCGAAAACAATACGGGGTGCAATCCTACTTTGTGGGCCATATGATATGAAAGAAGTTCAGACACACGCTTCCTCAAGGCTGATGAAATTTGTATTTAAACGCGTTGGTTGGGCATATTTTGGAAAATATAATTGGGAAAATGAAAAGATGACAAAAGAATCATCACTTTTAAGAAATGTACCAGATCATTTCGTTTCAACATTTATTACAGATGGAAATACTGATTCATTTGAATCACAGGGGAAACGATTTGCAACTTTACTAGAAAAAAGAACAGGTGTAAAGCAAGTCTTTTATCCTAAATCAGAAGGTAAGATCGGACATGAATACCAGTTTCAAATGAATACAAAAGCAGCCCAAAATACATTTAATGAATTACTCAATTTTTTGAACGGTACGAAGGTTTCTGAAATACAAAATAGATAAGTTAGAAGAGATTTCAATTTTTTTGAGGTCTCTTTTTTTTGTTTTCCTCGTGCTAAAAGGAAAGAAGTTAATTAACTTTTTATAAATTTTTTGATGGTTTACGTCGAATAGTATGTGAAAGTTGATTTAATAGGAAATGAATAACCCAATTGACCGAAAATTCAGAATAATAAATAATAAAGGTGAATTTTATTTTTGAATAATTGGAGGTAGAAGATGGGGAAAAACATTTTTGGAAGTAAGTTTGTCAAAGGCTTTTCTGTGTTAGCATTGTCTTCGAGCTTTATTCTTGGATCCTTGAGTCATGTAACAATTTCATCAAAAGCTGCAACATACTCGAAAATAGATGATATGCTGGCTAATCTATCAACAGCCGAGAGGGCGGCACTACATCAGCTTTCAACGAGTAATGAGACTGGGCTTCAAGTTAATCCTGATATTGATTTAGATGCCGCAACCGAAACGAGCGTAATTGTTGAGTTTAATAATAAACCGGCAAAAGTCGCTCAGCTCGAATCATCTTTAAATGGCAAACAGTTAACAAAGACTGAAGCGACTAGCTTAGTTGATCAAGATCATACAACGTTTTCTAAGGATTTAGGAAGGGTATTAACAGAAGACAATAATAATAAAGTGAAATATAAAGTAAATCGATCTTATAAACATGCGTTTAATGGTGTTTCGATGAGTATACCAGCAAATCAAATTAAAAACTTACTAAAATCGAAAGCTGTTAAAGCAGTTTGGAGTAATGAAGAAGTTCATGCTGAGGCTGATACAACTCAAGAAGAAATGCAATCTGGAGCATCGAGTAATCAATCAACCCTTTCTTTTCTAGGAGTGGACAAACTTCATCATGAGGGAATTACTGGAAAAGGAGTTAAAGTAGGGGTCATTGATACAGGGATTGACTATAATCATCCAGATCTAAAAGATGTTTATAAAGGTGGATACGATTTTATCGATAATGATAATGATCCGATGGAAACTACATATGAAGATTGGAAAAAATCTGGTTTTGCCGAATTTTTCTGGGCAACAGGAGCGTCTTTTTATACTGAACATGGAACTCATGTTGCTGGAATTATCGCCGGACAAGGAAAAAATGACGGTGATATTAAAATGGAAGGGATTGCCCCTGATGTCGAGTTACATGCTTATCGAGTATTAGGACAATACGGTTCTGGTACAGATTCTACTGTTTTGGCTGGGATTGATCAAGCAGTAGCAGATGGAATGGATGTCATTAATTTATCCTTAGGTGCAGGAATTAATAATCCTCTTTATACAACAAGTATAGCAATCAATCAAGCTGTACTAAGCGGAGTTACAGCTGTAATCGCAGCTGGAAACAGCGGAAATGATTTATATACTTTAGGTTCTCCTGGTACAGCTGCACTTGCTTTAACTGTAGGTGCAAGTAATGAACCAAATATTGTACATACATATAAGAGTGTACTTCAATCAGGTACTGAGTCAATATCAACTGACTTGCAAGAAATGGCTAAAGGATATTCAGATCATGTAGATCAATTGAAGGGTCAATCTTATTCAATAATTGATGTAGGTTATGGCGCACAGTCAGATTATAAGAATAAAGATCTAAAGGGGAAAATTGCATTAATTAGTCGAGGGAATAATATTACATTAGGTGATAAAGTAAAATTTGCAAAACAAAATGGTGCAGCAGCAGCTCTACTTTTTAATAATAATCCTGATGAGGGATTAATACCTGCATACTTAGGTGAAGGTTTAGACTATATTCCAACATTCACCTTAACGAATACTCAAGGATTAGCATTGAAATCAAAGATCAATTCAACAAGCACAATTACATTTAATGAACTTGGAGAATTCCAAACTAAATCAGACGAGTTAGCGGATTTTAGCTCCCGTGGACCAGCGCGTATTACATACGATATAAAGCCAGAAGTTACAGCTCCAGGTGTAGGCGTATTCTCTACAGTTCCAGCTTATATGATCAATAAAAATACGCCAAATGATTATCAATACGCATACGAACGTCTTTCAGGTACATCGATGGCAACACCAAATGTTACGGGCATGGCAGCACTTTTACTCCAAGCTAAACCAAACTTACAACCAAGTGATGTTAAGGCGATACTAATGAATACAGCGAGTCCTTTAAGTAAGGATTATAGTGTATTTGAAACAGGTGCAGGCCGAGTTAATATTTATAAAGCAGTTCATTCATCGATTGAAATGAAAGTTCAAAATGAAACACCTATTTTAAAAAATGGCAAAGAAAAAAACATTAAAGATGAAACAGGTGCGCTGAGTTTTGGTTCAGTCAATCTAAGTGAGGACGTGAATGAAGAGCGCAAAATTATCGTTAAAAATACTGGTATTGAACCAAAAACCTTTGATGTAGCAGTTCACTATCAAACAGGCTTACGTGGATCTAAAGATGCTGATAAAAATGGAGTAAAGGTTTTAATTGAACCAACTATTAAACTACCTGCAAATTCACAAAAAAATACGAAAGCTTCCATTTTCATACCGAAAACAGCAGAAAAAGGTAATTATGAGGGGTATATTGTTTATACGAATCAGAATGATCCTAATGAAACATATAAAATTCCTTTTGCAGTGCATGCTGTTGAAGAAGGAATAGGGGTTTTTGAAACATCATCACTAGGTTTATCAGAAGACCGTTATAGAGATGCATATTCGAGTCCGAACACGATTAAGACGATATCCGCACAAGTTCAAATGAAATCAAATGTTAGAAATATCGATTTCATTTTAGAAGATGGAAAGACAAATCAAGAAATAGGTTATCTTGGAACAGTGAATGGTTTTAGCTTAAATGAAGGTGATTTAATCAATTTGAGTCTCTTTAATGGTACGTATTATCCATTTGATAATACATCACCGAGCGGTATAAGTTCTACAAATGTCGTATTGGATGAAGGTTTTTATAAAATTAAAATGCTTGCAACATCTGATACTGGTAAGCAATTCATAGAATATCGTAATTTAGTAGTTGATAACAGGAAGCCTAAATATACATTTGATGTGCCAGTAGGGGATATCATTGAATATGAAGATGGGCAAAAATCAGTTACAATAACTGGCTCCGTATTTGATCAAGATATTGAAGATTATAAAGCGGCAGGTATGAAAATAGATCAATCAGCTAATAAGGTCTACGATACAGCACAAGGGGAAATTCCTGTTGAAATTCCAGTTAATACGGACGGTACATTTAAATATGAAGTACCGATTGGTTCGGGGGCAAAGCTTGTTAACCTAGTTGTAACCGATTCTGCAGGAAACGGAAGTATCATACCTAAAACAATTAAAATCGTAAAAAAAGGTACACCATATTTGACTACAATCGTTGATAAAAATACTGCGAAACCTGATGATATTGTGAAAGCAAAAATCGTCATAAAAAACGCTACTGATTTTAAAAAGGGTACAGTCAACTTAAGCGTTGCTTCAGACTTTTTATCGATTGAAAATATTGCACTACACCCAGATACTAGTAAACTTGGAGAAGTTAAATTTACTAAAACAGCAAATAGTATAACCGTAGAAACTACTGATAATAATACCCAAACTTTAAATGGAGAGATCCCAATAGCAGAAGTTACGTATAAAGTAAAAGACTATAATTTTGAAATCCGACCTGATAGTAGTCTCGTATATGCATCAAGCACCTATGTAAATCGATCTGGGAAAACGACGTCACTTATTACAAATTCACCTTATGTTGATTTAGTCCCAACGTATTCTAAAATGAAATCTGTTTTATATGCGGAAGGCTTATTAAATAGTAGTGGAGCATTTGATAGTAAAAGAGATTATAGTTTAGTGGGAGCTGATGTTTCAATCCAAGATGCTATTGGAAATAAGTATGATCAAATCTTTACTAAGTTAGGTAAAATTGAAGCGTTACACTTGTCTCTTACTAATAAACCGCTCCAACTATCAGTAAAAGTACCAGGACATTTTAGAAGTCTATATAACTTCAAAATTGGAATGCAAAATGATAAGGGGGAATTGAGCGGTCAATCTTTAAAAATCAATCTACCTAAATTGCTTGGTGGAGACGTAAATGGTGACGATGTAATTGATGTAATGGATGCACTATACATCCAAACATATTGGGGAACAAACAAACGAAGTGCAGATATAAATGTAGATGGTAAAGTAGATGCTAAAGATCTTGCATTCGTTGAAAAGAACTATTTAATGCAAAATCCATCAGTACAAACTGCACCAAAACCAAAAAGTAAATATAAAACAAAAACATTAGAGATTGTAAAAAGTGAGCTAGGTTTATAATCAGTTTAACTCAAAAGACTACAAGGAATTAATTTTCCTTGTGGTTTCTTTGTTTTTATTTGAATTAATCTATAAATTGGTAGGTTTGGAGGGGATTTACTGTTCCATTTAACAATATATCAACGAATTCAGGTGATTTATCAACTAAATTTGGCAATATATCAACGAGTTTAAGTGATTTATCAACGGAATTTAGCAATATATCAACGAGAATGAATGATATATCAACCGAGTTCACAGCTTTATCAATATTGTTCATATTGTGTTCGTGTTTTAGGTACTGAGTAGGCTATATTTCTGCACCATGAAGCGCACCTTAGCCGTTTATGCACGAAAAAAATTGTAATATGAACAAAAACCATGACTATATGCATGAAAACCACTAATTTATGAACAAAGTTCACATCTTTATGCACAAAGTTCACTTTATGTTCGTATTTCTTGCTTCTCACCATCACTCGCAAATTTATCTTCAAAAAAAGAGCCTCAAATATATTGAGGCACTCTTTTTATTTAACAGAGAAATTATTTTACACCAACCGCATCAAATGCTTTATTTACTGTTGTTACTTCAGCAGAGCTTGCACCATATAGGTCAGCTGCAGATTGTACAGCTGCTGCACGAGCTTGGCTAAACGTTGCAGATGAAGTTAAGTAAACTGTATTCGCACGATAGAAAATTTTAGCTAGTTTATCAATACCGATGCCTGAAACAGTTACACCATAATGAGTTCCACCTGCTGAAATTAAGTAAGCTGCTTTATTGATGATACCGCTATTTGTATGAACGCCACCGTTATCAGCAGTTCCTACATAACGTTTTGAATAGTTATCTGGATCACCATATTTAGCTGGGTCACTCATAGAACGAAGTGAATCGCCTGCAATTTTTGGCGTATAAATATCTTCACCAATCTCGTAATCTGGATTGTTATTATTATAGAACTCAATTACAGTTCCAAAAATATCTGAAATAGCTTCATTTAATGCACCAGATTCATTTTGATAGATTAGGTTCGAGCTTCTTTCTGTAACTGCGTGAGTTAATTCATGCGCTACTACATCAAGTCCGCCTGAAAGATAAGTGAATGTTGTTCCATCACCATCACCATATACCATTTGAGAACCGTTCCAGAACGCATTGTTATAACTACGGCTATAATGGACAGTTGATTTTAAAGCAGCACCATTACCATCATATGAATTACGTCCAAAAACAGTTTTATAGTAGTCATATGTTTTTCCAGCATAATAATGAGCATCAACTGCTGCAGCTTCAGTTGTACTATTTAGTAGTGTGTCAGTGCTTGTCCAAAGCGTACCAGGTAAAGTAGTACGAGAATTTGCATTATATGTGAAAATACCATTTCCTCTAGTATTGTCTTGTAAATAATAAGTTGAACCAGATTGAGTCATATTTAGTGTTTTTGTATCACCAAGAACACCTTTTCCTGTTGCTGTGACATTTGTACCAGTAATTGATGGTTTAGCAACCGATGCTCCAACGGTTTTACTAGCAGCATGGATGCTGTCCATTGTATCAATACTATTATAGCTATTTAAGATTTTGCCTGTTGATGCATCAATGAAATAATTATAGTTACCAGGTTTAGGAGATAGGAAGTTTAAGTTTACATGATATGCATACGTAGCATCATTACCATTTGTATAAACTACTAGATCAGCTGTAGGGTCTTTTTCATATATAGGAGTGTATCCGAGGTCTGCGACTGCGATTTTGATTGATTTAAATGCGTTAACTTTTTTAGCTAATTTTAGTCCTTTTTTAGTATCTAAGTTTGGAATAACTGTACCAGAGAAAACGTTTAGAGATCCATTGGCTCCAACTACTGCAGTTTGAGTTGATCCCCATACAGGAACACCGTTGTAAACTTGTTGTAGTCGAAGATTAGTACCATAAGAATCTTTTTTACTCGATTGAATGACAAATGATTTTTCAGAAGACTTAGATCCAAGCTTGAATTTATCCTTGTTAGCATTGACATAGTTGTGGACAACGCTTAAAGGGCTCTTAACTGATGGCTTAGTCAACTGACCTGAAACAAACTCAGGTGATCCTACTGATTTGTTGTACTTGTATTTCGATAATACATTTTTTGGTGCAGCGTATGTATTAGTCACCGATAAACTACTTGCTGCCAAACCTACAGATAATCCAACCGCTAAAACTTTCTTGTTCACTAAAATTCCTCCCTTGGTTAACATATGTGGTATTGAGGAATTCATCGTAACATCTACTAATCTAGTTTTACAAACTACAAAATTCTGCAATTCTCGCATTTTGTGAGGAAAAAATAAGCTGATTTATCGAGGAAAAAATATCCAATTGCGTTTTAAAAT
This sequence comes from Bacillus sp. AFS017336, assembly GCF_002555445.1. Lineage (NCBI taxonomy): Bacteria > Bacillati > Bacillota > Bacilli > Caryophanales > Bacillaceae > Bacillus > Bacillus sp. AFS017336. Next base: position 119,297 of record NZ_NUCO01000003.1, read on the forward strand.
AGTAAAATTGTACCAATTTTAGTTAAAAAACGGTAAAAAATACTCGAATTATATTAAGAACACGTTTTATTTTAGTTAATTTGAACCCAAATAAAAGCCGTTTTAAGGGAGAAAAATTTATGAGTTTGTTATTTTAGTAAAGTTTTAATTTCGTTTTATAATCAAAATAAGGGAAGTTTGTACAGTTAAGATTAAAGCAAACTGCTAATCTAACTTTTTAATTTAATGACAGTACGATTAATGGTTAAAAAATTATTTTAAAGTAATGACTTGCGAGATAAAAATATATTTCAACATAAAAAGTAATGATTGAACTGGAATATTAATAAAAAAAGGGCAGGAAGATGAATTTCCTGCCAAAAATTAAGAAAATACTTTATATTTGTATTTTTAGCGATAACCTTGAAATTGCTCCTATTACATTGTAATTCCCTTATCGACAATGATAATTTTTGCTTTTACATGTATTTTTGCGCCCTTTAAAGCCTCAGGCCATTTTGATTTTACCTTTTTCCATTGCTGATGTTCGTATGAGCTTGCTAATATGCCTAAGCCAATCGGGTCAAGTTCATCGGCTTGTAGCGTTTGGATAAATTTATTTAAATCATTCTCCATAGAAGAACTGAGTTCCTTACTTAATTTTTCAGATGTTTTATCATTTAACGTATAAGGTGATTGTATGATCATAACGGGTATCTTTAAGGAAATAGTAAAATCAAAATGGTTATTCTCGAATTTACAATCTACTTTTCTTTTTATATCTTTTACATTATAACTAGCTTGCTTTAAGTTAATTAGGGGTTCCTTTTCATTCTTTTTCTTTATATGTATAGAAGTATTCGGCCCTAACTGACCATATTTTTTACCTTGAAGTATGCGCAATAGTTGTGTTTCTTTTATTGATAAAGTCCTTTTTAAGAGAAATTTGCGGTCTAATAATGCTTCCCCATTAACTTCAAGATCCCCATTTTTAATTGCCATTTTTGGAAAATATGGTGTTATACCTTTTTCGTACTTCATTAAATGAAACATTCGAATCGATGTTCGAATTGTAATATTTCGAATATCAGCTGTTTCAATTAGTTGAGGGATGAAAATAGATAATCTCGGTTTATCTTTTGGTTTAAGATTACTTAACTCTGACAAAGAGCCATCAAATAATACAATATCTGCATTTTGTCTTAGTTTTGGATCACGATAGAACAAGTCTAATACAGCCGTCCACGTTGGGTACTTAGCCAACTTGGTTCCGATTAAAAAAGCTTGTAATTTTCCTCCCGAGGAAACCCCTGTTACTCTCGAATCAAATAAATTGCGGGCTTCCCGAACGGATGAAGCATCTACGACGATTTGTTCATTTTTTTCTTCTGCTTCTTCACTAAAAACAGGGCTGGACATAAAGACATTGAGGTTTTTCTGTTGTTGATCAATTTCTACTCCTAATACTAACCCCATCGTTATATCTTCAATATTAACGCTCTTTTTACAGCCTGTTAAAATTTCCAATAGAAGTAAGCAGCTAATTGTGATTTTTAAAATTTTCATCCAATCACCTTTTTCCCTAATGAGCGAATCCAAATTAGAAGTAGAATCGTCATCATGCCAATCGAACCATATGTAGATAATAAGTTCATATAAAGATCATTTTGTTTGAAGGTTTGTATGAAAAAAGTTGTAAAAATTAAAAAGACACATGATAATCCAATGAATATATAATCAATCCTTTTTTGATGAAACATTTCTGCAAGATTAGTAACACTAATCCAAATATACATAATCCAAGTTTTAGATATAACCATTAGAAAAAGTGAAAAAAGAATGAAATCCAATCTTTCCACGTATTGAAATTCAATTACACTTAAAATATCTAAAACCGGTTCAAAAATCTTGCCGATTTCATCAGGACTATAAACGACAAAACAAATAATTGTAACGTATAAATAAAGAAAGGTTATCATACCATTTGCTATCATAACGCCTTTAAGAGCTTTTTCTTTTTCTTCTAAGTAAGGATACAAAACAAAAATAGTTTCAATTCCTAAAAAAGATGTAATGGTTGAAGGGACAGCCTTAATAATTGGTGTCCAACCATCTTTAATGATTGGAAAGATAAAGTGAATATTACTTTGCTTCAAAGTGAAAAGTAGCATAACTAAAAAAAAGATAACAATCGGAAAAATAACTTCGACATATTTACCAATAATTTGAATGCCACCTGTGACGAATTGATAAGTCGGAATTAAAAACACTACTAAAAGGATAGGTATCGAAGAATCTTGTAAAATATATGACTGGATAAATAAAATGGATCTTAAAAGAACTGTAAAACCAGTTCCAAGAAAGTAAAGCGTAAAGAAAAGGGAAAATATCGTACCAAGTACTTTCCCAAAACAATGAGTAAAGTAAGTATAGAATGAACAAGAAGGGTCTTTTTCACGAACTTTTACAATCAAAATACTTATAATTAAAGAGAGTGTTCCTCCGATTAAAAGTGAAATCAAGCCACTCGTTCCAGCTTTCTGTTCTAATACCCGAGGCAAGGAAATCACACCTATCCCAACTTGTACTCCAAATATTAATAAAATAAATTGAACAAATGTAATTCTCGGTACGATTTGTCTCATAATTATTTCCTCTTTTTTAGATTCGTAATGTGTTGATTAAATAATAGTGATAATGCACTATTTTTATATTTCTTCTTTAATCCTTTAAAATCAAAGGGTGAAACTGGTTGGCTGTAAGATTCAGTGTAGCTTGATAATTTCAATGCATGAGCGATAATAATCATCGTACTTGCAATGATCCCGATAATGCCAAATACAGAAGCCATTATCATAATTGGGAATCGTAAAATACGTAAGCTTGAAGCCATGTCATAATTCGGAATAATAAATGATGAAATTGCGGTAATGGCAACAACAATAACCATAATATTGCTCACAATTCCAGCTTGAACGGCAGCTTGGCCGATAACAATTCCTCCTACAACTCCTACAGTTGTACTAATTGGAGTAGGAAGTCGAATAGCTGCTTCTCTTAACATTTCAAGTGTAATCTCCATAATTATCGCTTCAACAAGTGGGTCAAAAGGTACATTCGCACGTGATTCTCCAATTGAAATAATTAATTTTAACGGAACTACATCATAGTTAAAAGAGACGATTGAAATATAAATACCAGGTAAATAGAGTGTAATGAATAGAGCGATACCCCGCAAAAAGAAATAAAATAATGAGATAGCTGGCCTAGTTGAAGAATCATCAATACTTTTAAAAAAAGAGATAAATGAACCAGGTAAAATCACAACTTCAGACGAACGATCTAATAGTATTACGACTTTTCCATTTTCGAGCGATTCTGCAGCAATATCAGGTCTCTCTGTTGTAACAAGCTGGGGAAAAAGGGAAAGTGGATACTTTTCTAGCATTTGTGCTAATTGACTTGCGTTAAGAGCTGAATCGAATTTAATTGTAGCAAGCTTTGACTCAATCTCAGCAACTAATTCAGGTTTTACAACCCCATCGATATAAGCGAGATTAACAAGGGTTTTATTATCAGTCCCAATTTTAGTTTCCTTGAATAATAAATTACGACTTTGAATAAACTTTCGTAGCAAGCCCATGTTAAGTTCAAGTGTCTCTACAAATGAAATCTTTGACCCCTTGATTGAATTATCTATACTTGGTGGAGTAAATGTACGCTTTGGAAAATCTTCAACAGAATAGATAAACGCTTTAACTTCCCCTTCAATTAAAACAACACTTTTTCCCGCGAGTAATGATTTCTCAATGTCTTCAACTATTTTTGTAGCTGTTGTGTGGCTATAAAAAAATTGAAATAGATCTTCTTTATATTCAAGAAGATTAGTTGCAAACTGCTCTATTTTTTCTTCATTTACTAAGCTACTAAAATAAATGATTACACCTTTTTTACCACCTATTGAAACATTCTTTACTTTTAAATCAGAAGTAGGAAACAAAGAGAAAAGTAATTCAATATTTGAATTTAAATGTCCATCTGGGTCAATGAAGTTAGATTGACGTCCATTTGTTTCCTTCAATGTTTCTCACCTCTTTAAAAATCACATTAGTTTACTAGTCTTAATTTGCGCGTTGAACATGAATACTATTCGAATTTGGAAGTTTATAGAAGAAATTATTTCTAAGCATTAGCCTTAAATCTTATATTTTTATTAAAAAATCTTATAAGTTTATAAACATTCGTGCCGAAAATAGTCGAATATTCTTTCTGAAGGACACTGATATTGTGATAAAGCGAAGTGCTTAACCCAATTGACCGAATTCTGAATAGTCTTAATAATAAAGTTTGTAAAGATCACTAAATGAATACTTTCATAACAAATACAAAGTTCACGTTTGTATATCAAATAGCTCTTTTCAAACAACTTTTAAGTAAGCGGAAGGAAGGGTTTAATGGGGAAGCGTAGGAAAATAGGAAAAGGGTTAGCTGTATTTGCTTTATCCACTAGTTTTGTAATTGGCTCACTTGGACATGGTGTCTCTATATCGAAAGCTGTAGGCACCACAAAAACTGAGGATTTGCTCGCTAAATTAACACCTGAACAAAGAGATGCACTTAACAAAATTAAGATTAGTGATTCAACAGGACCGCAAATTTCAGAAGAGATTGATCAATCATCGAATGAACCAACCAATGTGATCGTTGAGTTTGCAAATAAACCAGTAAAAATAGCTCGACTTGAGGCGGCTATAGAAGGAAAGGAATTGTCTGAATCAAAAGCGTCAGATTTAATTGATCAAGATCACACGACTTTTACAAAAGATGTAGCAGAAATATTAACTAACGAAACTACAAAAAAGGTGAACTATAAAGTTTATCGATCATATAAACGTGCATTTAATGGTGTTTCGATGACATTACCAGCAAATCAAGTTCAAAATCTACTAAAATCAAAAGCAGTTAAAAAAGTTTGGAGCAATGAGACGTATAAAATCGATCCACCAAAAGAAAACGATCAATTAAAAACCGATGAGGCAAAAGTAGGAGACTATACACCTTATGATGCTTTAGATCGTTTACATGCAGAAGGTTTCACCGGCAAAGGAATAAAAGTAGGTATTTTAGATACAGGAATTGACTATAATCATCCAGATTTAAAAGATGCATATAAAGGTGGATATGATTTCGTCGACAATGATAATGATCCAATGGAAACTACATATGCAGATTGGAAAAAATCAGGAAAAACAGAGATTGTAAGTGGAAGTGCATATTATACAGAACATGGTACACATGTAGCAGGAATAATTGGTGGTCGGGGCGTTGGTAATAGCGAATATAAAATGCTTGGAGCGGCACCAGAAGCTGATCTTTATTCATATCGAGTGCTGGGACCATATGGTAGTGGAACAGCTGAAAATATAATTGCTGCATTAGATAAAGCAGTAAGTGATGGTATGGATGTCATTAATATGTCACTTGGAAATGTATTAAATGATCCACTTTATGCAACATCAATAGCTGTTAATAATGCTGTACTTTGTGGCGTAACTACTGTTGTTGCTGCAGGTAATAGTGGAGACCAAATGGACACATTAGGTTCACCTGGTGCTGCAGCATTAGCTTTAACAGTTGGTGCGTCATCGATTGCACTTGATGTATATCAATACGCAGGTGTGCAGGATGGAAAAAATTATTCTGTAAGACAGTTAGCGAGAAATTATAAAGACGATTTAACAACTTTAAAAGGAAATACCTATCAGTTGGTTGATGTTGGTTTAGCGAATCCAGCGGACTTTAATGGAAAAGATCTAAACGGTAAGATTGCGTTTGTTAAACGTGGAACAATTGCGTTAATAGACAAAATCAAAAATGCTAAAGCAAAAGGTGCAATCGGGGTCTTAATGTATAACGATGAAACAAATAAAGCGGAAGGTGCAATTCAAACATTTTTAGGTGAGTCGATGGATGCGATTCCATCATTCTCTGTATCAAATGATGAAGGTAATACAATTTTAGCGGCAATAAAAGCTGGAAAAACAGACTTCACTTTTGGTGATTTCACAAAACTAAAAACAGCTTCTGATGAATTAGCATCATTTAGTTCTAGAGGGCCATCTCGTGTAAATTACGATATTAAACCAGAAGTAACTGCACCTGGTGTATCAATTCTCTCAACAGTCCCATTTTATGTAAATGATAAAACAGTCGATGGTTCAAAACCAGAAGACTATAAATACGCTTATGAAAGATTATCAGGAACATCGATGGCAACACCATATGTAACAGGTGTCTCGGCATTATTACTTCAATCTAATAAAGACTTACAACCAGAAGATGTCAAATCAATCCTAATGAATACTGCCGATCCGTTATCAAAAGATTATAGTGTATTTGAAGTAGGAAGTGGACGAGTTGATGCATATGAAGCAATTCACTCGAATGTAGAGCTTGAGGTCGATGATCAAACTCCTACGATTATTAATGGGAAACTAAAATCAATTAAAGAACGAACAGGTGCGATGAGCTTTGGTTCATTTGCATTTAATGATCAAGATATAGCTGACTCACGTTCAATTACATTAAAGAATCGTAGTGAAAAGGCAAAAACATTTAATGTAGATGTGAAATTCCAAACTGGATTAAGAGGATCTAAAGATGCGGCACAAAACAATGTAACTTTATTAGGTCCTACATCAGTAAAGTTAAATGGAATTAGCCAAAAATCAATTAAATTTAACTTAAACATTCCAAAAACAGCTGAAAAAGGAACTTATGAAGGATATATTACTTTTACAAATAATGTAGATCCAACTGAAACATATCAAATTCCATTTGGTGGACGAGTTGTTAAAGAAGGTCTAACTGCAAGACTATATAATCCTATCTTTACAGATAAGATCCGTTTCCCAGCTACAGCACTTCCATCGGTAACTGCATATTTAACATTACAATCTCATATGAAGACGATTGATATCGTACTACAAAATGCAACGACAGGAGAAGATGTCGGATACATTGGAACATATGACGGTAGTCTATTAAAAGAAAATGTAGAATATTTAGCACAACAAGTCTTTAAAGGTGTGTATTATCCATTTACAGGAGATCCAAGTAACCCAATTAGCTCTGAAAATGCACTAGTTCCAAAGGGACATTATAAATTACGTTTTATTGGAACGAATGCTTCAGGTAAAACATTCTCATCATCTCCTGACTTATTATTTGAATCTGGTGATCCGATCGTAAAAACTAGTTTCGATTCATTAGATCAAAAAGTAGTAGAATATTCAGATGATCAACTAGATTCAAATGGAGAAATGCTTTATGATTACACATTTAATGTATATGATCCTGAAGTTGATGAAGCAAAACGTTATGGAATAAATGTTGACCAGTCTCAAAATGGAATTGTCTTTTTCTATAATTCGTCATTCCCTAACGCACCAGTTTTTACAGATAAAGATGGAAACTTTAAAGAGCAAATGTATGTTTCTAATAAAGTTAAATGGCTAGATGTAAGCTATTACACTTTTGATACAGCAAGAAATCAGACTCCAAACGACCACGTAGTCTTTACGAAAAATACAACACCTTATTACTATTTCAAAGCAAATGATAAGAAAGCAACAACAGGTGATTCTGTAAATTACACAGTTCGTTCGAATAATATTAAAAAATTAAAGCAAACAACAATCGTACTTAATGCTCCTACAAAACAAGGCGAAGTTCAAAACATTCAATTAAACGATGCAGTAAAACAATATGGAGATGCAACAATTACGGTATCAACTGCACAAATTTCTGCTTATACAACGGCGTATACTGTGAACTTTACTTATTTAGGTGATAAAGAATTACCAGAGGATTTACCGTTATTTAATTTCGATCTAAAAACTTTAGATCAAGCCGCTTCAATTGGAGGAGTAGTTGGAGTAGCATCAGCAAACTTTATCGATCAAGCTGGTGTGGAAACAAAAAATATTAATTCTTATGTTGAAAATTATCTTTACACATCAAAAGTATCTTACTTCAATGGAAACATGCAGCTAGAAGGAGTAATCAATCCAACAACAAATCAAATGAACTATGCTATTGATCAAACTCAGATTGGTGCTAAAGTTTCACTTACTTCATATGATGGGAAAACAAATTATGATCTACCACTAACTTCTAAAAATGGAGCTTTCGCAATTGACTGGGTAAGAGCTGATAATAAACCATACACATTTAAAGTCGATGTACCAGGCCATTTCACAAAATATGTACAATTTACACTATCCGATCAAGTTCGTGGAGAAACAGTAGGCAGAACATTGCGTTACGTAACGCCACTACTAACTGCTGGAGATGCAAATAAAGATAATGTAATCGATATAATGGACGCACTTCAAGTACAAACTTTCTGGGGTACTAATAAATCATCAGCAGATTTTAACTTCGACAAAGTTGTTGATGCAAAAGATATGAATTACGTAGTGAAAAACTTCGGAAAGAGAAATAGTTCTGTACCGAATGCACCGAAGGCTAAGACTTCTTATAAGGGAGCTACTTTGGATAGCATTTTGACTGATTTAGGATTGAAGTAATTTTAAGATAAGTATGATAATCCACAAGGACGTTAACTTTCCTTGTGGATTTTTATTTGATTGGAGTTATTTCTATGAAGAAGCGAGCGCTTTTTTGTTCGTTCTGAGCAGATTTCATATTATATGAGCTTGGATTTGAGATAGCTGGGCAGGCGATGGGGAAAAATGAACTGGTGTAGGCGAAAATGGGTGGGTTAGGCAAAAATTAGGCCGCTGTTGAGTAAAAATGAGTCGGTTTTGGCAAAAATCAAGCCGGTCTTTGCAAAATATGGACACTCTTGGCAAAAATAGAGTCAAATATAAGGGATCAATAACAAGCTTTAACACTATATCAACGAACAAGAGCTAAATATCAACGGAATTTGGTGATATATCAACGAGAACCACCAATATATCAACGAAGTTCACTACTTTATCAATATACTTCACATTATGTTCGTATTTCAACGATCGAATCCGCTATCTTTCAACACATAAAAGCAGCATTGAATTGCTTATGAACAAAACACTTTGATTTACGCACAAAACTCTACCATATATGCACAATATTCAGTACATTATGAACAAAGTACAAAGTTATATGAACAAAGTACAAATTTTGTTCGCATTTCATATTAAATACATTCCCTATAATGTGCTCCATAAGTATAAAATCACCCAAGAATTACCAAAATAAATAAAAAACAAATATAAGGGTGATTATTTTGAGTATCGAATTTCAGGTTGGAAAAGACTACGAAAACGGTTCAATAAAAGATGTTTTACATGATTTAGGTTTCCAAGAGAATGGAAGGGAATTTAGTAAAGACGGAAAGAGATATAGATATGAAGGCTGCGATAAGTTCCAGAGCTATGTATTTTCAGTGACAATGAATCAACTAAATTAAATGATCTAGTAAAAGCCCCTTCTGAATTCTGAAGGGGCTTTATTCATGTACTTATAAAGTTGCGCAAATTCCTCCCATTTTCTCTGTCAAAATCAGTCGAAAACTATCTTTTGTCTTCTAATCCATTGATTTAATCACAATAAAATAACCCGGTTGACCGTAATGTGAATTTTCTGAATAATTATTCGTGTAGGCTGTTTTTAGTCGAAAAAAGCTAAATTATGGGGGAAGAAGATGAAAATAAGTTTAAAGAAAAAAAGTTTGCTAAAGGGGATAACAGTCGTTGCATTATCATCGAGTGTGATTTTAACATCATTTGGCAATGTAGGTCACGCCACAAAAGCTGTCAGTTACACGAAAGTAGAAGACATGCTTGCAAATTTAACACTGCAGCAAAGATTAGCATTAAATGAGTTAAAAACAAATGAGTCAAAAGGACTGCAAATTTCGTCAGATGTAGATTTATATTCGAATGAACAAACAAACGTAATCGTTGAGTTTGCTAATGAACCTGCGAAGATTGCACAAATTGAAGCAAGTATTGAAGGAAAACAGCTTTCTGAAACTGAAGCTTCTAAACTAGTAGATGAGAATCATGAGGATTTCCAGGCAGATGTAAGTAAGGTTTTAGTTGATGAAAAAAGATCAAAAGTAAACTTTAAAATTAATCGTTCATATAAACATGCGTTTAATGGCGTGGCGATGAGTTTACCAGCGAATCAAATTAAGAACCTATTAAAATCAAAAGCTGTTAAAACGATTTGGAACAATGAAAAGTTTTCGATTGATCCACCAAAACAATCTGATGAAAATATTCAATTAAAAGCTGATGAGTTTGATGTCGCTTATTATTCGCCATATGACGGTTTAGACCGTTTACACACTGAAGGCTATACGGGAAAAGGAATCAAAATTGGAATACTAGATACAGGGATTGATTATAACCATCCAGATTTAAAGGATGCTTATAAAGGCGGATATGATTTTGTAGACAATGATAATGATCCGATGGAGACAACATATGCAGATTGGAAAAAATCGGGGAAACAAGAAATTGTTAACTCAAGTACATATTATACAGAACACGGGACGCATGTTGCTGGAATCATCGGCGGTCGTGGCGTAGCTGAAAGTGAATATAAAACGGTAGGTACAGCTCCGGAAGCAGATATCTATTCTTATAGAGTACTAGGACCTTATGGTAGTGGGACAACTGCTAATATTATTGCGGCATTAGACAAAGCTGTAGCGGATGGTATGGATCTCATTAATATGTCTTTAGGTGCATCTTTGAATGATCCTCTTTATGCTACATCAGTGGCGGTTAACAATGCAGTATTAAGTGGAGTAACAACTGTTGTAGCTGCAGGTAATAGTGGGAATCAAATGTATACTTTAGGTTCTCCAGGTGCTGCCGCTTTAGCATTAACTGTTGGTGCTTCATCAACTGCCATTAATATGTATCAATTTACTGGATTACAAAATGGCAAAAATTATGATGTAAGAGAGATGGCAAGAAATTATACGGATGACTTACCATCATTAAAAGGCAAGACATATAAATTAGTTGATGTTGGGCTTGGTAAAGCAGCAGATTATAACGGAAAAGATGTAAATGGCAAAATTGCTTTTATTTCTCGTGGAGACACTGTATTCGTAGATAAAATTAAGTTGGCAAAAAGTAAAGGCGCGCTTGGTGTTGTTATTTATAACAATGAAGTAAATAAATCAGAAGGACTTATTCAAGGATATTTGGGAGAGTCGATTAACTCAATTCCTAGTTTCTCAGTTTCATATGAAGACGGTTTGTCAATCTTAGCAGCAATGAAAGCGGGAGATACTGATTTTACATTTGGTGATTTTACAAAAATAAAGACGCCAGATGATGAGCTAGCAGTATTTAGTTCAAGAGGTCCTTCAAGAGTAAATTATGATATTAAACCAGAGATTACTGGGCCAGGAGTTGCAGTCCTTTCAACTGTTCCTTTTTATATTAATAACAAAACAGGCGATGGAACAAAACCGGAAGATTATAAAATAGCATATGAACGTTTATCTGGTACATCTATGGCAACTCCTTATGTCGCAGGTGTTTCTGCATTATTACTGCAATCGAATAAAGAGTTACAACCAGCAGATATAAAATCAATCTTAATGAATACGGCAGATCCATTATCGAAAGATTACAGTGTTTATGAGATTGGTAGTGGAAGAGTAGATGCTTATGAAGCAATTCACTCAAATGTTGAACTTAGTGTTGTAGATAAAACGCCAACATTAATTAACGGAAAAGAAAAATCAATTAGTGAGTTAACAGGTGCAATGAGTTTCGGTTCGATTAGTTTTAGTGAGAAGGATCAAGCTTCTGCGCGTAATATTATATTGAAAAATAGAAGTGAAAAATCGAAAACATTTAGCATTGAAGCCAAATTTAACACTGGACTTAGAAATTCAAAAGATGCATCAAAAAATAATGTGACGATTTCAGGGCCAACTTCAGTCAAAATAAATGGCATTAGCTCAAAATCAATAAAATTGAATTTAAACATCCCAAAAACTGCAGAAAAAGGAAATTACGAAGGCTATATCGTTTTTACAAATAATGCGGATCCAACTGAACATTATCAAATCCCATTTGGCGTTCATTATGTAGAAGAAGGCTTTAATTCAATGGCGACTTACAACAAGATGATGACTTCTGATTATAATATTTATTATCCTTTATTAAATTCTGCAACTGGTGTTGTTTTTAATGCAAGATCCAGTATGGAAACAATTGATTTTGTTTTACTCGATGGTGAAACAGATAAAGAGATTGGCTATTTAGGAGCATTAAATACAGCTCAGTACAATGAAAACACAGATTATTATATTGATGGAGCATTTACTGAATATTATTTACCGTTCACAGGAAATCCAAAGCAACCTATTTCATCTACAAAAGTAAAAATACCGTATGGCCCAGGACATTATAAAGTTAAAATAATTGGTACAAATCGAGAAGGTAAAACATTTACGATGGAAGACCATTCTATGATTGATATTACAGGTCCTAAATTTACAACAGATTTAGAAGAAGGTGTTATTGAGTACAAGCCTGGTACGACTTCTTATCCAATTAATGGCAGAGTATTTGATAAAACACAGGATGACTATAGAAAGCAAGGCATTTCAATTGATCAATCTGGCAATTTTGTATTGGAAAAAAATAATAGTTCAATTTTTACAAATGCGTTTTATGCTGATGCGGACGGTAATTTCTCGTACAATATTCCAATTACTGCAAAAAGTTTCAATGTTGAACTTGGTGGATATAATTCAGCGGCGAACGGTGACCGATATAAATACTATACATTTATTCAAGAAGGCACTCCAATTGTATATGGAAGTGTTGATCAAAAAATGGTCAATCAAGGTGGAAATGTTAAATTAACTTTAACAGCTAGTAATCTAACAGATGCGAAAAAACTAGCGACTAGCTTTGGGTTTACTAGTAATCAACTACAGATTGTCGATGTAAAACTGAATCCGGCAATCGAAAAATTTGGAACTGCTAAGCTTACAACCACTACAGTGCCATCAGGCTCTTATACTAATTTGAATGTAAATGTAGATATGATTGATGGAAAAGTTACAGGTAATGTACCGTTTGCAGAAGTAACATTAAATGTAAAAAATGATTCATATAATATATTATCAACTTTCAGAACACCTACAGCTTCATACGTAAATGATATGAACCAAACCGTTACAATGGTATCTGCGATTACGCCAATTTGGAGCCAACCGATTCATTCGAAAATTACTGGAGGTATTGGAATTCCAGAATCATTGAAAAGAGAAGGTAGGGAAACTTGGAGAGTAGATCCTTCAAAAATTGGTGCAGTTCTTTCTGTAAAAGACCAAAGTGGAACTACTTATCCAGGGGTAATCTCTTCATCTGGCTCACCAACAGTAGAAAAACTACCAGTTACAATTGAAGAGATGAGAGCTGCACTTGATCTACCTGGTCATTTTACAATGTATGTGCCATTCCACGTGGGCTTTTTAAATGATGAAGGTACGAAAGCAGCACACTGGAATCCTGAAATAAGCTTTAAAGCTGCAATCGCAGGAGACGTAAACAAAGATGATGTAATCGATATAATGGATGCACTATACATCGAAACATATTGGGGTACGAATAAACGAAGCGCAGACATTAATTTTGATAATATCGTTGATGCAAAAGATTTTGCTTTCTTTGAAAAAAATTACTTAATGCAAAATCCAACGGTTGAGGATGCGCCAAAACCAGTTAAAAAATATAAAGGTAAAACAATTGATGAGATTAAGGTTGAGTTAGGGATTAATTAAATAGTTATATAAGTCAAACCCTTCTAGTAGATAGTAACAGTAGTCTGCTAGAAGGATTTTTATATTTATAAAACATTAAAGTGAATAAAATGTAGACATGCTAAATAGAATGAATTAAAGAACTGGTCCTAAGAAAGGTTTTAATAGTAGGACTAGTTCTTTTTACTAAAATTCGTTGTTCTATACAAGTAGGAGGAGCAATTATGAACTTTACAGATTATTTGATAAATGTAAAAAAACTGAACGAAGTAAAAGCTAGTCAATATAATCATAGACTTTCAACTTTAAAAAAATATAGAATCTATAATAATGAAAAAGTTTTAAGTATTCACATGTTAAAAAGGATTAAGAGCCTTTCTAAGGATACGACTAAACATTATTTAAGAACAATCAATTATCATATTGAATTTTTAAACGATTCATACAGATGACATATTTTAACGGCAGAAATATGTTTGAAAGGACACTCTAAAGGACAAAATCCTGATAGATTGTCTTTTTTTATTAATCAGTTCTTGAAGGGGATGTAGTAAATATGAAGAAGTTTTATAGAGGAAGTATATTATTTATAGCAATGCTTTTTATTATGAGCGCATGTAATGGAAATACCATGAATACTACAAAAAATAATGATGAGATAAAGGTGGAGAATGAAACAATGAACCCTTCTTTTTATGTTGATCCATCAATTGATTTTTCAACAAACGAAATGACTTCAATTATTATTGAATTTAAAACAAAACCTGCAGCTGTAGCAGTGAAAGTAGCAGAGGCAGCGGGAGAGCAACTTACTTTAGAAGAAGCGACAAAACAAGTGGAAGAGAGTCACGCAAAATTTCAAGAGGAATTAAAAACGCTCTTAGAGGATCAACAGGTACCATATAAGATTAGGCATGTTTATAAGACTGCACTTAATGGTGTATCTATGGAAATACCAGGAAAAGATATTAAGCGATTATCTCAATCAACTGTAATTGCAAGAATTTATCCAAATAAAAAAGTGCATATTATGCCTCCAGTTACACCGTTTAATCAGAAGTAAATTAAAATGGGAGAGGATTTTTATAAAAGAGAGGATAGTTGGACAAAATGGTCCTTTAGTTTCTGAGATTGGTCTCGGATGTATGGGAATGTCTTGGCTTTACGGGGAAACTGACCGTAATGAGAGTATAGCGACAATTCAAGAAGCACTAGAAAGTGGAATAACACTTTTTGATACAGGAGATTTTTACGGTAATGGTCATAATGAAGTATTAATTAGAGAAGCTCTTCGAGGGTTTCGTAGAGAGAATATGTTTATATCAGTAAAGTTTGATAGTAAACACAGCTCACCTGGTGACAAATTTGGAGTAGAAGATAACAGACCAGAAGCGATTAAAGATTTTCTTAAATATACGTTGCAACGGCTCGGTACAGATTATATAGATTTATATCAACCTGCAAGGATCGATCCATCTATCCCAATTGAAGAAACGATTGGAGCAATTAGTGATTTAGTAAAAGAAGGCTATGTACGCCATATAGGTCTATCTGAAGTAGGAGCTAAAACAATACGCCGTGCACACGCGATTCATCCACTAAGCTGGGTACAGTCCGAATACTCGTTATTTAATCGGGAAATCGAGTTAGAAATTTTACCTACTCTAAGAGAATTGGGAATAACATTATCTGCTTACGGAGTACTCTCAAGAGGGTTATTAAGTGGAGCATGGACAAAAGATCGTATATTCAGTTCAAATGATAAGAGAATGAAGGCCCCTAGATTCACAAACGAAAATCTAGAAAAGAACTTAAAGCTTGTTGAAGCCTTACGAGAAATCGCACTTGAGAAACACATACCTGTTTCCCAGCTTGCAATAGGGTGGGTCCTTTCCAAACAAGAAAACGTTATTCCATTAGTTGGTGCTAGAAAAAGAACGCAGCTCCGAGAAATGTTAGGCGTGACTAATCTAGATTTAAGTCCAGAAGATTTAGTACGGATTGAAAATGCTGTACCGCAGGAGAGTGTTGCTGGGGAGTATTATGCCGTCCCACGTAAAAAATGGTTTTTATAAATTCTTTTAGACTATACCTTGTGTGTAGTCTCTTTTTTATAGGTTCGATTTTTTATTCAACTAATGCATGGTTCATGAGTAAGTAAAAAGGTAGAAATATCAACAATGGTTACTCATAAAGGGTTCTGAGTAAGTAAAAGGGAAGAAATCCACAAAAGTGTTACTTATAGAGGGTTCATGAGTAAGTAAAAGGGCAGAAAACTACAAAAGTGTTACTCAAAGAGGGTTCATGAGTAAGTAAAAAGGCAGAAATCTGAAAAATAGTTACTCATAAAGGGTTCATGAGTAAGTAAAAGGGCAGAAATCTGAAAAATAGTTACTCATAGAGGGTTCATGAGTAAGTAAGAAGGTAGAAATCTACAAAAGTGTTACTCAAAGAGGGTTCATGAGTAAGTAAGAAGGTAGAAAGCTACAAAAGTGTTACTCATAGAGGGTTCATGAGTAAGTAAGAAGGTAGAAATCTACAAAAGTGTTACTCATAGAGGGTTCATGAGTAAGTAAAAAGGTAGAAATCTACAAAAGTGTTACTCATAGAAGGTTCATGAGTAAGTAAAAGGGAAGAAATCCACAAAATGGTTACTCATAGAAGGTTCATGAGCAAGAAAAAGAGCACAAAATCAGAAAAAATGTTCCTCATACGGGTTTCATATTTCAAATTTTTTTACTTTTTAGACTGAAAAATAAAAAAATTTGAAATGTGAATTGTTTTTATTCTACAAAATCAAAATAAATTTGCTATTATAGTAAAAAAAGTAAGAAGTGAAGGTGAAAGGCGATGGAGATTCATTTAGTTGCAAAAGATGAGTTAGAGGCTTCGGGGATTCGGTGGGTCGTGGAATCGC
Organism: Bacillus sp. AFS017336; assembly: GCF_002555445.1. NCBI lineage: Bacteria > Bacillati > Bacillota > Bacilli > Caryophanales > Bacillaceae > Bacillus > Bacillus sp. AFS017336. Next base: position 136,006 of record NZ_NUCO01000003.1, read on the forward strand.
ACTTTACTGGTATTAACCTTGTTTTATGGAAAACAATGGTGGAATTTGAAAATGCAATTCAAAAGCAACAGCCAGACCTTGTTATATTTGATATGGACAATTGGAAAAATGAGAGTGAAAGATTTGGTGATTTAATTCAAAAGTTTTCAATTCGTTGGTTAGGTATTTCATCTGAGCGAATCTTCCAAACGGCGTATCTTGCATTACAATATCGAGCGGAGGATGTATTATTTCGACCATTTTCTCCTACCGATTTAATTAAGCATATTCAGCAGTTACGTTATCAAATTCGTAATAAAGAGCGATATTTTAATATAAAAAATAGTGAAGAAATCAACTCATTTAACATAGATTATCCTGATCTTTTTTTGAATGAACGGAAGTATGATGGTCCGATTACGATGGTTGCCTTTTTGACACCAAATTCTGGGACACTTCCGCTTGTGTATACAGCATTGGAACGAAATCCTTTTACTGGGAATAATCGTTTATTCGTATTATCTGATTTCATACTATGTGTTCACGAAGTAGATGAAGAAGTGTTATTGCAGGATGAATATAATGCATTTCTTTCTCGATGGAAAGAAATGATGGACGAGCCACTTTCAATTGTCATGAAAGTCGGTGCGCCAGAAGAAACATTAAAAGATATTTATGAACAAACACTTCAGCTTACACGGAGAATCTTCTTTGAAGGTTACGATATTATTTTGGCGGAAAATGAACCAATGCCGTATCAAGAAAAGGATCCATTCTTAACACCTTTAGAGCAACGTCATTGGATTGAAATGCTGGAAAAAAGAGATGCAAAAGCAATTCGGGATTGGATGGAACGGGAATTTTTAACTTTTGAACAGCCTTATCCAGATCCAGAAATTGTTCGAATAAGATTAACAAGCGTACTTGCACAAATTAGGAGATATATGAAATCGAATAATCTTCAAAATGTATCATGGGAAGGGATCTATTATGATATTTTCCAAAAAATTGTGCATGGACCAATTATTTATCGAATTGTTCAAGAATTACTAGATTTTACTACAAATCTATTAGTGCATGGAAATGATTTTTCCCAAGAGGGTCATCGTACATTAGTTGAGAAAACGAGGGAGCTAATTGAATCGAATTATTGGAATGCAAGTTGGAGTCTAACTGACTGCGCAGAAGCACTTCGAATCAATAAAAGTACTCTTAGCCGCCGATTCGCAGCTGAATCAAATCATTCATTCAGGGATACACTTCACGAAGTACGAATTAGGGAAGCTAAACGATTATTAGATGAAACAGACCTGCCATTAGATGAGATTTCAAGATTAATTGGTTATTCGCATCAATCATATTTTAATGCGAAATTTAAACAGCTTGAAGGATGTACTCCTTTAGTTTATCGATCTGGTTTATAGGATTAAAGCAAGTCTTTTATTAGAAGAAGTAAGGAGAATACGCTTGATTGTTATGGTATTTCTTTTAGGAAAACTGTAATCAATTACCATCAAACGATATTAAAAAATAAAGGAGAGCTTATGGAACTTAAAGAAGTAACTTATGAATATATAGTAGAACTTTATGAGGAAGCCGATGCTTTATTTGAAGCAAAAGATATTGATGGTACCATTAAAAAATTGAAAGAGGCGTTAGAATTAATACCTGAGCCTAAATTTACATGGGAAGCTAGTACTAGGGTTCTAACATCAATCGGAGATGTTTATTTTTATTTAAACGATTATTCCCAAGCAAAGAATTATTTTTATGATGCATTTAATTGTCCTGGAGGCATGAACAATCCATATATTCTATTGAGATTAGGACAGGTCTTATTTGAAACAAATGATGTAGAAAAAGCAAAAGAATGTTTATTGAGAGCATATTTGCTAAAGGCTGGGGAGATTTTTAAAGAGGAAGATCCAAAATACTTAAAACTAATACTTTCGATAATATAGAAGAATGAACAGATATTGACTGTGAAAAAGGACTCCTCAAGGTGGAGTCCTTTCACCATCACTAGCAAATGTACATCTTAATGAATTGGATTGGGAATGGTATTCGCTTCGTACGTTTTGCGGATGATTTTCTTTTATTTGCAAAATCAAAAGAATCAATCGAAAAAGCAGCGACCTTATCTAAAGAAAAGTTGAAAATAATGAGGATTAGAGATTTCAAAAGAGAAAACTAGAGTAGTCAATTCCTTAATAGGACACTTACAGTTTGATAAGGGGGAAATCTCGTAAGAGATTTCCCTCCTTTATTTTTTATTTAATTGTTTTTCAAAGGTATTTGCTTATCTTATTTAATGAAAAGAGGTTTTAAAGAAATAATTTGAGTAATATTTTAAATAAGTCTTATTGTGAGTAAAGTAATATTTTATTTACTATACTTTATAGCAAGTGAAGTTGACATAATTTTCAAAATAGTAAAAATACATAAACTGTAACTATACTAAAAAATAGAAGGCAGTAAGATGGAATGATTGATGGGCTAAAGAAATAGCTCAAACTCTACTTTTTAAGGATTTTCTATTTTAAAAAAGTTACATTTTAATTGCTTTACTACTTTGGAAGGATGTTAGAAAATGAGTAAAAAAATTATTAAAAAAGCAACTACACTTACATTAGGAATTGGATTTCTAGCTAGTAATTTATATTTCTCTCATAGTAATGCTCCTAGTAAAGTGTATGCTAATTCAAGTGCGGAGACCATTTTGGCAAGTATGACTCAAGAGCAAAAACAAGCGATTAACAAACTGGAGACAATGGAAGATACTGGGTTGATGCTGTCGCCGGAAACAAATTTAGATAGCGGAGCGGAAGTATCTGTCATTGTCCAATTTAAGTCGTATCCAGCTAAAACTGCAGTTTTAATGGAAAGTCTAAAAGGGAATACTCTTTCAACTGTAGAGGCAGAGGATGATGTAAATGATGATCATCAACAATTTCAAACTGAATTGGCACAAAAAAAATTACCATATAAAATCAAAAAATCATTTAAAAGAGTTTTTAATGGGGTTTCGATGAGCATTCCCGCAAATAAGGTAAAGGACTTACTTAAATCTAATGTGGTTAAATCCATATGGACTAATACTAAAGTACAGGCCGAACCGCCAGTTGAAAATCAAGAAACTGAAAGTGTTTTAACAACTGGTGTGTCCGAAAGTAGCTCTATTATGGGAGTGGATAAGCTTCACCAAGAGGGATACACAGGAAAAGGAATCAAAGTCGGAATAATTGATACTGGGATCGATTATAATCATCCAGATTTAAAGGCTGCATATAAAGGCGGATATGATTTTGTTGACAACGATAATGATCCTATGGAGACAACTTATGATGATTGGAAAAAATCTGGTGAAGCGGAAGTTTCCAGTGGAAGTACGTATTATACTGTACACGGTACTCATGTAGCAGGAATTATTGCAGGTCGTGGAGCAAATAAATCGGACTATGCAGTAACTGGTATTGCGCCTGAGGCAGATCTATATGCTTATCGTGTCTTGGGGGCATATGGAAGTGGTTCAACGGAAAATGTTATTGCTGCAATTGATAAGGCAGTGAATGATGGTATGGATGTTATTAACTTGTCACTTGGTAGTAATAATAACGATTCAATGGATCCTTCTAGTATAGCGATTAATAATGCTGTCTTGAGTGGAGTTGTAGCTGTAGTGGCAGCGGGTAACCAAGGAAATGATTTTTATTCACTTGGAACACCTGGTTCAGCGGCATTGGCACTAACAGTTGGGGCAAGTAACGCTCCTATAAAAATTCCAACATTCATAGGCAAATTGCAACCAGGAGAAGAGACAGAGAAAATTAATTTAAATTTAATTACTAAAGGATTCTCTGACCATCTTGAGAATTTGAAAGGTAAATCACTTCCGCTTGTAGATGTTGGCTCAGGTTTAGAGCAAGATTATACTAATAAAGATGTGACGGGAAAAATAGTTATTTTACAGAGGAATGATGGAGCTCTTGCACAAAATATTTTACGCGCAAAAGCCAAAGGTGCGGCAGCTGTTTTCGTTTGGAACACGAAAGCAAACGAAGGGCAAATACCCTTATTTATAGCTGATAATTACGATTTTATTCCGGTCTTTTCAGTTAATAATAAACAAGGACTAAATTTAAAAGAAAAATCAGCTTCTCAAAATGCAGTCTTTACTTTTGAAGAAATGGGAGCAGTACAGACAGCAGGAGATCTACTCGCTGATTTCAGTTCACGTGGGCCTGCCCGTCCATCATTTGATGTAAAGCCAGAAATAACTGCACCAGGCGTTGCTGTCATGTCTACGGTTCCGAGTTATAAAAATGGACCATCACATATTGACGATTACCAGTATTCATATGCAAGACTTTCTGGAACGTCTATGGCAACTCCTAATGTATCAGGAGTTGCAGCACTTATGCTCCAATCTAATCCGAAATTAACGCCAGAAGATATAAAAACGATCCTAATGAATACTGCTGATCCATTAGCTCAGCCTTACAGTGTTTATGAAGAAGGTGCAGGACGAGTGGACGCTTACGAGGCAGTTCATTCAGATATGAAGATTCAAGTTGAAGATCAAACAACAACTCTTCTTGATGGAAAATACAAGAAAATCAAAGAACAAACGGGTGGTATTAGCTTTGGAGCATTAACATACACTGGAAAAGATTTAGTAGAAACCCGAAAAATTACTTTAAATAATAGTGGCAAGCAACAAAAAACATTTGACGTAAAGGTACACTTTCAAACAAATGTAAAAGAAGCAAAGGATGACGTAAAAAATGATGTGCAGATTATTACAGATTCTTCTATTAAACTAAAAGGAGGTAGTCGTAAGAATACAACCGTATCTCTCATCATTCCTAAAATAGCAGAAAAAGGACCATATGAAGGTTATATTGTATATACAAATCGAGATAACCCTTCTGAAACTTATCAAGTACCGTTTGCGGTTCGTTATGTTGAAGATGGAATTGAAGTTGATAATAATACACCAATTAATGTAGTTTTTAATACACTCGATCCATTTACTGAATCTTATCAACCACAATTCTTTACAGGAACTGCTTCTTGGGTCATGTTGAAATCACCTATGAAGTCACTTGATGTTGTATTAGTTGATGCAAAAACAAATAAAGAGTTAGGTTTTGTTGGGTCTTTGGATGTCTCACGAGTAGTTGAAAATCGCTATTATCCTATGGGGCCATTCATGGCTATGGTTCCAGGGTTGTATGGTAACGGATATTATCATCCGTTTTCGAATAATCCAGATGAACCAATCATAAAAGAACCAACATTGGCACCCCCTGGTAAGTATCATTTGAAGTTTATCGCAACGAGTGATAGCGGTAAAACCTTTACTGGATACAGTAATTTTCGGATTGATAATTCACCTACTGAATACACTCTAAATCAAAAACCAGGAATTATAGAGGTTGAGCCAGATCAAACAAGCTATACTTTTTCTGGTCATGTATTTGACAAAGAAGTAGAAGAAATGAAAGCAGATGGTCTACTTAATGGGCTAACTAATAATTTTTTATATAGCATAAGAATTAATAATATTCTTGAAAATAATGTTTATCCAGCATATCCTTTAGTATTTGTTAATGCAGATGAGAATGGTAATTTCAAATACGACTTACCGATTAATGGACAATCGATCAAACGAACATCCTTATTCTTCGGTGATTATGCAAAAAACGGAGAGTACTTTCTAAATAATACATTCACATTTATTCCAAAAGGGACCTCTTATATAAAAGCGTCAGCAAATAAAGAATCTGTTTTTACTAATGAAAACGTAACTGTTACGTTAAGTTCTAAACATATGAAGAACTTTGTTGGTAGCGAGTTTAAGGTTCGGGTTCCAAAACCTATGATAATAGAGGATATAAAAGCAAATTCGAATTTTGCCAATATAGGCCAAGTGAACGTAACTTCACAGACAAGCGACAGTAGCTATAATTATTTAACAATCAACGTAAAGCAAAATGGAGATCAATTAATGCCAGAAGAAGAACTTCCATTAGTGGATGTAAAGTTAAAAGTACCTAATGATGTTCCAACAGGTAATCTTTCCACACCATTTGCGGTCAATGTTACAGAGGCATATGGATTAAATATCGACGGCAAGAAAGTTTCAGTAGTACGAGACTTAGGCGCAGCGGGTGCAGCACAATTTTATGTGCGTTTAGGTTACTCTATTCAAACATTCTATACACAAGTACCAGAAGGCTTAATGGCTGGAGTGACAAATTATAATAACATTGGGGCTTCCGTTAAGTTAATTGATTATACGGGAAAAGAATATAAAGGAGTATTTGATTCAAATGGCACACAAAGAAATGTTACTTTTAATAATTTGCCATTAACAGATAAGCCATTTACTTTTGTGGAAGACATTCCAGGTCACTTTACTGTTATCAAACAAATTCAGGCAGGAAGATATATTGACGATCAGTATGTTGGAACAAACCGCCCAGGTTTTGTTCGTCCGGTGGTTGCAGGGGATGTAAACAAAGATAATGTGATTGACATCATGGATGCTTTGATGATTCAAACTTATTGGGGAACAAATAAACGTAGTGCAGATATTAACTTTGACGGAACTGTAAATGAGAAAGATTTAGCATTTGTGCAACAAAACTACTTACGTCAAAATGTAAGTGTAATGAACCCACCATCTCCTCAGAAAAAATTAAAAAACATTACATTAGAAAAGATCTTAAAAGAATTACAGAACTAAAATTATTGATAGAATACTAGTAAAAAAAGGAAGATATCTAAGATATCTTCTTTTTTTGTTAAACGGATATTATTAAGCCGGTTTGCAATGTTTGATAATCAGAATAAAATTTTTAGCTTTGAGTTAATTCCTTATAAAATATAAAATAAATATTGCTATATACTAAATTAAAAGAGCGCATAATTATTAGTGCGTTCTTTTTCTGCGCAGTTACTTGTTACTTAAATTGAAAAAATATTGTATATTGTATAGGAATTTTTCCTAATTATATAGAAATAAATAGACTGGTCAAAAAACGAAAGGGGATGCAGCAATGATCGAAATGAAAAATTTATTACTAGTCGGAGAACAAGATGGAGTAAAAGGAGATTTTAATACATTAATTTCAATGATGAATTATGTAAGATATACGACTCTAGAAGCAATTAAAGATATTACAGTTGAAGAACTAGATTATTTGCACTCTCCAACAGGTAATACAATTGGAATGCTATTAACTCATATGGCAGGGGTTGAGTATTGGTATCAACTTAATACATTTGAAAATCGTGATTTGAATTCAGAAGAAGAAGCAAAATGGTTACCTGGTTTAGATTTAGATGAAGGGGCTAGAGAAAGTATTAAAGGTAAAGATGCAAACTATTATATAAATCTTTTAGATGAGATTCGAGAAGATACATATGCAAAATTTAATACACTTTCAGATGAGTGGTTATATGAAAAATCAGATTTTGGAAGATCACAAGCTACTAACTACTTTAAATGGTTTCATGTATTTGAGGACGAAATCAATCATCGTGGCCAAATAAGAATGATTCGTAAATTATATAAGAATACTTAAAAATAGCCTGTATCAACGGTTTGAAATGAATCGCTGATGCAGGTATTTAAATTAAGGAAGCACAAAAATATTGAGGCGAAGATGATAGGTGTAGTTAGAAACTTTACAAATTAAGCTGTATAGTTAAATAAGAAAAAGGACATCTCGGTCTCTATATTGAAAACAGTAAGTGTAAAAATTTTAAAGGCGGTGTAAAGTGATGAACAGTAATCCTATTGTGAAAGAATACTCTAATGATTATCAAGCTCAAGTAGTAGATTTAATTCTTGCTATTCAACAACAAGAATACAATATTAAAATCACCAAAGATGACCAGCCTGATTTGTTTACGATCGAAGAGTTTTATCAGAATGGAAACGGGAACTTTTGGATGTCTCTATACGGCGATAAAGTAGTTGGTACTATTAGTCTTTTAGACATAGGGAATCAAGAAGTTGCGTTAAGAAAGATGTTTGTAGACAAAGAATATAGAGGTGCAAAATATAAAACTGCCAGTCTCTTATTAAATAATGCTATTAAATGGGCAGAAGAAAAATCAATAAAAGCAATTTATCTTGGGACAACTCCTCAATTTTTAGCTGCTCATAGATTTTATGAAAAAAATGGATTTACAAGTTTAGAACATACAGATTTGCCTGAGAATTTTCCAGTTATGAAGGTTGATAAAAAATTCTATAAGTATTTAGTTGAATAGATATTAGTGGAAACTGAAAATTTTAGACTGAATCGATCATATTAACAATGAATTTTATAATTGCTTTGTTCCTAAAGGTTGTCTATTGAGGCAGCCTCTTTTTTAGTTTAAAAATCAAATAGAGCCAATTAATTAATCGATTTTGAGATAGTTTATAAAAATAAAATTGAAAGATAAGTAAAATGAAACAAATTATAAAATTATCATTATTTTATAATTAGATTTCGGAAAATTCGTGTTAGACTGAAAACATCACATCTAGGGGGTAATTAATGATGAATACGGTTACACAAGATAAAGTTGTTCGATATAGAGGTACAGAATTAAATACAAAAGGTTGGCAACAAGAAGCAGTTCTTCGTATGTTAATGAATAATTTAGATCCAGATGTAGCAGAGCGTCCAGAAGATCTTGTCGTATATGGTGGAATTGGTAAAGCAGCTCGTAACTGGGAGTGCTTTGATGCAATTGTTGAGTCATTAAAGAATTTAGAACATGATGAAACATTATTAGTTCAATCTGGTAAACCAGTAGCAATTTTCAAATCGCATACTGATGCACCACGTGTATTAATTGCAAACTCAAATCTTGTTCCTGCTTTTGCAAACTGGGATACTTTCCACGAATTAGATAAAAAAGGTTTAATGATGTACGGTCAAATGACAGCAGGTAGCTGGATTTATATCGGTTCTCAAGGTATTGTTCAAGGGACTTATGAAACATTCGCTGAATTAGCAAAACAACATTTCAACGGTACACTTGCAGGTACAATTACAGTTACTGCTGGTCTTGGTGGAATGGGTGGAGCTCAACCACTTGCTGTTACTATGAATGGTGGAGTTTGTATCGGTATCGATGTAGATGAAACAAGAATCGACCGTCGTATTGAAACTAGATATACAGATGTAAAAACAGATTCATTAGATGAGGCAATTCGTCTTGCGGAAGAAGCGAAAAAAGAAGGTAAAGCATTATCAATCGGTCTAATCGGAAATGCATCTGATATTTTACCAGAAATGATCGCTAGAAACTTTATTCCGGAAGTATTAACTGACCAAACATCAGCGCACGATCCATTAAACGGTTATACTCCATCTGGTATGTCTTTAGAAGAAGCTGCAGAATTAAGAGCTTCAAACCCAGAATTATATGTTGCACGCTCAAAAGCTTCAATGGCAACACATGTAAAAGCAATGCTTGAAATGATGGAAAAAGGATCTGTGACATTTGACTATGGTAATAACATCCGTCAAGTTGCAAAAGATGAAGGCGTAGAAAATGCATTTGATTTCCCAGGATTCGTTCCAGCTTATATCCGTCCACAATTCTGTGAAGGTAAAGGACCTTTCCGTTGGGTAGCATTATCAGGTGATCCTGAGGATATTTACAAAACTGACCAAGCTATTTTACGTGAATTTGCTGATAATGAGCATTTATGTAACTGGATTCGTATGGCACAAGAAAAAATTGAATTCCAAGGCTTACCTTCTCGTATTTGCTGGTTAGGTTACGGCGAGCGCGCTCGTTTCGGTAAAATTTTAAATGACATGGTTGCAAACGGTGAATTAAAAGCGCCAATCGTAATTGGACGTGACCACTTAGATTCAGGTTCTGTAGCATCTCCAAACCGTGAAACTGAAAGCATGAAGGATGGATCAGATGCAGTAGCTGACTGGCCAATCTTAAATGCAATGATTAATGCTGTTGGTGGAGCTACTTGGGTTTCTGTTCACCACGGTGGTGGAGTAGGAATGGGTTACTCATTACACGCTGGTGTAGTAATCGTTGCTGATGGTACAAAAGAAGCAGAAGCACGTATTGAGCGCGTATTAACTACTGACCCTGGAATGGGTGTAGTTCGTCATGCCGATGCAGGTTACGAGTTAGCTAAACAAACTGCTCGTGAAAGAGGAGTAAACATCCCAATGCTTGATAAAGGAACTGATAAGTAATGACAAAACCAATTTGGATTAAAAATGCAGCTCAATTAGCAACACTTGCTTCAGAAGTGAAAGGTCCTCGCGCAAAGGAAGCAATGTCAATTCTTGGTTTAATAGAGGATGGCAGCTTGTGGATTGAAGATGGAGTAATCCAAGCTGTTGGTACAACAAATGAAATTCAAGATCGCTATGCAGAAAAAATTCATGAAGCCGAAGTAGTAGATGCTTCAAACCATCTTGTTACTCCTGGTCTAGTAGATCCACATACACATGTTGTGTATGGTGGAAGCCGCGAGCGTGAATTTGAAATGCGTCTTGAAGGTGCAACATATATGGATATTATGAATGAGGGTGGCGGAATTCATGCCACTGCTCGCATGACTCGTGAAGCGACTGAAGAAGAATTGATGGAGCAAACGATGCGCCGTCTAGATTCATTCATCGCACACGGTGTAACAACTGTTGAAAGTAAGAGCGGTTATGGTATGGATTTAGAAACCGAAATGAAACAGTTACGAGTAATGAAAAAATTAAAAGATAAGCATGCCGTAGAATTAGTTCCTACTTTTATGGGTGCTCATGCAGTTCCAAAAGAGTTTAAAGGAAGAGAAGACGAGTTTGTTGATCATTTAATTAATGACATGCTACCAATTATTGCTGAAGAAAAACTTGCAGAATTTAATGACGTTTTCTGTGAAAAAGGTGTATTTACACCAGAACAATCAGAGCGAATTTTAGAAGCAGGTAAACAATATGATCTAATTCCAAAAATCCATGCAGATGAAATTGAACCGTATGGCGGAGCGGAATTAGCAGCTAAAGTTGGCGCAATCTCAGCGGAACATTTATTAAAAGCATCTGATGAAGGTATTTCAGCAATGGCTAAATCAGGAACAATTGCCTGCCTTCTTCCAGCAACTGCACTTTATTTACGCGAAGATGCTGCAAAAGGTAGAAAAATGATTGATGAAGGTGTCGCTGTAGCAATTTCAACTGATTGCAATCCAGGTTCTTCACCAACAACTTCTATGCCACTTGTAATGAACTTAGCTTGTATTTCAATGAGACTGACTCCGGCTGAAAGCTTAACAGCAGCTACTTACAATGCTGCATGTGCAATTAATCGTCAAGATCAAATCGGCTCACTTGAAGTTGGAAAACAAGCAGATATAGTATTATGGAATGTTAAAAACTATCAAGAATTACAATACTTATTTGGCGTTAACCATGTCAAATCTGTTTGGAAAAAAGGTATAAAAGTACAATAAGTTCATCAAAAAAGAGGAATTGCTTAGGCAATTTCTCTTTTTTATTTGGTGTCATAAAAAAGAAAATTAGAGATCAATTAACGATTCAAGATTTGAAAGTGACAAGCATTATGGATTAGATGAGTATCAGACTGAATATTTTTCCACATATTGGTATAGGAAATCCAACTAATATAAAGAACTTTATGTTCTAACAATTATTAAAAATTATTAAAATAGTAATACCTTAAAAATAGGGGGGATTATCTTTGAAAAAAAGAAGACGAAATACGCCATATTTTACGTTTTTGGCTTGGGCATCTTTCTCTATTTTTAGTATTTTAACGTTTATTGGACTTTATCATTTAGAAGAACCATTGTATGTAAAAGGTTATTATTTAATGGGAGCTCTCGGTATTATTGTATCTTCATTTATGGTCGCAAAAGTTACGCGTGATAACCAAGAAGATCTAGAAGACGAGCAATTTGATGAACTTAAAAAGGGGAAAAATGATAAATTAGAAAGTTAATAGATAAAACTTTAGTCGCTAATGCGGCTATTTTTTGTTTAGGTAAAGAGTTCTGTTTTTCCACCTCAACTATTTTGCCGATTCTTCATAAGTCTAGAAGGGTTAACCAGACAAATCTAGAATTATTTAAACGAGGTCAGGAGTTGGATAGGGGTGATTGAAAATGGATGGAAATACCGAAGTGGGACCCCAAATAGCGACAGAGAAAATAAATAGTATAAGTTGGAAACAAATACTATTCTTCACACTAATATTTGCCTTTGAGATTTTTATTTTTTATGTAGTTCCAAAGCAATCGTCTAATGTCATTATTTATTCTTATCTTAACAGTGCATTATTGTTTTTTTTGTTTTTTAGTATAGTAATCACATTGTTTCCTAAAATTCGAATCTACTGTTTCCAATCAATTAATTTGAAACCATTAAGACAGCTTTCAAGTTACATATCTATTGCAATTCTTTTGATGATTACCGTTTTCTTATCCTATATTTTAAGTAAAATCCAAGTGATAAACTATATTAGTGGAGATATAAAAATTATTCCGCGTAGTATTTCAAATATAATAATATACGGCATAAATATCTCAATATTTGCACCGATTTGGGAAGAACTTTATTTTCGAGGAATCCTATTTCAAAAACTTACACAGAAGTTTCCACTGATTTTTAGTGCTATTCTATCATCTGTAATCTTTTCTTTAGTCCATACTAATACAACAATTGCTCATCATATAACTATTTTCATCATCGGAATATTCTTAGCTTTATTATATAAACGAACGGGTTCACTTGCTGTTCCAATCTTATTGCATAGTCTTATTAACATTGTTTCGATATTTTACTAAAAGTTGAGGAGGAGTAAAACAATGAATAAACCACAATTTGTTTATGTTACATACATTGCAACTACACCTGGAAAATTATGGGGATCATTAACCAATACTCAATTTACCGAAAAATACTTTTTTGGAACTGCAATCGAATCTGATTGGCAAGTGGGATCAACTGTTTCATATTTACGAAATGGAGAAGTCACAGATTACGGAACGATTTTAAAATGTGAACCAAATCGTTTACTTTCATTTACATGGAATCATACAAACGATCCGACAAATCGTAAAGAACCTTCAATCGTCACATTTGCGCTGACAGAATTAGAGGAGACAGTCAGATTAACCCTAAAGCATGAAAATATTGAGCCAACTGATTTAGTAGATCGTGAGGATACTTTTGAAGGATTAAACAATGGTTGGCCAGCAATTATAAGCAACTTAAAAAGCTTACTTGAAACAGGAAAAACATTACCACCAATTTCGATTTAGCAAAGATATATTTGATTGAAAAGAGCCATTTTTTATTTGGCTCTTTTTTGTTGTTTTTTTCTAAGTTAACTTAATTATTTATTGATATTTTACTTATATCGTATTATAAGATATAATCGTATTATACGATATATAGGGAGAATCAAAATGAATAAAGAAATTAAACAATTGAATCAATTATGGACCGATATATACTATCTTTTACGATACAAGCATAAAGAAAACATTACTCACCAAAGCGTTAGGATTTTACAAATTATTGATAAAGAAGATGAAGTAGGGATAAAGGATATAGCTGAAGGGATTCAAGTCTCCCAAAATACAGCATCAGAGCATGTAAAACGTTTACTTGAAAAAGAATATGTCTATAAAACTCCAAGTGAGAATGATCAGCGAAAAGTTATTTTAAAGCTTACTAATTTTGGGAAAGAAGTTTTGTTACAAAATTCAAGTTTAAACGAAGAAAAACTTCAACAGCTTTTATTTGAACAAATGACTGACCAAGAAAGAGAAACGATCTTAACAGCTTTTAATTTGATGAAAGAGAGAGCTCAAAATGTACGCGATTATTAAAATATTTACATCAGCAATTATCATTGGAGTTATAACTGAAATAGCACGTCGATTTCCTACACAAGGTGGACTGATTGCAGCTTTGCCGATCGTTAGTTTGTTAAGCTTAATTTGGCTTAACGTCCAAGGTGAACAAGTGCAAACATTGAGTAAATTTGCTTACGGAGTTGTCTTAGGGATACCAGGTACAGTCATTATGTTGCTCATTATTGGTGTAGCGCTTCAGCATTCTATGCATTTGGTTGCTTCAATTGGGCTTGGAATTGCAGGATGGGTAGTCTATATTTTTGCGCAAGATTTAGTGGTGAAGCATTTATTTTGAACTAGTTTAAAATTAAATAAGGTTGATTCCAAAACGACTGTATGAGAACAGTCGTTTTTATTTTTGGTTATGCTTTTTGTCACATGCTTGTCTTAGATTAGTTCATAAGTCACCTTGACAGTTTTTCGTTAGAGTTTTCTAATTAATATAATAGTATTTTAAAATTAAGGGAGAAACGATAGATTTTCTAAATAATCTAAAGAAAGTAGGTGTGGAAGCTGAATTTAAAGTTGTGCCATAAAATTATGGATCGTATGCAAGAACAAAGCATGAATCTAACTCAACTCGCGAAAAATTCTAGTATTCATTTGACTGAAATTAGCCGTATTATCAATCATAAACAAGCCCTTTCTTTACGTAATTTAGATGCTATTACTACTGCCCTCGGTCTGAAGGAAGATTGCTTCTATTTAAATTATATTGAAGAATGTTTTAATGAAAATGGGATTTTAGATAAACGAAGAAGTATGGAATTTTTATATAAATGTGCAGTGCTTGGTTGTAATGAAGAACTTAAAATGTTTTTTAATAAAGTCTTAGATGAAAGTGCAAAAGCGATTCTTAAGAAGAATTTAAATATTATTTTTTTAGTTGCTGAAAAGCTTTTTGAAGAGAATAATCAGTGGCAAGCATTACCGCTATATGAGTGTATCATTGAAAGCATGCCTGAACATCAATCTCTACAGTTAGCAAAAAGCTACTATCGTAAATATTACATAGTCAGGTTGACCGAAAAGGGCCACGAAGCCGAGGTTCATGTCTTGAGATATTTACCTAAATTGACTAATGAGTTACAACTGTCTACTTATTTATGGATTATGGCAACAAGCTATATACGCCAGAATTGGAAAAAGGTAATGTATTATGCAAAGAAAATAGAGAAATTAGCAGTTGACGGAGAATTTTATGGAAGGGCACTTCTTTATCAAGGATTTGCATTACTTCGATTAGGTGGAACATTAGAAGAAATATTATGTATAATAGACCGTTATTCAAAAGTAAATGAATTTTACAAGGAGTTGGCTGTTGGAAATAGATATGTCGCTTACTTGGAATTTGAACAATATGAATATGTAGATGGCTACCTCGAATGGTTGGAAGATAGAGATGACAAGTTTGTTGGATTGCCAAAAGTTTTAGAAGTATATGCAAAGCTTGGTCGGATCAATGATTTTGAAAGTTTGTTAAATCGATATCTTCATATTTTTGAGGAAGTAGCTTTAAGTAAGGAACCATATAGAAATCAAATTCACTTAAAATTCCGATATTCCCATGCTTTATATCAGTGCGCTAGAAATAAAATTACAGAAGGTATACATGAAATTTTAGATGTCGCCATAACAGCAATCGAACTACGAATATCAAAAGAGTATGCTAAATGTCTAATGATTTTTTGGAAACATAGACAAAAAATTAACGATGAGCATGAACGAAAATATATACAAATACTTAGCAGGTAATTGGTTAATTAGTATAAATTAAGAATAACCACAAGGGTTCATAGTCCTTGTGGTTATTTTTGTGCTTTTTTCTTGAATTGGTTTCGTATTCTACTTTTTTGTGGTCGTAATACGGGGGACATCAGCAAGGGAAAGTACTATATCAACAATTATTAGCAATATATCAACAAAAAGTAGTGCTATATCAACAAATATCAGCATTATATCAACAAAGTTCACAGCTTTATCAATAAAGTCCACAAAGTGTTCGTCTTTTTCATTAAGCTAGGCTGTAAAAATCAATGCACTGCTCCCATGAAAAAGAGGCCACCAGCTTTACGCATAAAAACCCGCGCTTTATGAACAAAAATCACTGCTTTACGCACAAATATCATCACTTTATGAACAAAGTTCACAACTTTATGTGCGAAGTTCACTTAGTGTTCGCAATCATAGCTAACAGCCCCTCAATAGAACAGCAGACACCATAATCCCCCAAAAACATAAACTTCCCAAAAATAACATCTTTATAAATTTGACAGAATTTTCAAAACAATAAAATTCCATAAAGCCTTTTTATAATAAACCCGTAGGACTATCTAATTGAAGGGGAGAGAAAGATGAGAAAAAAGATTACAAAACGTATTACTCCGTTGACGCTAAGTATGGGGCTAGTTTGCAGTACATTTGTACCGATATCTGCTGTTTCAAATGTACATGCTCAAACTACTTCATCAATCGAGCAAGTACTATCGAAGCTTACTCCGGCTCAAAGACAAGCTTTAAAACAACTTCAAACAAGTGATCAAACTGGATTACAAATTTCATCGGATGTCAATATAGACACCGATAAACAAATCTCTGTCATCGTTGAGTTTAAGACGAAACCATCCAAGATTGCGATGCTTGAGTCACAGCTTCAAGGTGAAAGTTTATCTTCATCAAGTGCAGATCAATTAGTTGAGGTTTCACATGACAATTTTAAACAAGATGCAAGTAAGATGTTAAAGAAATATAAAATTAAACGTTCATACAAAACAGCCTTTAATGGTGTTTCGATGACACTTCCAGCGAATCAAGTTAAATCGTTGTTGAAATCTAATACCGTAAAAGCTGTTTGGAGCGACAGTGAAGTACATATAGATCCGCCTGTAGAAATGAAATCAAATAGTACAAATGGATCATCCAATACTGATGCAAAATTGCCAAGTAGTATGCCATTTTTAGGAATTGATAAGCTTCACGATGAAGGATACACAGGTAAAGGAGTTAAGGTAGGCATAATTGATACAGGTATTGACTATAATCATCCCGATTTAAAAGATGCCTATAAAGGTGGATACGATTTTGTAGATAATGATTCTGATCCAATGGAGACTTCGTACGATGATTGGGTGAAGGCTGGGAAACCAGCGGCAAATGGTAGTAATACTTATTACACTGAACATGGGACACATGTGTCGGGGACAATTGCGGCAACAGGAAAAAACAATTCTCCAAATGCGCTAGTAGGAGTTGCGCCTGACGCGGACTTATATATGTATCGAGCTTTAGGTCCATATGGCTCAGGAACATTGGATGCAATAATGGCCGGGATTGATAAGGCCGTTCAAGATGGAATGGATGTCATAAATTTATCACTTGGAACAAATTACAACGATCCGCTTTTTGTGACAAGTGTTGCGATTAACAATGCGGTACTTCAAGGTGTGACGGCAGTTGTTGCAGCAGGCAATGCAGGCAGCAATTCATATACGGTTGGTTCTCCTGGTGCAGCGGCTTTAGCCTTAACAGTTGGGGCAAGCGATGTTCGTACAACAGTATTACAGCCTAAAGGTACACTTCATACAAATACGGGTGACTTTCCTGCTTCAACGTTGGAGATCAACGCAGAGGATTATGACAATCCTATTTCTGCTTTTAAAGGACAATCTCTACAAATTGTTGATGTAGATAAAGGCCTTGAAGCGAATTATGTAGGCAAAAATGTTGCTGGAAAGATTGTCCTTACGAATATTTATTATGCAAATGTAAGTACAAAAATTGCAACAGCAAAAAAATATGGTGCTAAAGCTGTTATTCTTTATGATCCTGACCAAACGTATACCGCATTAGGTTCATTAGGTAAAAATCCTAATTATCTTCCTACCTTCTTCATACCAAAACAGGAAGGGAATGCAATTTATAATCAAGTAAAACAAGGAGAGGCAACATTCACTTTTGATGATGTAAAAGAGGTAGTTTCATCAGACGGTGATCATTTAGCAGCTTTCAGTTCAAGGGGTCCGACAAAAGTAACTTATGATATTAAGCCGGAAATAACTGCACCAGGTGTACAAATCCTTTCAACAGTACCATCTTATATTAACGGTCCGAATTATATTGGGAACTATAACTATGCATATCAACAACTTTCAGGAACATCAATGGCGACACCTCATGTTGCTGGTATTGCAGCTTTATTACTTCAAAAAAATCCGAACTACACACCAGCCGATATCAAATCAATTTTAATGAATACTGCTGACCCATTAAAGGATGCATACAGTGTGTATGAAGTAGGAGCAGGTCGAGTTGATCCTTATGAGGCGATTCATTCTGATGTTGAAGTTCAAGTTTCAGATGAAACACCTACGATTAAAAATGGTAAGGAAAAGCAAATTAAAGAAAAAACAGGGGCGATTAGCTTCGGTACGATGGCACCTAATGGTCAAAATGTAGGGGATAAACGAACTCTTACAATCTTTAATAATAGTAAACAAGCTAAAACGTTTAATGTAAAAGTAGCGTTCCAAACAGATCGACGAGGATCTTTAGATGCAGATGCAAACGGAGTAGGAATTGTAACGGATAAAACAATCAAAGTAAATCCAGCTTCTAAAAAGCAATCTGTTGTATCTATTTTTATTCCAAAAACTGCTTCACTAGGAACATATGAAGGGTATATAACCTACACGAATCAATCGAATCCAGATGAAACCTATCAAGTACCTTTCGCAGTTCGACTAGTTGAAAAAGGAATTAATGGAATGATTGTCTCACCAAATGTCTTTACAACAGAAACTGATAGCTTCCACTTGGCATTAAATAATAGTGCGAGCCTTATGTTCGAGTTTAAATCTCATATGAGATATGTTGACCTTATTTTAGAAGATGCAAAAACAAATAAGGAATTAGGATATATAGGTACAGTAGACGGTATACCTTTAATGGAGAACGTAACTTACTACTTACAAAAGGCATTTAATGGATCATACTACCCGCTTACTGGTGATGATAAAAATCCGATTGCAGATGAATCTGTCATAGCACCACAAGGAGCATATAAAATTAAATTAGTTTCAACTGAAGATGATGGAACTACTTACGTAAAAGAACAACCAGTCTATATTGATAATGAGAAGCCTACTGTCAATGTAGATAAGCCAGATGGGGTATATGAATACGAACCTGGTCAAAAGACATTCCAACTAAAAGGTTCAATTATTGATAATGAGATTGCTGACATGAATGCAAACGGGATGAGTTATACACAAGCCGCTAATAAGTTGATGTATGGTTATGGATCATCACCTTATACATCAATGCCAGTAGCTAGTGATGGAACTTTCTCAGTTGATGTCCCTATGAACGAATCCAATCCACTATTATTGGTTCAGATGTATGGCCTAGATGCAGCGACAAACAAAGATTTCCGTAGCGCTAAACAATTCTTCTTTGCGAAAAAAGGAACGCCTTATGCAATATCGATGCCGGATAAAAAAGATGTCAAAATGGGTGAAACTTTTAAATTTACATTGTCTATGAATAATGTAAAAAATCTACATCAAGCTGACCTGGCTTTTAAATATTTAAAAACTTATTTTGATTTAGTTGATGTTAAGCCAAATCCAGAAGCAAGTAAATATGGAGATATAAAAATTAATCAAGAAATATCAGATAGCGGTACTTTAAGAAACATGAAAATCTCTGCCACTTTACCGGAACAGTCAAATGTGTCAGGCAATATTCCTTTAGTAGATATTACTCTAAAGGTTCGAGATGATAAATTCATTAAAGAGCCTACTACACTTGCTTATACAAGTACATCGTATACAGATTCATCTAACAATGTAACTCAATTACAATGTGCAGGTTTCAATGTTTCGATGAGTCCGACTTATTCTGAAACGTTTGGTGATGTGAAGGCAGAAGGTTTAATGAAAAACGGAGCGGTATACTTCGGGATTGATCATACTTTAGTTGGAGGAACAGTTAAAGCAGTTGATGAGAATGGAGTCGCTTATAGCGGTGTAATTTCAAAGGCACCATCGTTTACTCTATCAAAACTACCAATTACAAATAAGCCATTAACATTCATCATGGACATCCCTGGTCACTTTACAGTAAGAAAACCGTTAATAATTAGTGATAACGACAATGGTAGTTTAATAGGACAACGTATGTTAATGACTTATAATACCGCAATTGCTGGAGACGTAAATAAAGACGATGCGATTGATGTGCTTGATGCACTTTATATTCAAACATTTTGGGGATCAACTAAACGCGAAGCTGACATTAACTTTGACGGAAAAGTTGATGCACGGGACATGGCTTTTGTAGAGAAAAATTATTTAATGAAAAATCCAACTTCTACAAATGCACCTACTCCTAAAAAGAACTATAAAGGTCAAAATTTAGAAAGTGTGCTAAAAGCACTTAATATCCAGTAATAAAATAGCAATCTTTGAATGATGGTTCGAATCAAATCTACTTACTTAAAAGGAAAAAAGGAGAAAGAGATGAGAAAAAACATTACGAGATCAATTACTGCACTTGCTATAGGAACTAGTTTAATTGCTGGAGGCTTTGTATCCTCACCTGTGATCAAACCAAGTAATGTACAAGCTGCCATGAATACAGAATCAATCTTAGCTAAGCTTACACCAGAGCAAAGAAAAGCTTTGACTCAATTGAAAATGAGCGATCAATCTGGTCTGCAAATTAGTCCGGATGTTAATTTGCAAAGTGATGAAAAAATCACGGTAATCGTCCAGTTTAAAACATTGCCATCTAAAACTGCGATCATGTCTGCTAAAGCTGAAGGGAAGACTTTAAGTGCGTCACAGGCTAATCAACAAGTTGAAGATTCTCATGCAAATTTCCAAAAAGATTTAACGTCAATTTTTAAAAATGATAAAAATAAAACGCCATACACAATAAAGCAAAAGTACAAGTATGCTTTTAATGGTGTATCAATGCAATTACCAGCTAATAAAGTTGAAGCATTAATGCAATCAAAGGCTGTTAAAACTGTGTGGGAAAGTAAAGAGGTAACAGTAGATCCACCGGTTGAAGAAGAAAGTACTAAAACTGCTTCTGATTTTCCTGAAGGAGATGTGAATCCATTTTTAGGAGTAGACAAGCTGCATGAAGAAGGATTTACGGGGAAAGGAATTAAAGTTGGAGTAATCGATACGGGAGTAGACTACAATCATCCAGACATTAAAGCAGCATATAAAGGTGGCTATGATTTCGTCGATAATGATAATGATCCGATGGAAGCAACTTATGATGATTGGAAAAAATCAAAACAGCTAGAAGTTAATGCAGGGGCAACATATTACACGGTACACGGAACTCACGTTTCTGGAACGATCGTTGGTCAAGGTACTGCTGACTCCGAATATTCAGTTACAGGTATTGCTCCTGGTGCTGATTTATATGTGTATCGTGTACTTGGTCCATATGGAAGAGGATCGTCTGCAGCCATTATCGCTGGAATCGATCGTGCTGTAAGTGATGGAATGGATGTTATCAATCTATCACTTGGATCTGATTACAATGACCCAATGAATCCAATTGCTTTTGCAATTAATAATGCAGTACTGTCAGGTGTTAC
Source organism: Bacillus sp. AFS017336 (assembly GCF_002555445.1). Taxonomy (NCBI): domain Bacteria; kingdom Bacillati; phylum Bacillota; class Bacilli; order Caryophanales; family Bacillaceae; genus Bacillus; species Bacillus sp. AFS017336. Next base: position 157,527 of record NZ_NUCO01000003.1, read on the forward strand.
AGCTGTGTTAGCTGCAGGAAATGCTGGAAACGGTATGTATACTGTTGGAACTCCAGGAAATGCGCCATTAGGATTAGCAGTAGGGGCAAGCAGTGTACCGACAACGATCGCAGAACTTAAAGGTTCAGTTCAAACTAGCGTTGGAAAAACGGCGTCTGATATACGCTTAATGGCTAAGAGCTTTACGGATCAAATTCAAGATTTTATAGGAAAAAACTTACCAGTAGTAGATGCAGGTATTGGAGCTTTTGCGGACTACAATGGTAAAGACGTTAAAGGAAAAATTGCTCTAGTTCAGCGCGGCAGTATTACGCTAAACGATAAAATTAAATTTGCAAAGCTTAAGGGAGCAGCGGCTCTATTTATCTACAATACTGATCCGAAAGAAGGGTATGTACCGAATTATTTAGGTGAAGGAGTTGCAAATATTCCAACTTTCTCTTTAACAAATGCACAAGGGCTAGACTTATTACAAAAAGTAACAGCTGGCGATACTACTTATTCATTTGAAAAATTAGGTAATGTAAAAACAGAAGGTGACAAACTAGCTCCGTTTAGTTCACGTGGACCTGCCCGTGTAACATATGACATTAAGCCTGAAGTTACAGCACCGGGTGTAGATATTCTTTCTACAGTACCAACGCATTTCGCTGGTAGTGCATCTCTTGGTGACTATAAGCATGCATATGCACGATTATCTGGAACATCAATGGCAAGCCCGCATGTAGCTGGTATTGCAGCATTACTATTACAAGCTCATCCGAATTATTCGCCTTTAGATGTAAAGGCTACATTAATGAACACAGCAGACCCACTAAACGATAAATACAGCGTTTTTGAAGTAGGGGCAGGACGAGTTGATGCGTATGAAGCAGTACATGCAGGAGCGAATTTAGAGGTTTTAGATACGACGGATACAATGATCGGCAATAAAATGAAAACAATTAAAGAAACTACAGGAGCAATTAGTTTCGGTACATTTACCTCAACTGGAGTAAATAGGGAAGATTACCGTAATGTAGTGTTAAGAAATGATAGCAAGGAAACGAAAACTTTTGACGTAAAAGTAGTTTACCAATCTTCAAGAATTTCAAAAGATGCTGTGGCCAATAATGTAAAGATAACAGTAGATTCAGAGCTAAAGGTTAAACCAGGTCAACAAAAGAAACATGCGGTATTTATTGATATTCCAGCAAATGCTGAAAAAGGAACATATGAAGGATATATCGTTTACACGAATAAACAAAATCCTGATGAAACATATCAAATTCCGTTCGCTGCGCGTTTCGTAGAGGAAGGTATTGAAGAGGTTGGAGCATTTCCATATGCATTAACAAGTAATACGTATGATAATCATCCATTTACGAGACCGCGTACAGATTTATACTTCCAATTGAAGTCTCATATGCGATATATCGATGTTGTATTGACGGATGCAAAAACAAATGAAGACCTTGGAATTATTGGAACACTTGATGGAATCGCTGCAGATGAGAATATGTTGTACCGTGTTGCGAATGGATTTGGTGGAATCTATATTCCGTTCTCTGCTGATCCTAATAGTCCACTAGTTTACAAGTATGTTCAAGCAAAACCAGGATTATATAAAATTAAATTTATCGGACGAAATGACCAAGGAAAAACGTTCACATCTGAAACAAAAGTCTATATTGAAGACAATAACCCTACTGTTCAACATAGCCTTCCATTTGGCGTTTATGAGTACGAAGACGGTCAGCAATCAATACCATTCTCAGGTAAAGTCTTTGATAAAGATATTGAGGATATGAAAACAATGGGATTCGATATCGATCAGTCATATAACTCAGTTGTAGGATATTATGATACATTCATGGGTCCATATGGGTGGGTCGCATCACCTTCAGAAACTTTAAATGTTGACGAAAACGGTAACTATAAAGGTGAAGTTAAACTAAATCCAAATGCTAATTTCACAAGATATTACTCATTTGCGATGGACTCAGCGTCAAATGGTGATTTTGGTAGAATGAATGAAACACTTTTTGTGAAAAAAGGTAGTCCATATGTAACAGGTAGCTTGAATAAAGAAACGATTAAAATGGGTGACACAATTACAGCTACTCTATCTGCTAACAACTTAAATAAAACTAATAAAGTATCATTTGAATTTGACTACGCACCATACAATTTTGAAATTGTTGATGTATTGAAAAATTCACAAACGAAAAATCAAATTAGCTCGGTTACAACCGTAGAGACAGCATCTACAAGTGGAAAACATGTAACAGTAACAGTAGAGTTAGCTAAGCCAATTACTGGCGAAGCACCACTTCTTGATATTCAAGTAAAAGCTAAGAGTGATAACTTTAATAAAGGCTGGTATGAGCTACAAGACTTAAAAGCAAGTGTTACAAATAAATCCGGTACAACTGAAAGTGCACCTGGATTTATGAAGTCATTCAGTGTATTACCAACTTTCTCTCAAATGGCTGCCAAATTAATTCCGGAAGGTTACTTTACGCCACAAGGAATGCAGATTGCCCCTTACGATTACACAAAAATTGGAGCTAAAATCAAAGTAATGGATGATCAAAATAATGTTTATACGAATGTAACAGTTCATCCTGATGCGTTCTTTGAAGTCTTCAATCTTCCATTGTCAGATAAACCATTTACATTCGAATTGGCTGTACCTGGTCATTTCACAACTAAAGGTATATTTACAATTGGAAAAGTTACAGGTCATGGTGTACTTGGAGAAGCAAAATTAATTGGTGGAGTAAGTCTAATTGCTGGAGACGTCAATAATGACGATGTAATTGATGTAAAAGATGCAATTGCGATGAAATCCAACTGGGGTACAACCAACCGTGCAACTGATATAAATTTCGACGGAACAACGGACGAAAAAGATTTTGCCTTCATTGAGCAAAACTATATGATGAAAAATCCAACCGTAACCGATGCACCAAAACCAGTTAAGAAATACCAAGGAATAACAATTGACCTTGTTAAGACTCAATTAGGCATTAACTAGAATCATTTTTTTAAAGACAATCAAGCGGGAGAATCCTGAATGATTGTCTTTTTTTCGTTGTTTTTTGAAAGATTCAGCTAGATTCATGAAATCGTGGGTAATTTACTTAATATTTGAAACGATATCGCCGATTATCAACGAAGATAAGTGGTATATGAAGGGGATACGGCCGATTATCAACGAAAATTAGTGATATATCAACGAGATTTGGCTGTTTATCAACGAAAATTAGTGATATATCAACGAGATTTAGCTGTTTATCAACGAAGTTCACAGCTTTATCAATAAAGTACACAAAGTGTTCGGCTTTTCCATTAAGAGAGGATGCAAAACTCAATGCACAGCTACCAAAAATAAGCGAACACCCATTAAATGCAAAAAGTACACAAAATATTCGTATTTTCTGGTTATCACTACTTTGAATAGATGTACACATACTTGAATATAAATTTAATAAAAACTGTATGTGGAGGACTATTTATGGCTTTTGTTGCAATCTATACAGTTGGTAGGCTAAAACACCCATATGACCACTCTGCCTCCCGGGAATTTTTTAGTGTAGGTAATGATGTATTTCGCCAGGCAACGAAATCAGGACATATGATTGATGCATTTTCATCTGATGGAATATCACTACCTAAAGAAGTGACAACAGGGGACGGTCATCCTATCCTTACACTAACAGTATGGAGGAATCTAGCATCTTTGTACCAATTTACCTACTCAGGTCAACATAAACAAGCGTTGAGAGATCGGAGTAAATGGATGGAGCAATATAAAGAGAAACATCTTTCATACGTATTATGGTGGACGGAGAAATTAAGTGAGGTTTCATGGGAAGAGGCATTTAAGAGATATGAAGATTACATTCAAAATGGATCATCTCCTTTTGCGTTTGATTTTAAAAATGCATTTGATGAGAAAGGTGAACCTTTTGTCATTAAATAAAGGTAGATTTTTACATTAATAGCATTTTAATGATAAATAAGTAGGAATTTTACAAAAAAAATATAATTCCTACTTGATTTATAGGAATACTTGTATTAATATTTTCGTAAATTAAACTATTAAATAAAAGGGGGAGAAAAATGAATACATTTCTTATTTGCGTTAATGTTGTTATTTTATTAGTACTTATTTATGGATTGTATTTTATGCAAAAGAAACATGTATCGTTTTCAAAACGTGTATTCACGGCTTTAGGTTTAGGTCTTATTTTTGGTTATATTATTCATTTAATCTATGGAACTGAACATGAAGTAACAGTTGGAACAATTGATTGGTTTAGCATTGTTGGTAGTGGATATGTAAAACTATTACAAATGATTGTTATGCCACTAGTATTCGTATCAATTGTAGGAGCATTTACAAAATTAAAGTTGACTAAAAATATCGGGAAAATTAGTTTCCTAGTTATTGGAATTCTACTAGGTACAACTGCTATTTCAGCAGCAATTGGAATCGGTTCTGCTTTAGGATTTGGACTTGATGGCATAAAGATATCTGCTGGTGCTGCAGAGACTGCTAGAATTACAGAGTTACAGGGGCGTGTTCCTACTGTAGAAGCTATGACAATTCCAAAACAAATTCTTGAGTTAATTCCAAGTAATCCATTTTTAGATTTAACTGGTGCACGTGCAACATCGACAATCGCAGTTGTAATCTTTGCGGCTCTAATCGGTATTGCCTACCTAGGCGTAAAACGTAAAGAACCTGAACATGCTGAGTTTTTTGCAAAAATAATTGATACGCTTTACACAATCACAATGAGAGTTGTATCTTTAATTCTTCGTTTAACACCTTATGGAATTTTAGCAATCATTACAAAAGTTACAGCAACAAGTGATTATGATGCAATCGTAAAATTAGGTAAGTTTGTAATCGCATCATACGTGGCGTTAATCGTAATGTTTATTGTGCATTTATTATTATTATCATTTGCAAAACTTAGCCCGGTAAGATATGTGAAGAAAGCATTACCTACTCTATCATTTGCCTTCACATCACGTACAAGTGCTGGAACATTGCCAATGACAATCAAAACACAAACAAAAGATTTTGGAGTTTCAGAAGGAATTGCAAACTTCGCTGGTTCCTTTGGCCTATCAATCGGTCAAAATGGATGTGCTGGTATTTATCCAGCAATGTTAGCTGTAATGGTTGCTCCATCAGCTGGAGTTGATCCTACAAGCTTTTCATTCATCATCTCTCTAATTTTAATCGTTGCAATCAGTTCATTCGGTGTAGCTGGTGTCGGTGGAGGAGCAACTTTTGCGGCTCTAATCGTATTATCAGTTATGAATCTTCCAATTGCTATCGTTGGATTACTAATCTCAGTCGAACCTTTAATTGACATGGGTCGTACAGCTCTAAACGTTAGTGGAGCAATGACATCAGGTATTCTAACAAGCAAAGCAACAGGAGAATTCGAATCAGAAGTTTACCAACAAACGGATGTTGTAGAAGCATAATTTAATAAATTAAAAAATAAAGAGTCCCATGTAAAAATACATTTGGGACTCTTTTTTAGTTTCTTTATAGAATTCAACACATTAATTAAAAAAATTTAGATTGATGAAGTTTTACAATATATAGATAGGATCAATCCTCGTTAAAATGAAATAGTAGATTTTTTTCATTAGGAGGATGAAAATATGTTTAAAAAATTATCAATTATCACTTTACTAATTTTAGTAGTAATGACTATTTATGGATATTTTACGACTCTGTTTTTGGAATTATTGCCATATTTAAGTTTAATAGTAGGAATTACGATTTTTGTGAATGGATTGAAAGTAAAGGACAAGCCATTAAAGAAAAAACTTTATATTATAACAGCTAGTTTGTCTTTTATTTCATTCATTAGGATCATGCTTAACTAGTGTTTTATTTGCGAAGAATGATTCGGTTGTTCACGAAAATTTATTTTTGAACGTTGAAACCCTTTTACCTAAAGTATTATTGATCGTCTAAATTAATAATATAAAAAGAAGAACTAGTCCTAAAATTTAGGACTAGTTTTTTATCGTATGATGTATGAAATCTGATCATAAAAAATAGTAAAAATAGTTGTAATGTATTAATAAGAGATAATGCAAAATAGGTTCATATATACTTTAATAATCGATTGATCAAAAGTTGAATCGTACTTTGGAAATTATTTTGTTGAGAAGTTATTTTAGTTATGTAGTACTTTAGAATCCTATATAAAGTTAGCCGTTTACCGAGACTTTACAAACTATAAATCTCGAATTTATACTGAAATTGTTGGAATTTTATTTCAATTGAATAATCATTAAATTTGAAATTTATTTTCAATTGTATTTCCAACAAATAGACTAGTTTAAGTTTTGGTAAATATATTAATGGGAGGAGAGTTTATTTGACTCGAATAACTCGAAGTATTGTAACATCAACTTTAACGCTTGCTTTAGTAGCCTCAGCAGGTTCTGCCAGCTTTGCACAAACTATTTCAGAGAAAACCTCAATTCATGCAGAGGTGAATGGAATGAAACAAACAAAAAACAGTGAGAACTTCCCTGTATTAAAGAAAGTTAAACGTCCTGAAGAGGTTGGGTTTTCATCTGAGAAATTAAAACAAGTAGATGAATTAATCCAACAAGACGTAGACAATGGTTTTCCTGGTGCAGTTTTAATGATTATCAAAGATGGGAAAATCGTAAAAAACACTGCCTATGGTTATGCGAAAAAATATGATGGACTAACACCACTGAAACATCCAGAGAAAATGAAGACTTCTACAATGTTTGATTTAGCGTCAAACACAAAAATGTATGCGGTTAACTTCGCTTTACAACATCTTGTTAGTTTAGGGAAAATAGACCTAAATGCAACTGTACAATCATACTTTCCAAATTTTAAAGACAAACCAACTGATGTAATTAAAGGGAAGGATACTTTACGCTTAATTGATATTTTACATCACACTGCAGGCTTCCCTGCTGATCCACAATATCATAATCTATCTGTAGCCGGATCTTTATATACACAAGACCGTAATGAAACATTTGAGAAAATCGCTGAAACACCACTTGAATACGTACCTGGTACGAAAAATATTTATAGTGATGTAGATTATATGATCCTTGGTTTTATTATTGAAAAAGTAACTGGTCAACGACTTGACGATTATGTTGAAAATACGATATATAAACCACTAGGTCTAAAACACACTATGTTCAATCCATTGCAAAAAGGATTCAAACCGAAAGATTTCGCGGCAACAGAGTTAGAAGGGAATACTGGTGATGGTGTCATCTCCTTCCCAAATATTCGTACATACACTTTACAGGGAGAAGTTCACGATGAAAAAGCTTATTATTCAATGGGCGGTGTCTCTGGTCACGCGGGACTTTTCTCCACGACAAACGATTTAGCTGTTCTATTACAAGTAATGTTAAACGGAGGTGGATATGGCAAAGTAAAACTATTTGATCAAAAGACGGTTGATCAGTTTACAGCACCTTCTGATTTAAATCCAACTTACGGTTTAGGATGGAGAAGAAATGGTTCTTCTAGTATGGCATCTACATTTGGGTTGTACGCAAGTCCAAATGCGATTGGTCATACTGGATGGGTTGGTACTCTGACAATCATCGATCCAGATAATGACTTAGGTATTGTTTTATTGACGAACAAAAAACATTCACCAGTCATTGATCCAGCAACAAATCCGAACAAGTTTGAAGGGGATGACTTTGCTACAGGACAATACAAAGCTGTAGCGACTGCCGTATATGAAGCGTTGCTAAAATAATGTGATTTTAACTAAAATAGAAAGCTTTGAAAAAATAAGACAGCAAGAGTAATATTCTTGCTGTCTAAAGTATCCTTATAAGTTTTCTGCAACGGCTACTAAATAATATGACAAACCAACCTGTTGATTTTCCAATAAATCTCTATGAAAATTATCATGCAGGAAAAACTTTGTTTGATTAACGAAATCCTCTTTACTAATTACATGTCCATTTTTATTTAAAAATTGTATATGTGTAGAAGCAACTTTCTGAACAATCGGATCGTTAAACTTTACTCCTGTTTTTAGAAAATCTGCAATTTTGACTTGGAAATTTTGTGCTTCGATTGCCATTAAATTCATTCTTTCAACATCAATCGTACTTACATCCAGTTCAACATTATATGTTTCCTCTAAATAACTATTTTGTTCTTCGAGCGCATTTTTCCAATCTTCTTCTCTTTCAAATCCTTTAAACATTAAATTTTTCTCCATTTTTTCTCCCTTATTTACATGATTTAATGACGTTTTTACCGTTTGTATTAATTGCTCGTATCGGTTAATTTTTTTCTCAAAAAGAGCTAATTGTTTTTCTAGAGTAGTTGACCTATTTGATTCTTCAACTAACAAATTTTTAATTTCTAACAATGGAAAGTCTAATTCTTTATAAAAAAGAATTTCCTGTAAGCGATCTAGATCATTTAAAGAATAGTAACGGTAGCCTGTTTCTCCGATTTCAAAAGGAATTAGTAATCCAATCTTGTGATAATGGTATAGTGTCTTAATGGAAATACCAGCGATACTTGATAAATCTTTAACTGTAAGTCTCATAATTTCCCCCTTTCGACTTTTACTATGGGATATGACCTAAGGTTGGAGTCAATATTTTATATAAAATTAAATGATATTTTTATTTGAAAAGATCAACTACCGATTAAAACGATTAGAATTTTTCTATAGTAATACACATATAAATAAAGGGTTTTCTAAACAAACAGAAACCATTCGATTAAAAATGAGAAATCTCAATTAGGGATGTGATCGAGGATGTTGATTCTGTTACTTACAGTTCCAGTCATGATATTAGGATTAATTTGTTTGTGGGTTTCGATATTTAATAAAAAAAAGCATATATTAAGTAGGTTATTTTATTTGTTTTTAGGAATAACATTGGGAATTTTCTCGATATATCTATTAGATTTCTATTTATTTTTCCGACTTTAAATGGCATTAACAAAAAGAATGATAAGAACTTATGGTAAAATTAAATTACATAACTTTCCAATTTAGTTTGAAAACATCTTTGAATTAATTTGAACTTACAGCAGTTAGCTAATAAAAAGTTATCAAAATACATAATATAGAATTACGAAAACAGAGGAGAAGATAATGAAAGAATTTTTACTGCTTTTAAAGAAAGGGAATAAATCTGCATTATTAGCAGCTATAGTTAATGCGGTAATCGCCATCATTAAAGGAATTGGTTTTAGTATGACAGGAAATGTGGCACTATTTGCTGAAACGATGCATAGTGCTGCTGATACAGCAAACCAACTTTTTGTATTTAGTGGCTCTGCACTAAGTAAAAAGGCACCAACAGATCGGTTTCCAAATGGATTTGGCCGACTAGTTAATCTAGTTTTACTTGGAGCAGTATTAATAGTAGGAATTATGGCATATGAAACGATTGTCGAAGGAATTCATCATATCATCCATCCGACACATTCTTCAGGATTAACCATAACTCTTGTTATTTTAGCAGCTTCAACAGTTCTTGAATCATTTGTATTATATAAAGCGATGAAGGAAATTAATCATGAACTAGGAATTCAACCAACGGGTTTTGCAGTAGTTACCCAAGCGATGGCTAATATGGGAAAGGCTAAACCAGCTACAAAATTAGTGTTCTTAGAAGATACTGTTGCAACGCTAGGCGGATTACTAGCAATGGTTGCAGTTATCATTGCTTACTTTACACCATTTCATCAAGCTGAAGGTATTGCTTCCGTGATCATCGGCCTTTTAATGTTCATGGTTGTTGGAAAGGTATTTCTTGATAATGCTGCTGGTGTAATTGGAGAATCCGACGAAGAAATGGAAGACAAAATCGGCGAAATGGTAATGAACGATCCAGACGTAAAAGATATTCAAGCTCTAACAGTTGTAAAAGAAGGCGAAGATTTACATGTTGAATTGGAAATTGAACTTGACCCTAGTTTAACTGTTGCACAAGCCGATGACATAAAAGACAGATTAGAAGAAAAAATTATGCAAGAAAACGGGGTAACTGACGTAATTATTGAATTAGATGAGGACGACGGGATTCAGAAGTGGGCTGAAGATCATAAGAAGTCAGATTTAATTGAGAAATAGAATACATTAAAAGCGACAATTTACTTTTTAGCTGGATAGTCAAATATGATTATCCAGTTTTTTATTATAGATCGTACGAAAGTAGAACTTCTTTTAGAAAATATGAAGAATACAGATATGAAGAGAACGAAATCATATTTATAGAGTGTTTAAAGGGGAAAGGACTTGGTTATTTCAAGTCCTTTTTATATGAAACGATATGAAATTAGCCTTCTAGTTGATTAGTTAATTCTGTCACTTCATTATTTATTTTTAATTCTATTTCTTTCATTTCTGAGGTTAAATTATTAGGTATACCTCGTATATATTTGCCCGTGTTATTGTCCTGAGTAAATCTACCCTTATACGCTCCTCTAAATGAATAAAACTTAAATCCTGTATCCATGTTGCCCATATCACTTGATAAAAAAGCTACAATATTTTGTCCGACTTTTGAATTTGGAATACCTTCAAATAATATGACAAGCTTTTCTTCTAATTCTTCTTTAGATAAATTTTTAAACTTCTGATCTAGACCGAAGTCTTTTTTTGAGATTTCACCCCCGAATTCTAAAATCGAGATTGCTTTACCTTTGAAATTCTTATCACCTGATATAACATTTCTTATTTTTAAAGTTAATTTTGTATATGCTGTACCATGAGTATTCGGATCCTTATAAACGTATGGCTCAGCTGCGATAATTGTACCTTGAACAACTAAATCAGAGTCTTTCGTTAAATCTTCAACAGAATCAAAATGACCAAAAAGTAATCCGCTAGTTTTGATGACTTCTTTTCTGGGGTTATTTGTTTGATTAGAAGTCGAGTTAGTCTTTTTCAATTCTGTATCATTATCTTCTCTTTCAACTTCTTTGATTGCATTGGAAGAATTATTTTTTGTATTTAGGTTTAAATTTTGTGAATTCATGGAGTAAATTGATAAGCTTATTAAGACTACGATAAAAATTAGTGAACATATAAAAACTTTTTTCATAAGCCCTCACTTTTTACTTTTTTATTTTATACATATATTTTATCAATAGAAAATTTTAACAGTTAATAAGAAAATGGAAATTTTGTGAAAAAAATCACATATTTAATTTTGAATTCTTTGATTATGCTCTCTATTCATAGAGGATTTCGCTTAAAAAGAAAAGAATTATATAATTTGTACGTATCTTTTGATTGATGTTTTATTACGAAGATAAGAGAGATATTACATTAAGATGTTAAAATACATGATTTAGTTAAAGGTATATTAAGGAAAAATTATCAAAAAGATAACAAGTAGTTTTCTAGTATAGTAGGGTTAGGGGAATTAGGACAATTCTATGTCCAGTAGCGAATTGTTTAATTTTAAACTACTAAAGCATAATACAGTACATAAAAGAAAAATCATAGAATGAAAATAAATGGTTCTTTGAAAAACGTGAAATTATGTAATCGGAATGACGAGGAGGAATGATCATGTTTGAATTTGAAAATATAGAACAGTTTGCAAGGATAAAAGTTATTGGAGTTGGCGGCGGTGGGAACAATGCCGTTAACCGCATGATTGAAGATGGAGTAGAGGGCGTTGAATTTATTGCCTTTAATACAGATGCACAAGCATTGAAGCAGTCAAAAGCGGAAATTACGATGCAAATCGGCGCAGCTTTGACGCGTGGTTTAGGAGCGGGTGCAAATCCTGAAATTGGAAGAAGAGCTGTAGAAGAGAGTAAGTCGCAAATAGAGGATGTATTAAAAGGTGCGGACATGGTTTTCGTTACAGCCGGAATGGGCGGCGGAACAGGTACAGGGGCAGCACCTGAAGTTGCGAAAATTGCTCGTAAGCTTGGCGCATTAACAATTGGAGTAGTAACGCGTCCATTCAAATTTGAAGGGAAAAAGCGTGCAACAAATGCTGAAGGTGGAATTAAAGAGCTTAGGGAAGCTGTTGATACATTAATCATTATTCCAAATGATCGATTATTAGAGCTTGTTGATAAAAAAACACCGATGCTAGAGGCATTCCGAGAAGCGGATAACGTACTTCGACAAGGTGTTCAAGGTATTTCTGACTTAATCGCAGTACCAGGATTAATCAATCTTGACTTTGCCGATGTAAAAACAGTTATGTCTCATAAAGGGACAGCCCTTATGGGAATTGGGATTGCAAAAGGTAAGGACCGTGCTACGATCGCTGCTCAGAAGGCATTAAATTCTCCTTTACTAGAAACTTCAATTAATGGAGCTCACGGTGTAATCATGAATATCACAGGTGGACGTAATTTAAGTCTATTTGAAGTACAAGAAGCTGCAGATATCGTTGCTTCTGCGTCCCATGAAGAATTAAATATGATTTTCGGTTCGGTAATCGATGAAAGCTTAAAAGATGAAATTATTGTAACTGTTATTGCTACGGGATTTGCGGATAAAGAAGATAAAATGGTAAGAACGCCTTCTAGACCGATAGAAGAAGCACCTAGCTTATACAATAGAGAGCAAAGATTCCAACAGGAACAAAGATATCGAGTAGATCAACCGCAAGAATATGGAAGATACACTGAGCAACAAGACTACGGTAGATACTCAGAACAACAAGATTATGGACGATACAATGAACAAAAAGACTATAATCGTAATAATGAGCAACGAGAATATAACCGATTGAACGAACAACAAGACTACGGTCGATATTCTGAACCGCAAGATTACAACCGTTACTCTGAACGTCAAGACAATAATCGTTACACGGAGCAACAAGACAATAACCGTTACACCGAGCAACAAGACTATAATCGCTATAACGAGCAACAAGAATATGGCCGATACAAAGAGAAGGAAGATTCAACTTCATATATTCCGGCTTTCTTACGCAATCGAAAAAACAGATCTAGATAGATTAATAGATGGAGAAAAAGACATGAGTATAGTGCTCATGTCTTTTTTATTTGAATGTTTTTAAGTTGGAGATCTGCATTTGAAATTGGAAAATCTTCAACTCAAACACCCGCACAAATAAGTTGCTGGTGTTTTCTTTATTTCAGAATGAATTACATACATAGGTAGAAAGTAACACTCAATAAAAAAGAGAAGTATGTATAATTACAAGATATGTCGATTTTTTTAAGAAATTTTAATTTTTATAAAAAAATTAAAACTTTTTTAGCTCTCAGGAGTCTAATGTATAGAACAGCGAGATGGAGGGATTGAAATTGCAGGATTATAGTCTAGTGAAAAGGGCTATCAAAGGCGATGAAGAGGCATTTTTATCAATTATGCATGAGCATAAATTGTCATTATATAAAACTGCGCTTGCTTATTTGAAAAATAAAGATGAGGCGATTGAAGCAATTCAAGAAGTAACGTTCCGCGCTTATCAAAATATTAAAACATTGAGAGAACCAAGTTATGTAAAAACATGGCTTATTCGAATTATGATTAATTATTGTCAGGATTATATAAAGAAGAATAAAAGAGTAACTTTCGACGATGAATATATTTTGCAGCAAGGTACGAACGAGGACTATCAATCTATTGAGATTGAAGAAGCAATGTCCAAGCTCGATGAAACACAGCGACAGCTATTACATTTAAAATATTTTCACGATGTCAAAATAAAAGATATTGCTATTTTGTGGAATCGCCCAGAAGGTACAGTGAAAACCTGGTTAAATAAAGCATTGAGTTCATTACGTGGAATCCTTGAAGAGAAAGGAGAAAATGGCCGTGTTTGAAAAAGAAGAAAATGAACTGAAAAATTGGAAAGAAAAATACGAAAACATTGATCTACCGATTGATGAAATTGATGAAGCTATACAAATTGGTTTTCAAAGAGGTAAAGCTAATAATAGAATACATAAACAAAAGCGAATGACTAAGATTTGGTCTATTCTTGCTGCTTCGATTTTTATATTTGGAATTCTCGCTGGTATTCGTGTATCTCCTACTTTTGCTGATTATATTACGAAAGTTCCAGGTATGGAGAAAATCGTTGAGATGATTCGTGAACGAGATGATAAAGGATTACTAGCAGCTGTCGAAAATAAATATGCTCAAAAGATGAATGTATCTCAAGAAAAGAACGGTGTTAAAGTTACAATTGATTCAGTTATTGCTGATGAGCAACAAATTGTGGTGTTTTATACGATTAACGGTAAATCAAAAAAGCAAAATTTTGAAATAAATGTAGCGAACCTTATAGCGGCAGATGGAAAAAAATTACCTATAAACGGTTTATCGTTTGAAGGTCCTAATAAATATAAAGGCTCACATACTAGCACAGTTGAATGCGAATTTAATCAACCTTATGAGCAAAAAGATTTTAAATTATTTTTAAAAGTTAAGAGTGAAGAACAAACAGAAGAGTTTTCTATTCCATTTTCAATAAAAAAACATGAAAAAACGAATCAAATATACAATTTAAATAAAACCGTCGTAATTGATGGACAAAAAATTAAAATAAAGAAACTTACAATTTTTCCACTTCGAGTAGCTATGAACGTTGAAATGGATTCATCAAATACTAAGAAAATTTTAGACTTCCCAGACATTCGACTTGTCGATCAAAATGGTGAAGTGTGGTCTAAAATAAGAAATGGTACCTCTTCTCGAGGAGGAGATAGTAATAAAGAAGAAATTTACTATCTTCAAAGTAATTACTTTAAGGAACCAAAAGAATTATATTTGGTCATAAATGGGCTTCAGGCTATTGATAAGGGAGATGATTATCTTGTAGTTGATACTGAGAAACAACAAATTCTGAAACAGCCAAAAGGTAATTATTTAACTGACTTAAAAAAAGAAGGAGAAACTATGTTTTTCACTTTAAATACAAAAAAGGAATTTAATTACTCAATGATTGGTGGAAGTTTCATTGATGCAAAAGGAAAAGAGATTGATTTTAACGAATCCTATTCAGGGTTTTCAGAGGATAATAAGCAAATAGCGGGTTTTAAGATTTCTTCTAGTCAAAAGTATACGAATCCGATTAAAATAAAACTGGATTTTTTCCCTTCATACATTAAAGGCAAAACTAAGATCAGAGTTAAATAAATTAACTAAAATAATAAAATAAAAACGTAATCCTTTCTATGAATATCTAGAAAGGATTACGTTTTTTAGATATTAAAAACTATTTACTTTATTACAAATGGGCTCGGAAGGATAAACGTGTTTAAACTTTTCAAAATCCCAAGTAGTAAGAAATTTTTTAGCTGCCTGGTAACCGTTTGTGAAAAGTGCTTCTTTTTCTTTTTTTGTTAAATAAAAATCAGTGCTTGAGATGTCACCTGTAGGGATTTTTATTGTTCGTTCGTTTACTTCTGCTGTTAGATGTCGTAGATCATGTGCTTGTCTCATCGTTACAAAGATAGATTTGTAAAAAGAGATAGGGTTATGGCCTTCTAGCGGTTTACCGATAATTTCATCATCTATTAAACGAAAACCAAATGTTGGCCAATCTTGATGGTCGTCAAAAATCCAAATTGGAAAATTACTTAGTATACCGCCATCGACGAGTAAAATTGGGTAATTAAAGTTAGGAGTTTTTAATTTAATTGGTTGAAAGAAAAAGGGGATTGTACCACTCATTCTAACTGCTTGAGCGATCGTAATATCTTTCGTAGTTAAGCCATATTCAGGTAGATCATCAGGTAAAACTACCATTTTGCCATTACTAATATCAGAGATAATGATTTTTAGTTTTCCTTCTTCTAGATCATCGAAAAAGCGAATACCTTTTCTAGATAATAAAGAATCCAACCATTCTTCTTCAAAGTCATTTTTATATAATCCATTTTTAAATAAGACATTTAAAGCTAATCCTATTAAGGGTAAATAGTGTAACCATGTTTTTGTAATAAATTTCTTATAATCAAGGCTTTCCATAATTACTTTTAATTCTTTTCCAGTATAACCACTTGCTAGAAGAGCAGCTACAATTGCGCCTGCAGAAGTACCAGCTAAACGTGCCCATTCATATCCTGATTCTTCTAATGCACAAATAGCACCAACATGTCCAATACCTCGAACTCCTCCACCTTCAAAGATGCCATCTAATTTCATTTTGTTACACCTACCTTTCAGAAAATATAAAATATCTTAATATAATATATGGAAAGTTTTATTTAATGTGATAAATCATAGATTCAATGACAATTAACAATCATTTTATTTTTTGGGAAATAAAATGACAATCTTTGCAGTGTAATTTAATATCTCAAGTCTTAGATGAATGCTTAATTTAGGTTGAAACATTCAATAAGTTATAGAAATAAGTATTTGATGAATATTTTAAATTCAATATGAAATACTAACAGCAATCTGATAGTTTATATATCAGAAAATATATTAATTAAAGGGGCTACATATCATGGCAAACAGATCTTCAAATCAATACGTTTCATCAAATGCTGAATCTGCAATTGAGCAAATGAAATATGAAATTGCAACAGAATTTGGAGTACATTTAGGTCCAGATTCAACGTCTCGTGCAAATGGTTCAGTAGGTGGAGAGATTACAAAACGTTTAGTTCAAATGGCTGAACAAAGTCTCGGTGGATATTCAAGATAATAGTATTAAATTAAGGAAGAGTTGATTAGGGGTAATTCATTACTCATTGATTAACTCTTTTTTTATGTGATTTAATGAGTTAATTCTTAAGTTTTTTCCATAATTTGTTAATAATAAAAGAGTTTGACAGAATTATTAAAAAATCAATGAAATATTTTCTATTTTGTATTAATATTAAAAAAAATGAGTCGATATAAGTAGAGAGAAAATTAAAATAATTTGGTATTATTATACTAAACTCAATAATTATATTGAGCATATAAAAATAGAGAGAGAAATAAATGGGGAGTTGCAAGTATGAAATCAACTGGAATTATTAGAAAGCTAGATGATCTAGGTAGAATCGTTCTACCAAAAGAACTGAGAATTACAATGAATTTAGGGAATAACGCTCCATTTGAAATTCATTTTGAAGACGGGATGATTATTCTTACGAAGTATGATGAAACTTCAGGGCTAAGTGGTATCGTCAGAAGACTTGACGACTTAGGAAGAATTGTCCTACCAAAAGAATTAAGAAATATGTTAAACCTAAATAAATATGAACCCTTTGAGGTGTTCGTAGATGAAGATAAAATTATCCTTAAACAATTTGTTGCATCTAATGCTTGTATGGTAACTGGTGTTGTTGATGAAAATAATTTTTCGTTTGATAGCGGCAAGATTATAGTTAGTAAAAATGGTGCAGAAATACTTATTAAAGAATTACAAGAATTCATAGCTAAATAAAAAAACGTTAAAAGTGCTCTTTATTCAAAGATGAAGAGCACTTTTTTAATTGATTCTGTTTAGGCAGTAATATTCAAACTTTTTTCCTTTCTTCGTTCTCATCGATTTACTACAAATTTGTTAAAACCTTCTAAAATGCACCAAGATAATAAGACACTACATAAAATGATAATTTCCATTTGTCACATCTCCTTTTGTTCGATTTTTGTTCCACTTTTTATTAGGATTGTATGTTCTGTTTTGTTTGGATGTTTTTATTATACACGAACACTTATTCTATTAAAAGAAGTTTTTTTTGAAAATTTATGAATTTTTTTGGAGAATCTCTGGATGGTAGCTCGTTTGTTCGTATTGGGGATTGTATTTCGAACATAATAGGTTGCAATTCAAGATAAAAAAACCCGCTAGAAAGCTTATCAATCTAGCGAGTTTTTATCTATTTTATATCGTTCAATTTTTAAAATAGTGACCATTTTCAAGATCATCTAGTAAACTTGGATGAATTGGTTGCCAATTTAAAAGTTCTTGAGTTTGTACGCTTGATCTAGGGATGTCGACAGAAGCGATCGTACCTAGAAATCCAAAGTGCTCAATTGCTTTTTCTGGTGAAATGCTGACAACTGGTAGATTTAGTTTATTACCGATGACAGTTGCTATGTCACGAAATGGCACTGCTTCATCTGCCACTCCATCTAGAAGTATACCGGCAGGAGCTTTTTCTAATGCAAGGCGGTACAGACGTGCGGCATCAAGTCGGTGAATAGCTGTCCAGTGATTTGATCCCTCACCGATATAGGCAGAAAAACCTTTTTCGCGTGCAATATTGATTAAACCAGGAACAAAGCCCTTGTCACCAATACCATGTACGGAAGGAGCAAGTGACACGACTGAAGATCTTACACCTCTATTTCCTAGAGCAATCACTGCATTATCCGATGCAGTTCCGTTGAAGTGAGCAGTGGTCACAAATGGCTTTCCAGTTCCTTCTAATGCTTTTCCGATTGTCTCGATGACGCTTAAATCAGTTTTTAGCGAGTTAGCAAAATCTGTGAAGTCATTATTAAACGCTAGATGGATTACACCGTCAGAAGCAACGGCACCGCTATAAATGCTTTCAAGATCGTTAAGATCACCTCGATGCACTTCAGCCCCAGCTTCTTTTAGCTTCGCCGCACCATTTTCAGATCGAGTTAACCCGACAACTTTATGACCTACACTAATTAGTTCTTGTACAACAGCAGTACCGACATAGCCTGTTGCTCCAGTTACAAATATTTTCATAAGATGATCCTCCTTAAATTGTTGAGTTGTAGTATCGATTGAACAAATGTAGTATAAACTATAGAGTTGACTCTAAGGCAAGACGTTTAGGAGGAAATAAATTGAGGATTAATGAGTTAGCTAATAAAATGGGTTTAACAGTTCACACTATTCGCTTTTATGAAAAGGAAGGATTGTTGGACAATCGTCACGTACAAAGAGAAGATAATAACTATCGTAACTATACAGACGAAGCGATCGAACGGCTGAAACTCATAAAAAAGTTTCAGAATGTGGGTTGTTCTTTAATTGAATTAAAGGAAGTATTACAGGATAAGGATGAAAATACTCGCACTAATGAAGAGCGAATTGAATGGATTTCTCAAAAAATAGCAGAGATCGAACGGATGCGAAATGAATATGATCAAATGCTTGTTACACTAAATATAATGCTAGAATATAGAAAGTCATTGGATAAGCCTAAAAAGACATAATATTAATCAGTTAAAATAATAAATTAAATATGGTCTATCGGATTAAAAATGAGTTGTATCGCCGTTTTCCACAATAAAAAATCGACCAAATAGTCGATTATGTATCTAAAGTATGTATTAGCTTATAAAGGATTAAAATAATAGAAAAATAATCCTTTTCTAAGTTTATCGTTTTAAAATAGTAACAGGTTAATTCTAAAATATTATTGAACTTCTACATCATTTTTAAATTTTATTAGTATTCACCTTTCATATCAAATGTCTTTAAATTAAAGTTATATTTCCAACTAAGTAACTATGCATTTCCTGATGCAAAACTACTGTATACTTTAATGTTAATGGGCCACATCTAAGGAATATTATCTATTAGCTCAACGTCATGGTCAACCGGGTTATTTTGCTCTTATTAAATCAATGATTTCATAGTTCGTAGACTTTAATCGACAAAATAAAACAAAAATCTACATCGTTTTCACGCGTAATTTGGGCGGATTATGTCTTTGGGTTTTTTAACAGAGAATTAAATCGAAAAAGTATGATTCTGTCATAAATATGGTAGGATATGGTTATGCAATGTTAGAAGGAGAAAATGAATGGGCCTAATAGATAATCAAAAACATTTCTTTGAAAAATATAAAATAGATGAACAAGATTTTGAACATTATAGCTTGGATTGGTCTACATATACTGAAATATACAAAGAATACATATCAGAAATACCGAATCTTGAGACTGTGGCTACATTTATTTCAGAAATACTTCGTAAAAATCCTGAAATACATACAGTTAAATCAAGAATTAAATATCCTGACCATTTAATTGAGAAAATTATTCGAAAGACGATAAAAGGTAAGAAATCTGATCCTGCATATGAAATAAATGTTTCGAATTATAAATCTGAAATTACGGATTTGATTGGAATAAGAGCATTACATTTATATAAATATCAAGCAGCGGATATAGATAAAACAATTAGGCAAAATTGGAATTTACATGAAAAAGCGACCATTTACCATCGCTTGGGCGATATGACGAGTGAGCAGCATATTGAAGAAGAAAAGTTTCAGTTTTTAGTTCATGATGCCGGATATCGCTCATGGCATTATGTGATCAAGTCGCAGATGACTAAAGTAAACTATTTAGCTGAAATTCAAGTAAGAACGATTTTTGAAGAAGGCTGGAGCGAAATTGATCATCAATTAAGGTATCCTTATGACTTGGATAATGCAATTTTAAATGAACAGCTATTAATCTTAAATAGGCTTTCGGGTGGAGCAGATGAATTAGTCAATTCAATCCTTCATACTAAAATGACGATATACCAACAAAACGAAGAAAAAGAATATCGTGATGAAAGAATTCAAGAATTATTAGATGAAATTACTAGTTTGTCTGAAGATGGAAAATTAACCGAATCGGATAAGCTTTCATTAGAAGAGAAAATTAAACAATTAGAAGTTAAGAAGATTAAAGTAAATTATAGTAATCTGTTCAATAATCGTTCGGTTGAATATCATTTCAAACAAAGAATATTTCCTAGTGACTTTTAAAGCCAAAGCTAAAATGCTTTGGTTTTTTTGTATTCATTTACCAAAAAATTTCTGGAATTTATAGGTGCCATTTCTTTTTTTCTAACATTAAATGTAATAACAGGTCTAGTTTAGATTTTAAAAAATATGAGACTAGGTGGAATGATGGTTAAAAGGCCGATTTATAAGCAGGAATTTCTAAATACGTTTAATTATGCTGATAAGAATTTCGATATTGCTTCGCTTAAAAATCTGATTGAACAATCATTTGGCGAAAATAATGCATTAGACTTTAAAGAAACATTCGTTAGAGAGGATCAAATCGCTAAATTAATTATCGCAATGGCGAACTCTGGTGGAGGATCAATCATTTTTGGCGTAAATGACGATAATCATCCAGTAGGAATTCTCAAAGAAGAGATCAAGGACCCAACTGATTTTCAAAGAAAATTAAATGGTTATTTACCTTCTATTTTAACTTATCACCTTCAACAAATTGATTACGACGAAAATGAAATGTACGGATACTTTAGTGGCAAAACCTTCTTCATTATTTACATCCCCGAACAAAATCGTTATATTCCTTTTATCGCTAAAAGAGGTTCAGATAAATTATTTACAGATAAAATCTATATTAGAAAAAACACTTCAAATGAAACTGCCACTAGCGATGACTTAGAAATTATTTTTAGAAAAAGGTTAATTGAGCAGTATGAAGATTTATCAAACATGAGTCTAAATGAACATATGGAACAATTGAAAGTTCTTTACCGAATCGCTGCAATTAGTGGAGAGACAAGAAAAAACGAAAAGAATAATAAAGAGGATTTTAGTGACTTTATTTCTAAAATGATTGAAAAAAAGAAGCGAAAGATTGAGATTGTGTTGGAGGTTAGTAATATTGAGTGATGGAGATTAAGAATAGAATACTAAAATTATAGGAATGAAGATAACAGGGCAGTACTTGTTTATCTTCATTCCTTATTTTGTACTTCTATTTGTTTATAAACTACTTTCTTCCAGTATTTTCAAGGTAATCATCTTTTCGTAAATCCTTTTCTGCCTTCTCAATCTCTTTATCAGTATTCAAATAGCGTATATAATTTGAACCATTTGTTTTTTTGTAAAAGCAATCAATTTGATTCGACTTATTTAAATCATAAATTAGATTTATATATTTTCCATTTTTATAGAATACAATAGCAATTTCTGATCTCTTTATTTTTTTTGTATCTTTTAATTTCATTTCATTATGTTGATAAATGTTTTCGAGCTTAATAACCTGATTGATTTGGGCATCGTATTTCTTTTGATTATTACAAGCTGTTAGAGTAAACAGTATTGTCATGAATAAAACTAGTATTTTTATTTTCATAAATACCACTCCTTAATAATATGATGTGAGAAATTTTATTGCTTTAGTATGAACTTCAAATTCTCAAAAAATACCATTGTAATTGCACCAATAAACGGCACAACTGAAAAGTATGGATTAACGATAAAATCATAATTTGTATCTAAAAATATATGAAATATACTTTTTGACAATAGTAATAGAATAATTGATGAAATGATACTCGTTAAGAAAATATCAAGTAGAATATTTTTCTTTTTTACAAGATGTTTGATTATAGAACAGAGCATGTAAGAGGATAAACAAACAATTAAAGCGATGGGAAATAATAATAAAGTAAAGAAGAGAGGTAAAGAAATTACTTTTTCAAAAGTAGAGAATCCTATAGTTTCTGGTGGTTGATTTGGCTCGAAGTAAATTAATGTGTATGTGGTTATAGACATCAATAATGAACTCAGAAATAAAAAACGGATCGGTGAAAAATGAGCCATGTTTTGTATTCCATCAAATAATTTCCTTTCTACTATTCTAAATCAAAACGATGTTTATATTTTATCATAGTCGAATTATTAGAGCTTAATTTTTATGTTTGTTATATTTTTGTGAAAGAATTATGTTATACCGGTACAATCGCGGTTTTAACTATTTTTATTTTTCACATTAAATTCATAGTTTGCTTAACTTCTGGAATATATTTCATTTTATGATTATGTAAAAGAAGTCGCAAATTTGGAGGTAAAGTGTCATTGACTTTATTTTTATTAATGGGTTTAATTGGCGTGATCATAATTCAGTTTAAGAAGGATCAACTATCAGTTATAATTGACGAAAATCAAAAACTGGTCATAAAATTGAAAAATTCTAGTTGGTTTCAAAACTATTGGAAAGCAGGATTTTTCTTATTTGTTATGAATGCAGCATTGTTTTTCATTACACTGCTTATTCACTTCATTTTAGGGTTTCTCATAATTCCTTTTATGCATTTGCTAGTTATGGTTTTGGCTGTCGTCGGAAGTTTTCTTTTGTGGATGATCGTGAATAAAGCATATCAGGGTACAAATGGAAACCGTTTAAAAATGAGTATAATCGGAAGTAGTTTTTATGCAGTATTGTCATTTTTGTTTATTTATTGGTTAGTAACTCTAAAACCTTCATATGAAGGTGAAGATCTGATTATGAGTTCAATAGGATTATTAATGGGGATAATAGTTTCGGTAGTAGCTTTTATTTCGTGTTTAATAACTACGGGTTTTACTTTTAAGAGAAAGTTGAAATAAGTAGTCTAATTGGAAGGCCAAAAGTCAGGGAGAACCTTGGCTTTTTAATTTGCACTAATAATTGCTAAAAGCATTATATTCTAGATATTTACTCATGAATTCTTATGGTATTTTGGTGATTTCCTATTAATCATAGTAAAATGGTTGTAGGTATATATTTTCTATTAATAGTATTCTAAGTGATCTATTTGTAGGTGTATTTAACTAAATATGAATTTGAAAAGTTAATTTCTATCAATTTATTTTGAGAAAAAAATTGGGTTAATTACATTTGAAAATGATTAAAACTGTTAGAGTGTTTTAATAAAACGTTGATAAATCAGGACGCTAATAACCCAATTGACCAATAATTGAATATTCTTTATATTTTGATAATGTAGAGTGCTTTTTGAGAGTGGTTTAAATATGAACATTAAAATCGTTTTTAATAGATTCATATTAGAAGTCGCTTTTTTTATTTTATCAGAATAGGAGAGTGTAAGATGACAGGAAAGCCTAAGTTAAATAAGTATGTTACTGCGATGATGACGACAGCCCTTATTGCTGTTCCGACTTTTCAAGCGCTTGCTGCTGGGACAAGCAATGTGAGTTTAAATTCAGCAAATAGTAGTTCTGTTGAAACGAATGTTCAAGGGATTAACGCAAAAGCAAGTACGGGGAAACATGTGATTACGCTTATTACTGGAGATGTTGTAACTGTAACTGAGTTTGCGGATGGAAAAAGTGTGATTAGTGTTGAGCCAGCAGATAAAGCTAGTGGTGGTTCGCACATCATGACGATTAACAAGGATACATATGTAATTCCGCAACAAGCAATGCCTTATTTAGCTTCTGGTGCATTGGATCGAAATTTATTCAATATTACTGAATTAATTGCGGAAGGTTTTGACGATGCTTCTCAAAAGACTTTACCTGTTATTGTACAATACTCAGAGTCAAAAGCTCGTTCTGCAGTGAAGCCAACTTTAAAAGCTTCAAAGAAAACACATGAACTTGAAAGTATTAATGGAGCAGCACTATCTGCTGATAAGAAGGATTCGAAAGAGTTCTGGCAAGATGTTAAGAAAAATATACCATCTGCAAGTTCTACGAAATCTACAAAATCATTAGTTACACCGGGAATTGAAAAAGTTTGGTTAGATGGACGTGTTAAGGCTACTCTTGAACAAAGTGTTCCACAAATTGGAGCACCTACTGCTTGGAATGCTGGATACAATGGAGCAGGTGTAAAAGTAGCAGTTCTTGACACAGGGATCGATGCTCAGCATCCTGATGTAGCAGGTCAAATAAAAGAAACAAAAAGCTTTGTCCCTGGTGAAGATGTTCGCGATTTTCATGCACACGGAACTCACGTTGCATCGACTGTACTAGGTACAGGTGCGGCATCAGGCGGAAAATATAAAGGTGTAGCTCCAGGAGCAAGCTTACTAGTAGGAAAAGTGTTAAGTAATGATGGTTATGGTCTTGATTCATGGATTATTGATGGGATGGAATGGGCAGCACATAATGCCAAGGTTGTAAGTATGAGTTTAGGTAGTGATCAGTCGAGTGATGGCACTGATCCGATGTCTCAAGCTGTTAATAATTTAAGTGCTGAGACGGGCTCACTGTTTGTTATTGCGGCAGGTAATACGGGTCGCGAAGGAATAGGGGCACCAGGAGCAGCGGATGCGGCACTTACGGTTGGAGCAGTTGATAAGTCTGATAATCTTGCTTATTTCTCATCACAAGGTCCACGTTTTGGAAGTGACGGGTTAAAGCCTGATTTAACAGCACCGGGTGTAGACATAACTGCTGCACGTTCTCAGTATTCAACTCAAGGTAGTGGATCTTATCTTTCTATGAGTGGTACTTCGATGGCAACACCACATGTGGCTGGGGCAGCTGCAATTCTTTCACAACGTCATCCTGATTGGTCGGGATCTCAATTGAAAGATGCATTAATGAGTACAACTAAAAAACTTGATTATATTAAGCCATTTGAAGGTGGTACTGGACGACTTGATGTTGCAGCAGCAACTTTAGGTGATTTACGGGCGACAGGTTCACTTGATTTTGGTTTCTATGCTTGGCCTCATGATAATGATGCATCGAAAGAGAAAACAATTACGTACACAAATGATAGCGATAAGGCAGTAACGTTAGATCTTTCAGCGAAGATTACCGATAATAACGATGCAGATGCTCCTGGTGGTTTGTTTAAACTTTCAACAAATAAGGTTACTGTTCCAGCAAAAGGTAGTGCAAAAGTGACAGTAACACTTGATCCGAATGCTGGTGCTAGTGGTTCTCGTTACCAAGGTCAAATTTCTGCAAATGTTGATGGTAAAACAGTTGTGCATACACAATTAGCTATGATTAAAGAAGAGGAAAGATATCCACTTACTTTAAAAGCAATTGGTCGCGATGGTAACCCAACTCTAGCGTATATTACTCTACTTGGCCCAGATGGAGTTCCAGAGGTTGTTGCAATTGACGGTACTACAGAATTACGTCTAAAACCAGGAACTTACTCTGCAATGTCAATGATGGATGTTGATACTGAAACAGATCATGCTGGTGTTGCTCTTGTCGGTAACCCAGAAATTAATTTAAATGGACCTCAAACTGTTACATTGGATGCACGTAAAGCGAATGAAATTACAGCAAACGTACCAAATAAAACAGAAGCAAGCTTTAGAAAAATGGAATATTACCGTGAAGTAGATGGTAATAGTGTTGGCGATATTTATGTGATGCCAGTTACAGTTGATAAGATGTATGCTGAGCCAACTAAGAAAGTTAAAAATGGAAAATTTGCATTTAACACTCGCTGGAGATTGATTGAACCTTACATGACAATTAATTTCAAAGGCAATGAATTAGACGAAATTCCACAAGCTGGAAGTACATTACTAGATGGAAAATACAACTTAGACGCTGTTTATGCAGGTAAAGGTGCACCAGCAGACTATAAAGGATTAAATGTTAAAGGGAAAGCAGTTATCGTTGATCGAAGTGATGAAGTAACTGGTTCAGAGCGTGCTGCAGCAGCATACGCAGCAGGTGCAAAATTAGTTATTACAGTAAATGATGGGCCGAAAGAACTTAGTGAATATGTCGGTATTGAAAATGAAGATTTTTCACTTTCAGATTCTCCTATTTCGGTTGTAGCAATTAGTCAAACAGAAGGTAAAAAACTGATTGAAGCTGCTAAATCTAAAAAAGCGAAAATTGACGTAAAGGGTACTCCTAATACGAAATACGTTTACGATCTAGTTGATAACCATGACAATGCAATTCCAAATGATTTAACTTATTCACCTAAAGCAAATGAACTTGCAAAAATTAATGCTCAGTATAAATCAGATCGTCCGACAGCAGGCGGGGAATTCCGTTGGGATATCCCATCTTACAGAACAAATGGTGTTGGTTACCAATTTAAATTAGACTTACCATCAGTTCGAACTGAATGGGTTTCTACTCAAAAAGGTACATCATGGTACCATCAAGCTAGCGTATTAGATGCTGCTTGGGAAGTACGTCAACCACTAGCAACATACAAACCAGGACAAACACTTGATGAAGATTGGTTCTCGCCAGTTGCTCGTCCGCGTTTAGGTGATGGTTTCTGGAAGCCGTATCGTACAGGAAACAACTTAGTCATCAACATTCCTGCATGGGCTGATTCTGGAGTAGGAACTACAGGTTCAGAAACAAATTATCCAGGTTCACAAACTCTAAAACTATATCAAGGTTCTAAACTGATTAAGGCAGCAGATGGACAAGCAATTTACGCATTTACTGAATTCCCAACTGCAAATACTCAGTATAAAGTAGTAAGTGATGCTTGGCGCGACCCAGCACGTTTCGATAAATCTGTTAAAACACATACAGAGTGGACATTCTGGTCTAAGCAACAAGAAGAATATAAAACAGATCTTCCATTAATCTCACTAGATTATAACGTAGATACTGACATGAATGGAGATGCAAAATCAGGTCGTTGGATCGATTTAGACTTAAAAGCAGTCCCTGTAGCAGGTGCACCAGGAAACGGTAAAATCAAAGGTGCAACGCTAGAAGTTTCATATGACGAAGGCAAGACTTGGGAAATTGTTGATCTAAATCGTGAAAAAGATGGATGGAAAGCAAGAATCGAAAATCGTAAAAAGGCAACATCTGTATCTTTAAGAGCTAGCGCTTGGGATGATGCAGGTAATAGTATTAATCAAGATGTAATTAAGGCTTTTGGATTGAAATAAGTAGAATGTGAGAGGGCACCTTCCTATTTTAGGGGGGTGCTTTTCTTTTACGTTGAATAAAAATTACGAACACTATTTGAACAATATTGATAAAGTTGTGAACTTCGTTGATATAACAATAAAACTCGTTGATATAATACTATTCTTCGTTGATATATTGCTAATAGCCGTTGATAAATTACTTTTACGGAGTTTATTAAGGGATAAAACCATAAATAGTATGTAAACATGGCATGAAAAACGGTCGAAGTGGCTTAATTATCAATGAAATCTGCACAATTAACGAGTGAAACGGCTCAGTTATGATCAAAGTGCCCCATCAAACCACCTAAATAAACGAAGAAACTCGAAATAACACGATATTCCCCACATAAAAAAGGCACCCTCCAAGTAGAAGGTGCCCCGTAATAATTAAATACCTTGGTCAGCTTTTTCAGCATCCAATAATTCTTGCATGAATTTAAGATTATATGTATGGCTTTCTTTCAGTCTGCTATGTCTTGTTAGTTTAATTAGATTTTGATAGTAAACAATTTCTTCCTCTAGTGATGAAATGACATTTGTACGATATTCCTTTAATTCTGTTTCGTTCATTTTTCATTCCTCCTATTATAGGGATTTGATAATTTAAGTATATCCTTTTTGATTGAAACTATAAATAAATTATTTGTTAATTTTTATTAAATAACGTGCGACTGTATTGAAAAAAAGACAGATATGTATTTATTGAGACAAAAATTCAGGTTTTGTCATGAAAATTAGACAAAATTGCAAATGGATATTACGGAACATCACTATTTTTACCATTCCATTAATTGGCACACTTATTGCTATCAAGTTTAGTATAGCTTGATACTTTTTTGTAGGAGGGTTTTCTTTATTGGTCAGAGGGGTTTAGTAAAAAATACAAAAATGGAGTGTGTAAATATGGATTTATTAAATAGTGTTGTTGCGGTTACAGGTGGAGCGTCAGGTTTAGGGGAAGCGACATTAAGAAATACGGTAGCAAATGGAGGTAAAGCGCTAATTCTTGATTTGAACGTTGAAAGAGGAAATAGCTTAGTTGAAGAGCTTGGTTCTGATAATGTCCTTTTTATAAAAACGAATGTTGCTGAGGAAGAGGAAGTAAAATTTGCTTTAAATCAAGCTGTAGAAAAGTTTAAGAAAATTACTGCTGTAGTAAACTGTGCTGGAATTGGACCTGCTCAAAAGACGCTTGGTAAAAATGGGCCATTTGAATTAGCAGTCTTTAAAAAGGTAATCGATGTAAATTTAATCGGAACGTTTAATGTTATTCGTTTAGGAGCAGAAATTATTGCGCAAAACGAACCGAATGAAAGTGGAGAAAGAGGCGTGATCGTGAATACTGCTTCTGTTGCTGCATTCGAGGGACAAATTGGACAAGCTGCATATAGTGCGTCTAAAGGCGGAATTGTTGGGATGACACTTCCAATAGCACGTGATCTAGCAAGTTATGGGATTCGAGTTTTAACGATTGCACCTGGGTTATTTTTAACGCCATTACTTGATAGCGCTCCTGACCATGTAATAGAAGCATTAGGTGCAATGGTACCATTCCCTAAACGTTTAGGTCATCCTAGTGAGTATGCTCATCTTGTTCAATCAATTATTGAAAATCCAATGTTAAATGGTGAGGTTATTCGTTTAGACGGTGCGATTCGTATGCAACCTAAGTAATTAGTAACGATTCAATTTTAATAAATTACATTTTATGAGGTGATTAAAAATGACATTAGTTAAAGTAGAAAAGCAAAATCAAATTGCGATTGTAATGATTGATAATCCTCCAATGAACACGTTGAGTCCAGAGGTAATTACCGAATTAGGTACTACATTTTCAGAACTTAATGCTGACTGCAGTATATTAGCAATCTTGATTACAGGTGCAGGTGAGAAAGCATTTGTGGCAGGTGGGGATATAAAAGGTTTCCCACAAAAAATAGGGAATGCAAATTTAATAGCATCGTTTATGGAAACACATAAGGTGCTTAATAGCATAGATTTTTCTCCTAAGCCAACGATTGCCATTTTAAATGGATATACACTTGGAGGCGGTTGTGAATTAGCCATCGCATGTGATCTTCGAGTTGCTGAAGAGCAAGCAATGATTGGAGTTCCGGAGTGTACACTAGGATTATTACCAGGAGCGGGAGGTACTCAAAGGCTACCGCGTTTAATTGGAGAAGGAAGAGCGAAGGAATTACTTTTCACCGGGGAACATCTTACGGCTAATGAAGCGATGAAAATTGGACTTGTAAACCGAGTAGTACCTAAAGGTCAAGGTTTAGAAGCGGGTCTTCAACTTGCGAAGAAAATTTGTAAAAATGGACCTGTCGCTGTTAGAAATATTAAAAAGGCAGTCGATGAAGGATTGGAATTACCATTTCAAAAAGCATTGGAAAGAGAGGCTGAATTATTCCAAGAGCTTTTCCTAACGGAGGATGCTAAAGAAGGTGTTGGAGCATTCATCGAAAAAAGACGACCACAGTATCAAGGAAAATAATTTAGTAAAAAATAATATGCATTTGTAAAGGGTGACATGGAAAATGGAGCTAGGTTGTTTACATTCACGATTACCTATATATGCGAAAAATAAGCCAAATGACATCGCGGTAGTTTACGAGGATACTAGAAGAACATTCAAGGAATTTTATGAAAGAGTAAATGCTTTAGCTAATTCTCTTATAGAGGTAGGAGTTAAAAAGGGTTCACATGTAGCTGTATATATGAGGAACCGAATAGAGATGATCGAAATTTTTTATGCGCTTTCAACTGCTGGAGCAGTAGCAGTACCAATCAATTATATGATCGAAGGAAATGATTTACGAACATTAGTGAATAGTTCAGATGCTACACATGTAATTGTTGAAGCTGAACGATTAGAAGCATTTGAAAATGTTCTGGATGTTTTACATACGGTCACTAGTAGCTCCACAATCATCGTCGGTGGAAGTCGTAGTTATCCATCATACCATAGCTACGAGCTTTTAGTTGAGCACGGTTGGATCGAACCACCTAATGTTGATGTGACTGGTAAAGACGTTGCCGCTATGATTTATTCATCTGGAACTACGTCCTTACCAAAAGGGATTATGATTACACATGAAATTATGATTTATCGCGCCTTAATGTCGGCAACGGAGTGGAATTTCAATTACAAAGATACTTGGCTAATATCCGTACCGTTATACCATAGTGTCGGAAATTTAGCTTCATTTTACATAGGGGTAACGGGTTGTAAACTAGTATTAACTAGAGAATTTGAACCAAGTAAAATATTAAATATCATACAGAATGAAAAAATTACAGTGGCATTCTTTGTACCGACACAGTATGTCGTGATGTTGCAGGTTCCAGACTTTGATGATTATAATCTATCATCTCTAAAACTATTGTTATCAGCAGCGGCACCATTAGCAGAATCCGTAAAAAAACGTATTTTAGAAAAATTTAAAACAAGTTTAACGGAATACTTTGGCTGCTCGGAAACAAGCTTCTTTCTTCAGCTTCGCCCTCGTGACATTTTACATAAAACGAGCAGTATAGGTCATCAATTAGAGGATTTTGAGGTGCGTCTTGTAAATGATGAGGGGCTAGATGTTGGGATTGGAGAAGAAGGGGAGTTTGTTGTTAAGGGAAAAAGTTTATTTAAAGAGTATTACAAACTACCTGAAGTAATGCAGAATTCATTTTTAGCCGATGGTTGGTTTAAAACTGGCGACATGGGGAAAGTGGATGAAGATGGTTTTTATTATTTGCTTGATCGTAAGAAGGATATGATTATTAGCGGAGGCGTGAATATTTATCCAAAAGATATTGAGGAAATTATTTTTACACATCATTCGGTAATGGACTCGGCAGTAATCGGCGTTGTTGATGAGAAGTGGGGAGAAGCCGTAAAAGCGGTTGTTGTTTTAAAAGAAGGATCACAGATTGATGAAGAACATTTGATGGAATATTGTAATCAGAAACTAGCAAAATTCCAACGGATTAAATATATCGAATTTGTCTCCTCATTACCGAGAAACCCATCTGGAAAAATATTAAAAAGAGAGTTAAGACTTAGAGGTTAATATGAAACATTACGATATAAATAAATGATTTCATGTTATAAGAAAAGAGGAATTGTTGTAGTGAACAATTCCTCATTACTATTTAGTCCTTATATTTCTTATGCTTTACAATATAAATTCATTTTTTTATAAAACTGTGAGCGACTAATTCCTAATAGTTTAGCCGCTTCTGTTCGATTCCCATTTGCTAATTGTAATGCCGATTCAATTGCTTCTTTTTCTGCATCATTAATCTTTTGTTTATATTGAATTGTTGTAGAATTAGTTTTCAGCACTTCTTTTGATTCCTGACCAAGATTCGATTGAATTTGTATTTCACTGACTTCATCTATTTCATCAATGTTCCGTATATGCTCGGGTAGATGTTTTAACTCGATGACTTTACCGTATAAACAATTCATTGCACGCTCAATGATATTTTCTAATTCCCTAACATTTCCTGGCCATTTATATGCTTTTAGTTTTTTCATTACTTCTGGAGAAATCGTAATATTGTCTATCCCCATTAAATGACTAAACTTTTTGCAAATTGAATTAGCAAGTAGAGGGATATCTTCAATTCGGTTGATTAACGATGGAATTTGAATCGCAATGACATTTAGTCGATAATAAAGGTCTTCACGGAATTCTCCTAAAGCTACCATTTCTTCAAGGTTTTTATTCGTAGCCGCAACGATCCGAACATTTACATTGATTGTCTCAGTACCACCTACACGCTCGAATTCACGCTCTTGAAGTACTCGAAGTAGTTTGACCTGCATTGATAATGGCATATCACCAATTTCATCTAAAAATAAAGTACCATTATTTGCTTGTTCAAATCTTCCTATTTTTCCTCCGCGCTTTGCACCTGTAAAGGCACCATCTGCATAACCAAAAAATTCAGATTCCCAAAGGTCACTCGGCACAGCAGCACAATTTATTTTTACGAATTTTCCGCGCCTATTCGAAGAGTTATGAATTCCGCGAGCGAAAAGTTCCTTACCAGTACCACTTTCTCCTAGTAGGAGTATATTAGAAAATCCATTTGCTACTTGTCTTGCAAACTGTTTTAACTCTGACATACTTTTATTTTGAGAAATAATATCTTCAAGATCAAATTCCGTTCCATTAAATTTGGAAAGCTCAGTTCGATAATATGAAACTTCTTTTTCTAAAGAATCAAGACGCTTCATGACATTTTTCCAATTGTTTAAATTTCTATAGCGTATATTCCCGACAGCACCAACAACTTGATCTTTATAAACAAGTGGTATTTTTCCAATAAGGCATTGAGTTTTGCCGATTTTAACTGCTTCAATTTGTTCGCCTGTAAATTCACCAGTTAATGCGGTCTCCAATCTCATTTCAGGAATTTGTTCTTGAACTGGCTGATTTAGCAAGGCCTTTTGAGTGGTGTTGAAGACCTCACAAGCATGTTTATTTGCTAATCGAATAGTTCCTTTATGATCGATTAAAATGTATCCGTCATTAGAGGATTCTGTAATCGTTTGTAATGTTTGTTCTAATCTTTTTGTTATTTCAAGTTCGTCCGCAATTGTTTCGTATTCTGTTAATTCTTGAATTAAAATTAGCCCTGCCCAAGAATAATCATAAGCGGAAAGTATGTTACAAGTAACAAGTAATTTTTTTTCATTAATCGTAACATGACGGAGAACAAACTTCTCAGTAGTAAACTCTAAAGATGATAAAATATCGTGTAAATCAGGGAATATATTTTCGAGCGGCATACCAATAGAAGTCTCACATGAACGGCCACACATTGTTTCTGCTGCTGAATTCATTACCGAAATCAATCCTTCATGATCAATTGCCAATGCCCCTGTGTGCATATGCCTCAGTAAGGAATTTATCGTATCTCCAAATGCATCAAAGCCTAACCGAGAGGAACGATTAATGTCCGCTTGGGAAAGGATACCTAATACATCATTTTTTTCTGAAACGACGATTGTATTAGCTATTTGATGCTCCTTTAAGACTTTTGTACTTTCTATTAATCTTTCATTTTCAAACACTGTAATGACATCTCTTAAGAATAATGACTCAATCTTTTCGTTTAATGGAAAATCTTCTAATAAGGCACGATATAGCAAGGAGCGTGAAAAAGCTCCTAAAAGTCGATTGTTTTCATCTACAACAGGAATAATACCAATTTTAAGATCATGAAATATTTGGATAGCTTCACGAAGGGTGCTTGCTTGTGTAAGCGTTTTTATTTTATGTGTCATTGCCTCTCTAACCAACATATTTATCTCTCTCCCAGTTTTTCATTTGATTACATTATTCAATATTAGACATCAAAATCCTTCGAAATTTTACAAATTTTAAGTTTATTTGTGTTTTTTAGAAAACAACTGTCTTAATTTATAAACAAAATTAGTCAGATAAAATTGGTAATTGGGCGAAAATGACTACTTGGAATAATAGAAGAAAATCATTAATAAACGACTCATCGATCCATAAAAAACAACTGTTCATAAAATCGGACACTATTACGAAAAAAATGGACATTAATTAAAGAGGATGTCCTAGATTGTAGACAAAAATATGCAACATGAACGGTCGGAGCAATATTAACTAAGATTTTTAGTTTGGCATACATTTTGCTAATTATCTTTATAGAGGAACTTAACTTGAATTTCTAGGAGGTAGTTTGAATGTCAAAAGTAGCATCAGAAGGAAAACAAACAACAAGAAGATTTTTAGGAGAAGAGCATCAAATTTTTAGACAAGCTTTTAAAAAGTTTTTAGAGAAAGAGGCAGATCCTTATATTGATCAATGGGAAGAAAATCGACTAGTTCCGTTAACTTTTTGGAAAAAACTTGGTGAACAAGGATTTTTATGTCCGTGGGCTGATGAAAGATACGGTGGGTTAAACGCAGATTTTGGATACAGTGTTGTGATGGCAGAAGAGCTAGTCAATATTGGTATTGGCCAATCAGCGGCTATTGGTCTTCATAATGATATTATTATGCCCTATATTCAAAATTACGGAAATGAAGAACAGAAATCACGCTGGATTCCGGGTGCAGTATCCGGAGAAATTATGTCAGCGATTGCTATGACAGAACCTGGAACGGGATCTGACCTTGCTGCGATTAAAACGACAGCAGTGAGACAAGGTGATTATTTTGTATTAAATGGAGAGAAAACCTTCATTTCAAATGGTATTTTAGCAAACTTAATTATAGTGGCTGTTAAAACAGATCAAAAAGCAGTACCTGGACATAAAGGAATAAGTTTAATTGTCGTTGAGGAAGGAACTCCAGGCTTTAAAAGAGGTAAAAAGCTAAATAAAATAGGCATGCATGCACAAGATACGGCAGAACTTATTTTTGAGGATGCTTTAGTTCCAGTTGAAAATTTACTTGGTGAGGAAAATAAAGGTTTTTATTATTTAATGGAAAAACTTCAACAAGAAAGACTCATGATTTCAATTACTGCATTAAATAGTGCAAAAAGAATTCTCGATATAACTCTGAACTATGTGAAGGAACGTAAGGTGTTTGGTAAACCTGTAGGATCGTTCCAAAACACGCAGTTTAAATTAGCTGAGCTTGCTTCAGAAATTAAGATTGGTCAAACATTCTTAGACGATTTAATAGTCAAACATATCGCGAAAGAAAATGTAGTAACAGAAGTATCGATGTCTAAATGGTGGATTACTGAACTAGCTAAAAAAGCAGCAAATGAATGCTTACAGTTGCATGGTGGATACGGTTATATGGAAGAATACGAGATTGCTAGATGGTATCGAGATGTTGCTGTCATGTCCATTTATGCAGGAACGAATGAAATCATGAAGAGTATTATTGCAGGGAAGTTGGGAATTTAAAGAAAGCTAGAGTTTAAATAAAGAAGTCTATAAAAAGGAGGATTTAGTAATGAGTAATAATGTAAAAGTAATTGGAGTAGATATGGTCAAGTTTACGAAACCCGGTAAACAAGAGCCTTACGAAATGATGGCTTCAAAAGCAATTAGTGGAGCAATTAAGGATGCAGGAATTGATTTTAAAGAAATTAAACAAGCATTTGCTAGTTATGTATATGGAGACAGCACATCTGGTCAAACAGCTTTATACAAAGTTGGAATGACTGGTATTCCAATTATTAATGTCAATAACAACTGTTCGTCTGGATCAACAGCACTATTTTTAGCAAGACAAGCTGTAGCATCGGGTGTAGTGGATTGCGCTTTAGCGTTTGGATTTGAAGAAATGAAGCCAGGAGCATTAGGAAATGTATGGGGAGATCGGACTAATCCGTTGCAATCCTTCCTAGAAAGACTAGATGGATTAGATCCTGGAGCACCTGAAAACACTGGAGCGGCAAGAATATTTGGAGCAGCGGGAACTGCATATGTTCGAAAATATGGTGCAAACCCAGATATTTTTGCAAAAGTAGCAGTTAAAACACGAAATCATGCAGTGAATAATCCATATGCTATTTTTAATACGCCTTTAACAGTGGAAGAAGTATTGAACTCACCAGTTATTCATCCACCATATTTAACAAGATTTATGGCGTGCCCTCCATCTTGCGGAGCTGCTGCAGTTATTGTTTGTAGCGAAGAATTTGCTCGCAAGCATGGGAAACAAGATGCAGTAGAAATAGTTGCTCAGGCGATGGCGACAGACACACTTAATTCATATGAAGATGAACTTCAAATTGTTGGAGCAGACATGACCCGTAGAGCAGTTAAAGAAGTATACGAAAAATCAGGTATTGGACCACAAGATGTTGATGTAGTTGAATTACATGACTGTTTTACTCCAAACGAAGTTATTACATATGAAGGCTTAGGACTTTGCGGGGAAGGTGAAGCAGAAACATTTATTAATAATGGTGACAACACGTATGGTGGGAAATTTGTAGTAAATCCATCTGGAGGATTAATGTCAAAAGGACATCCACTTGGAGCAACTGGATTGGCACAAAGTACAGAACTAGTCTGGCAATTACGTGGTCAAGCAGGTCAAAGACAAGTGAATAACGCAAAGGTAGCATTACAACATAACTTAGGGCTTGGGGGAGCTGTTGTTGTAACGATGTATAAGAAGGCTTAATTGCTT
Source organism: Bacillus sp. AFS017336 (assembly GCF_002555445.1). NCBI lineage: Bacteria > Bacillati > Bacillota > Bacilli > Caryophanales > Bacillaceae > Bacillus > Bacillus sp. AFS017336. The sequence continues at coordinate 194,264 of NZ_NUCO01000003.1, forward strand.
TAAAGGGGATGCTTTTAAAATAGTATAGTCATAAAGTAAAACTTACTAGACGTATCATTCATATACATATGCCCGTGATGATCATCATAAAAGTAAGTAAATCATAGATTTGAAGAGAAATAACATTTTATTAAGATAAAGGAGATAACTTATGAGTCTACTAAATGGATTAAAAATATTAGATTTTTCAACTTTACTACCTGGTCCATATGCAACGATGATGCTTGCAGATCTTGGCGCAGAAGTATTACGCGTCGAATCACCAACTAGACCAGATTTAGTACGAGATGGATACCCTCGTGATGGGAAAGATTCAGTTGCACACGGTTACATAAACAGATCGAAACAGTCGATTGCTTTGGATTTAAAAAAGGAAGAATCAATTAATATCGTAAAAAAATTAATTGAAGAATATGATATCGTGATGGAACAATTTCGTCCTGGTGTAATGGAAAGATTAGGTTTAAGCTATGAAGAATTAAAGCTGATTAATCCTAAACTAATCTATTGTTCGATTACAGGATTTGGACAAACGGGTCCTTATCGAAATCGCGCAGGACACGATAATAATTATTTATCGATTTCAGGAGTTGCAAGTTATTCTGGACGTAAAAACACAGGCCCATCACCTGCAGGGGTACAAATTGCTGACGTTGCTGGAGGTTCATTACATGGTGTAATCGGGATATTATCAGCAGTTATTTATCGTAATCGAACTGGTGAAGGACAATGGTTAGATATTAGTATGACAGACTGTAGCTTTGCATTAAACGCATTAGCAGGTCCAGATTGCTTAATGGGAGGCATAAACCCAGAGTTAGAAAGTACAATGCTAAATGGTGGAACATTTTATGATTACTATGAAACAAAAGATGGACGCTACTTTTCTGTAGGAAGTATTGAACCACAATTTCGAAAGTTACTTTGTGTAGGAATCGAAAGAGAGGATCTAATCGAACTTAGCTTTAGTTCAAAATCTGAAGATCAAAATGCGTTTAAAGAAGAAGTAAGAGCTGCATTTCTCACAAAAACATTTAACGAATGGAAATCAATTTTTGAACTTTTAGATGCTTGTGTTGAACCAGTTCTTACACTTAAAGAAGCTAGTGAGCATCCTCAAATTGTTGAGCGAAATATGATTGTTGATGTTCCAAAGCCCAACGGTGGTTATCAAAAACAAATCGCAAGCCCAATTAAATCGAATGTATTTGTTCCTACCTATAGACATATTGGAGTAGGGGTTGGAGAGAATACCGAAGAGACGATTGGTAAATTGGTTTAAATTTTAGTAGATGAAAAAGGAGATTCGGAGATTAATCGAGTTTCCTTTTTCAATTTCTTGAATGGCTCGTAATAAATTAAAAATAGTTAATTTTACTATATTAATATTTTATTTAAAAAATTATCAGAAAAATTGTTGAATTCTGTGTTTTATGGTGGTAATATAGCTACAATACATTTTTTTAGAGAATGGAGGACTTGGTTTAGGAATCATTTTTTTTACCTATTTACCTAACGTTTGTTAGGTAAGTGTTGTAAGGTGTCACTTAACTCAATGCTAACAAGTGAATATTTTTTTTATTCTATTACCTAACATGTGTTAGGTAGATGTTGTTGGAATGACATTTAACACCATGCTGCGAAAGAAATATTTTTTTTTACCCAATTACCTAACGCTTGTTAGGTAGGTGAACTTAGCCATGGTTTAAAATTATTCTAGCAAAAGAAAAAGAGTTCATATTACTAAAAGGACATTAGTTAAGTGTTATGAGAATGTTGTAAACTATAGATAATACAAAAATATGAGTGAAAAGTAAGTATTCTTATTTTTTTAACTCATTGCCTAACATACATTAGTTAGGTTTAATAGGGGGACTGTATTAACTATGACTACTAAACCAATAAAATCGACAAAAGAAAATATTAAAGAAGCAGCAACAAAGTTATTCGCTAAAAAAGGATATTCAGGTATGACAATTAGAGAAATTGCTAATGAAGTAGGGATTAAGCCACCTTCTGTTTATGCTTTTTTTGAAGGAAAGGATGATATTTTTCTAGCTGTCTATAAGGATGCATTGAACGGGCATTTATCAATTGTTGAATCACAGCTTAAAAACACCCAATCTAAAAAAGTTCAGCTTTATTCAATTTTAAAATCAGCGATCGATTTTCAATATAAGGAGGATCTTAAAGCTAAAATTATCGTACGACTTATGACATCTCCACCAGAGATTATAAAGGAAGATATTATTAAAAGATTCGGTTCAATGGAATTAAATGAGTATAAAATTCTTTCCGAAATTTTTAGACAAGGTATTGAGAATGGCGAAATAAAAGAGTCTGATAGTCATGCGTTAGCCTTGTCATTCCAATGCATAATGGACGGGCTGTTTTGGCAAATGCACCGACACAGTGAGGAAGAAATTTATGCAAGATTAGATATTACGTTTAATCAATTTTGGAATGGCATTGAAAAATAAAGATTAGTTTATAAATTGGTTAAAAAAATGGGGAGGTTTAGAGAAATGGCAAGTAAATCAACTATTGGAGATGATTATTCACTATCTAGGGTACCGAAGTCGGCGCGTTTACCGATGTGGGATATTATGCTTGTACGAGTTGGTGCTCTAGCAACATTATCACAGTTTATGTTAGGTGCTTCATTAGGATTTGGAATGACATTTTGGCAGGCGTTTTGGGCGACTATGTTCGGAAGCGTTTTGTTACAAATTGTTAGTTTCCTATTAGGATACGCTGGAGCACGTGAAGGTCTTTCTACTAGTCTATTATCTCGTTGGACTGGATTCGGAAGATATGGCTCCAGTATTATCGGCTTTGTCGTTTCGATTTGTTGTATCGGATGGTTTGGTGTTCAGAACTCTGTTTTTGCGAATGGATTAGTCGAGGCAACCAATGGCAAATTAATTCTTCCCGTTGCTGCTGCACTGACTGGAATAGCCGTAACTGCTTTAGTTATTTTTGGATTTAAATTATTAAGTCTAACAGCAAAAGTTGCAGTTCCAGCTTTTCTAATTGTAGTAGGATTTGGTGTTTATAATGTTCTTAGTGATCATTCGATTTTTAGTTTAATAGGATCTCCTCCTCCAGGTGGTGCACTATCAATTGGAGTTGGTGCAACAATGGTTGCCGGAGGATTTATGATTGGTGCTGTTATTACACCAGACTTTAGTCGATTTGCTCGAAGCGGAAAAGATGTTTTTTGGATGACAACGATTGGTACTTTAGTTGGAGAATTAGGTGTTAGTATGATTGCTGTATTAATGTCTCACGCAGCAAAAACTAGTGATGTTGTTAGTATAATGCTTCAAACATCAGGTTGGATTGGCGCAGCAGTTGTTGTTTTCTCAACAGTAAAAATCAATAACTTGAACTTATATTCTTCATCTCTAGGATTTACAAATATTATCGATACGATTTTTAAAGTAAAAGTAAATCGTGGAATTGTAACACTTGTAATTGGTTTAATCGGAACTTTATTATCTATTCTTGGTATTCTTGATCGATTCGTTGATTTTCTAGTTTTCCTTGGCGTCATGATTCCACCGATTGCAGGTATTATGGTCATTGATTATTTTGTGTTAAAAACTCATCGAAAAGCATTGGATGAAAGTAGGGAGAAGGGAACTTTACCGGCTGAGCCAGAAAGATTTAATCCAGTGACATTCATTGCATGGGCTGCAGGATTTGCAGCTGGCTATTTTGTTAAATTTGGTATTCCATCGATTAACTCACTTGTAGTAAGTGGCATCATTTATTACGTTGGTGTTTTAATTTTAAAAGCCATTAAAAATAAACGAGTTGTGGATGAAAAAATTACAGCTTAAAAATTCTGAATGTTGGGGGTATTCTGAAAATGAGAAAGATAGGTAAACAAGAAATTGAAGATATTGCAGTAGGTGCTGCCTTACTAGGTACAGGAGGAGGGGGCGACCCTTACATAGGTAAGTTAATGGCTCTTCAAGCAATTGAGGAATATGGTGAAATTACTTTATTAGATGTAGATGAAGTGCCAGATGATGCATTAGTCGTACCATCAGCGATGATGGGGGCTCCAACTGTTATGCTAGAAAAAGCACCAAGTGGAGAAGAGGCAATTGTCGCATTTCAAAATCTCGAATCTTATTTAGGAAAAAAAATATATGCAACGATGCCAATTGAAGCAGGTGGTCTGAACTCCATGCTACCTCTTGCACTAGCAGCAAGACTAGGCATACCTGTCGTTGATGTAGATGGTATGGGAAGAGCATTCCCTGAATTACAAATGGTTACGTTTTACCTTGATGGCGTTTCAGCAACACCAATGGTTCTTGCTGATGAGAAAGGAAATACTTCGGTACTTTCAACGATCAACAACCTTTGGACTGAACGAATTGCCCGTGCAGCAACAATTGAAATGGGTGGCTCTGTCATGACTGCCATTTACCCGATGTCAGGAAAAAACTTAAAAGATAGTGGAATTCGAAACATCCTTCAGCTTGAAGAAAACTTAGGAAGAGCAATCAGACTGGCTAAACAAAACAACGCGGATCCAGTATCAGAAGCGCTAAAATGTGCAAACGGCTTTGAATTGTTCCGCGGAAAAGTAACTGACATAAATAGAAAAACTGAAAGCGGATTTGCAAAAGGGATCGCTACATTCGAAGGCATTAATGATTATAAAGGAGAAACACTTGAAGTTCGTTTCCAAAATGAGCACTTACTAGCACAAACAGAACAACGTCTACTTTGCGTAACTCCTGATTTAATTGCAGTGCTTGATGCAGAAACAGGACTTCCAATTACAACTGAAGGCATTCGATACGGTGCAAGATGCGTAGTAGTTGGCATTCCTTGTAATCCAAAATGGAGAACGGAAAAAGGAATTGAAACCGTTGGACCAAAATACTTTGGCTACGATGTTGACTATATTCCAGTAGAAGAACTTGCTAAAAAAGGAGTGACATTATAATGAGCACATACAGAATTGGAATCGACGTTGGTGGAACACACACAGATGCAGTACTTTTAGATGAAAACAATCAAGTAGTGTCCGAAACAAAATCACCTACTACAGAAGATGTAGCGACAGGTATTTATACAGCACTAAAGAAAATTATCGGCGATGCGAATGTACCAAGAGAACAAATTAAATACGCAATGCTAGGAACAACACATTGTACAAACGCAATCGTAGAAAGAAAAAGACTAAATAAAATCGCAGCAATTCGGATCGGTGCTCCTGCAACTTTAGCCGTAAAACCGCTAATCGGTGTACCTGATGATCTACGCGCGGCGTTCGGTAAGCATATTTATTTAGTTCGAGGTGGACATGAATTCGATGGAAGGGAAATCGTCTCTTTAGATGAAGCGCATTTGTATCAAATTGCGCATGAAATCGAAGGGAAAGTTGACTCTGTAGCCATTACTTCAGTATTTTCACCTGTATCGAAAGAACATGAAGAAAGAGCAAGTGAAATTATGAAGGAAGTTCTAGGAGAGAATGTAGCGGTTTCTTTATCATCAGAAATCGGTTCTGTAGGATTACTAGAACGAGAAAATGCTACGATTATCAATGCCGCAGTTGTAGATGTTGCAAAAACAGCGGCTGATGGATTCATAAATGCATTAAAAAATGAAGGAATTGAAGCAAAAGTATTTTTCGGCCAAAATGATGGTACATTAATGTCCGTAGAATATGCAGTGAAATATCCAATCTTTACAATCGCATGCGGTCCAACGAACTCATTACGTGGTGCATCTTACCTAACTAAAAGCTCAGATGCAATCGTTGTAGACGTAGGTGGAACTACATCCGATGTTGGTGTGTTAATTCAATCATTCCCACGTGAATCTTCATTGGCAGTAGAAATTGGTGGAGCACGCACTAACTTCCGTATGCCTGACCTAATTTCAATCGGACTTGGCGGCGGTACAATTATTCGCATTAAAGACAACGGAGAATTCACAGTTGGACCTGACAGTGTCGGCTATCGCCTTCCAGAAAAAAGCTTAATTTTCGGTGGGGATACATTAACTACAACAGACGTGGCCGTAGCACTTGGAAAAGTCGATCTAGGCGACGCATCAAAAGTAGCTCATTTAGATAAAGAGATATTAAATAAAGTTTATGCAAAAATGGTAGAGCTAGTTGAAGAAGCAATCGATAAAATGAAAACTAGCGCTGAAGATGTGCCAGTTATTCTTGTTGGTGGCGGTAGCATACTGCTTCCTGAAGACTTAAAAGGAGCATCAGAAGTGATCCGCCCACAACATTCTGGCGTAGCTAATGCGATTGGAGCGGCCATTTCACAAGTAAGCGGTCAAGTTGAACGAATTTACAAATTAGTAGAATTAACGCGTGAACAAGCATTGGAAATGGCAAAGAATGAAGCAAAACAAGAAGCAATTAAAGCTGGGGCAGATCCAGACAATTTGGTAATCGTTGATATTGAAGATGTGCCACTTGCTTACTTGCCTGGTAATGCGACTCGTGTAAGAGTGAAGGCTGCTGGGGATTTGGCGCAGGTTGAGGTTAATGAATTGGTTTGATATTGATTTTTGGGGCACCTTCTTTTTGGGGGTGCCTTTTTTTGTGCGTAAAGGGTAGAAGTCTGCTCATAAAGTACATCGTCTTGCTTTATAAATGGGGTCAAACAAATGAAGTTTATGTTTAGTATTCCGAACACAGTGTGAACTTTATTGATAAAGTAGTGAACTTTGTTGATAAACTGCTGATTTTTATTGATAAAGTAATGTTTTTTGTTGATATAATAGCAATATTTGTTGATATATTGCTTTAGACCAATTTTAAGAGGCATCTACCTAAAAATGGGGTCGCGGAAACACGAACATAAGTTGAACAATATTGATAAAGTAGTGAACTCCGTTGATAAATGGCTGATTCTCGTTGATATATCGCTGAACTTCGTTGATAAATGGTTGATCCTCGTTGATAAAGTTGCGATCTCCGTTGATATGACGCTGAACTTCGTTGATAAATGGTTGATCCTCGTTGATATATCACTGAACTTCGTTGATATAATGCTTGAACCACATTCAAAATGAAGAGGCACCTCCAAAAAGAGGAGGTACCTCTAATAAATTTGATATCAGGAATATCTTTCACGAAATTCATTCAAATATCGCTTAATAAACTCCTTAGATATTAGTGAATGGCTCTTATTTTTAGTTTGAACCCAACCTACAGATTTTGGTTCTTGAATAAAATCTTCTATTTCAAGAATGGCTAGCTCGTAATTTTCATCGCTAGTTAAACCAAGGAAGGAAAGGTCATAGCCTGCTGAAACTGCTAAATCGTCTTTTAATGCTCTTACTAAGGCGCGAGTATTATTTGTTTTAAACCAAACATCAATTTTGCCAATTGATTGATTAAAATGTTCAACGAATTCATTTACATAATCCTCGTTATAAAGTACAAATGGATATTTTAATAATTCCTTTGCGGGAACATTTTTAAATGAAGATAATGGAGATTTTTTACCCACAAAAACTACGATTCGGCCTTCAAAGATTTTATTAAAAATAAGCCCTGAATTTTTCTTCAACTGATCATCATTTAATCCAATAAGTCCGATATCTACTTTTTTTTCACGAATGTCATTTAAGATATCACTGGTGCCTTTTTCCGAAATTTGAAATTGAACATTTGGATAATCTTTTTTAAATTTTGAAATTGTGTTAATTAAAATGTCCATCCCAATGGGAATCGAAGCAATGCTAAGTTCACCAACAATTACATCATTTTGACTATTTGCTTCTTCCTTAATTTCCTCTATTTTCGAAACTACGTCCAACATTTTTAGGATGATGTTTTGGCCTTCTGAAGTCGGTATTGCTCCGTGCCTTGATCTAGTAAATAATTTAATATTCAATTCGGATTCTAAATTTGATATCGCTTGGCTAATAGCAGATTGTGTTACGTGTAAATTATTTGCGGCACTCGTAATCGATTTCGTTTTCGCAACTTCGACTATATATTGTATTTGGTCGATATTCATGTTGACTCCTCTTTCCATTAGTTTGGCTAATGGATTAATAAAAATGTTTAAATATATCTTAACAAACATTGTTGTTAAAATGAAAGTGTAAAAAGAAAAGGGGATGTTATAAATGAGGTTATTAAATAAAACTGCAATTGTAACAGGTGGAGCTAACGGGATTGGAAAAGCTACTGTTCAGAAATTTTTAGAACAAGGTGCTAAAGTAGTATTTACAGATATTAATGAAGAAGCTGGCAAAAAGACATTAGATGAAATGAAGGCTATTTCTGATTATGTTGTTTTCATTCAACATAATGTTCAGCTTGAAGCAGATTGGATTAAAGTAGTAAATGAAACAAAAGAAAAATTCGGCTCAATTGATATTTTATTTAATAATGCTGGTATCTTTAGTTCAAAACCAGTTACAGAATATGAAACAGAAGAATGGAATCGCTTACTAAGTATAAATGTAACCGGAGTCTTCCTTGGAATGAAGCACACAGTACCATTTATGCGTGAGCAAAAAGCTGGATCAATTATTAATACATCTTCAGTTGCTGGATTAAAAGGCTCTAATAATGCAACACTTTATGGTGCAAGTAAAGGTGCTGTTCGTATCATGACGAAAGATTTAGCAAAAGAAGTTGCTGCTGATCAAATCCGTGTTAATTCAATTCATCCAGGTGTCATTGAAACAGCTATGGGAGCTGATTTAGCATCAAGTCATAATGCATCAAATGAACAATTAGCAATGACTATTCCATTAAAAAGACTAGGTAAACCCGAAGAAATCGCAAACCTTGTAGTCTTTTTAGCATCTGACGAATCTAGTTTCATAACTGGAGCTGAAATGGTTGCTGATGGCGGAATGACTGCTTAAAAATATGATGTGTAAGTTTTAGTAAAAATATAAATTGTGGAGGTATTTACCATGTTATTAAAAGATAAAGTTGCTATTATTACTGGCGGAGCTTCAGGAATCGGTAAAGCTACTGCATTGAAGTACGCTAAAGAAGGTGCCAAAGTTGTAGTTGCAGATTTTAATGAAGCTGGTGCTACTGAAACAGTTGAACAAATTAAAGCGCTTGGTGGAGAAAGTGTAGTTTTTAAAGTTGACGCTTCAAAATTTGCGGAAGTAGAATCATTAGTTGAATTTACAGTAGAAACTTATGGAACAATTGACGTAATGTTTAATAATGCTGGTATTGGTGGATCGAATTTAATTAATGAATTTAATGAAGAAATGTATCAAAAAGTAATCGCTGTAAACCAACATGGAGTTGCTTACGGAATCGCTAGTGCGAGCAAAAAAATGATCGAACTAGGAGTGAAAGGTGTAATTATAAACACTGCTTCAGTATACGGATATTTAGCAAATGTGGGAGCATTTGCTTATAATGCTTCAAAAGGTGCAGTTGTTATGATGACGAAAACTGCAGCACTAGATCTTGCTCCTCATGGAATTCGTGTAGTCGGCATAGCTCCCGGATTTGTTAACACTCCAATTATTGATGGATTAAAAGATAAAGGTTTGACAGAAATATATAGAAATTTCCAAATGAGAAAAGAATTTATTGAACCAGAAGATATTGCCGGAATGGTTTGTTTATTAGCGATGGAAGAAGCAAATGTTGTTAATGGTAGTACTGTAATGCTGGATGATGGGCTTACTGGGTTTAAGGCCCATATGAATTAAGACGATTAGATTTCATTTTTAAAATATATTGAGTATAAAAAAGCTAGTTTTTCTAATTGATATAGAAAGCTAGCTTTTTTAATAAGCTCTATTGATGTAATAGTAAATTCCTATTTCTTAGAAGAAGTATTCTTTCTAAATATAAGATAAAGAAAAAGTGCGGTTCCTCCTCCAAAAGCAGTAGCAAAATGAGTACTTCGTAAAGTATCAATCATAACATATGCTGTCACCAAAAAAGCAATTACAAACGAAACACTCAGTAAAAAATTTATTAAAAAATATTTATTTGAAAGCATGATTTACTCCAATCTTTTTATTTTCTCTAAATAAATTCCATATATTTACAACAAATCCTTTTTACAGTTTTCTCAGTAGCGTATGAACATACTTCTAAGAAAAAGAAAGGTAATGTAAATATCTGAAATTAAAGAAACATTGAAAAGTGAGGATCAGGTTCTTATTCCAGTTCTTTTCAGTCTATGAGATGAAATGTTCTCTAGAGATACGAATTAAATGGTCGTTTTCATTCAATAGATAGTAAGGTTCAATCAAATAATGTTTGAACGGTCTAAAGTTCTTGATGTTTATTTTCTCACTTTTTTTAGTGGGATATTTTCTTCAAGGGCTTTTTTGCATTTTTTGTGATGTATTCCAAAAAACTAATATTCAATAGTTCTTTGTTGCAAGATATGGTTATACAAATGTACCAATTTAAGGAGTTGTGATTAATGCATGAATTAGAGTCTTTAAAAAGTATTTTTAAAGATAGGATTTTTAAAATTCCAGATTATCAAAGAGGTTATGCCTGGACAAACAAACAGTTAAAGGATTTCTGGGAGGATGTTGTCAATTTACCAGTTGAAAAATTTCATTATACTGGTTTACTTTCTTTAAAAGCGGTTGAAAAGCAAAGTTGGAAAGACTGGCACGAAGAACGTTGGTTAATAGAAGATAGAGGTTTCAAACCATTTCACATAGTGGACGGTCAACAACGATTAACTACCTTTGTAATTCTAATTCAAGAAATACTTAGTCTCTTTAAATCTTTACAACCTGATAAAAAAGATGAAGACATTTACATAGGGACATTTAGTCTGAAGCAAATAAAAGAGGAGTATCTTGTTGTTCAGAAACCACCTCAATTTATCATAAATACATATAAGTTTGGGTATGAAACAGATAACCCTAGTTTCAAATATTTAAGGCATCGTATTTTAGAAGAAAATGATGGAGGAAGTATACAGGAGACTTTTTATACTCTCAATTTAGAAAATGCAAAGCGATTTTTTGGAGAAAATTTATCAAATTATTTTCAGGAGTACGGTATTGAGGAAATAGAGAAGATGTTCAAAAAAGTTACTCAAAACCTTATGTTTAATCTTCACGAAATTCATGATGACTTTGATGTGTTTGTCGCGTTTGAAACGATGAATAACCGTGGAAAGAAGTTATCTAATTTAGAGTTGTTAAAGAATCGTCTCATTTATCTTACAACCCTTTACGATGATGAAGAACTTGAAATTGATGATCAAAAGATATTGAGAGAGAAGATTAATGATGCATGGAAAGAAGTATATTATCAATTAGGGAGAAATAAACAAAAACCGCTTTCCGATGACGACTTTCTTACCGCTCATTGGATTATGTATTTCCAATATACTCGACAAAAAGGGGACGATTATATTCGTTTCTTACTTGATGAAAAATTCACACCAAACAATGTATATAAAAAGGTTGATGTAAAAGAAACCTCTCTCATTCAAGTGGTGGAACAAAGAGATAATTCTCAAGAAATGAATGATGTGGTTGAAGAAGAACAACCACTTATGTTTAAACAAAAATCAAAATTATCCCCAAAAGAAATAGAAGAGTATGTTGGAAGTCTTAAATCAACAGCTGAACATTGGTACAATTCTTTCAATCCTTTTGGTGATAATCAATTAACGACAGAAGAAAGATTATGGATTGATCGCCTCAACCGGATAGGCATTGCCTATTTTAGACCACTCGTTACAGTTTCATTTATAGCAAAGGATGTGGAATCAACAGACAGGATCCTACTATTTAAAGAAATAGAAAGATTTATATTTATTGCATTCCGGTTAGGACGTGCATTTACGACATATAGAAACAATGAGTTTTATAAAACTGCCAGACAATTGCGTAATGGGGATATCACAATAAATGAAATATGCAACTCCTTATACCAGCATATTGAGGGGTGGCTTGAACCAGAAAGTGCCTTTGATTATCAGTCTTTCAAAACGTATATCCAGCGTCTTTACAAAAATGGTCATGGTTTCTATGCTTGGAATGGCATTCGCTATTTTCTGTATGAATACGAAGTAGAAAAAGTTCACCAATTTGGCAATCAAAAAATCGACTGGCAGTATTTCGTTAAAAGTGAGAAGGACAAAGTTTCAGTAGAACATATCTACCCTCAAACCCCAAACAATGATTATTGGATAGAGAGGTTCAATGATTTCTCAGAGGAAGAGAAGCTTATTTTAACAGGCTCCCTTGGTAATCTTCTCCCATTATCAAGTATGATTAACTCGAGTTTACAAAATGATAGCTTTCCAGATAAAAAAACTGCAAAACTTGATGCACAAGGACAAAAAATTAGAAGAGGCTATTCTGAAGGATCGCATAGTGAGATTGAAGTTTCTAAATACGATGAATGGAATGCAGCTACCATATTTGAACGCGGATTAAAGTTACTTTCATTTATGGAGAGACGTTGGAACATAAAATTTCCAAACGAAGAAAGTAAAGTTGATTTATTGCTTTTAGGTTTTTTAGAAAAAAATAATGAATAGTATGTTCAAAAGAATTTATTGTTTTAATGCATTTTAAGTCAGAGCTAAGGGGCTTGTCATGGTTGAGAATCTTTGTATTAAGGTGTCCAAATTGGACATCTTTTTATTTTGGTTATTTTATTTATGATTTTTTAGAATTAAACCTTTTTAAATACATATTACTTACTAGAGGTTTCGTATAAATGTAGGAAATACAAAAATAAATACGTTTAATGTATTAACCATTTTAGGTGGTGACAAAAATATGGAGATTCGAACTAGTGCAAGAGTTTCACTTTCCAAAAAAGTACCCGAGGATGCAATGGTAGTAAACAAAAAGTTAAATGTTTATGGAGTTTTTGATGGAGCAACACCAATAAGTTCATTTAAAAATGCAGATGGTAAGAATGGAGCATATTTGGCCTCAAATTTATTTAGAAAGTATTTCGAAAATCATTTTCTATCTAAACTGACTCTTGCAGAAGGAATTATTCAAGCAAATAGAAGACTAATGGAAGAAATGATATTAAATAATATAGATATTACCCGCCCAGAAGAATTGTGGACAACATGCGCTGCCGTTGTAAAAGTCGATAAACAAAAAATATCATTTGCTCAACTTGGTGATTGTATGATTTTAGCAGAGTACCATAATGGCCATATAAAAACTTTAACGAAAGATACTGTAAAGGGAATCAGTAGCAGGGCGAAAGTAAAACGTGAGAATGATCGAAAGAAAGGAATAATATTACCAGAAGAATCGCATTTCAATTCGGTTAAAAATCAACTGATTTATAATCGAAGCATGGCTAATACGGTTAATGGTTATTCTGTTGCAAATGGAAAAGAAGCAGTCAGAAGTTATATCCAATCGGGATATATAGATTTTAAGGATTTAAAGTCCATTTTACTGATCAGCGATGGTTTATTTCATCCTAAAGTTGATTTGATACATGCATTTAAACTAATCAATGCAATTGGGTTGGAGGATTATTCGGTGCAATTGGAAAAGGAAGAGTTGAAAAATAAGACTCATTCGGATGATAAGACGGGGATCTTTATTAGTTTTTAGAAAATGATTAAAAAGTCTATTATATATATTTGGTAGCTACATAAAAAAGGATAGAAAAGTGGAATAAAATTTTACAATCTCTATCCTTTTTTAATTTAATTCAAAAACCTCTGTAACGCTTCCTTATTTTTATCAATATCTAACTCCAAAACTTCACCTGCATTTTCAACTCTTTTTGGGGTGAATGTATGATCCTCTGGAATTCTTAGTGTTTCTAAGTCCTTATCTTTACCATTTACTAAGTAATCAGATACTAATTGTAAAATGTCCATTGTAGACATATTAGTTTGAATGTATGGCTGTATAATACCCAGTGTTTTAGGTAGGCTTGCAATTCCTTTAAATGTAAGGACTTGGGATTTAAGCGCTTTAAGTACTTTTTGCTGTCGGATTACTCGATCAAAGTCACCTCTAGCATCGTGTCTAAATCTTGCATAACCTAAAAGTTCCTTACCATTTAATTGTTGAACTCCGGGTTGAATACTCACTCCAATATGACTTTTCATTGGTTTTTCTACATCTATTGTAATTCCGTTTGGAGCAATTTCATCAATCATTTCCTCAAAACCTTTGAAATCAATTGTTGCAAAATACTCAATATCAATTCCAAAATTTTGTTGGATCGTCTGTCTCAGGAGTTCAACGCCACCGAATGAATAGGCTGCGTTAATTTTTTGATGACCATAACCGGGTATCGAAACATAGCTATCTCGCATTATTGAAACTAATTTTGTCTCGTTTTGATTATTGTATTGTAAGATCATGATAGAATCTGTACGCGATTTTTCATCTTTTTTATGTGCATCTTCTCCTAATAATAAAATATTTGTTTTATTTGGTATTTTTTTAGCGTTAAATTCTACATTAGATTGCTTGTTATTCCGATTCTGATTTCCTAACTGAACGCCTTTTTTATATTGATAGATTCCATAAAACAAAGTACCTAATAATAGAATGACAAGAATCAAACTCAAATTTAATATAAATCTCTTCTTTTTAATTTTCTTCCTTTGCAATCTACTCATAATCTCCGTTACCATTTCCTTATAAGTGATATTTATTTAATCGGAGCATTTCCGAACTATTTCACTAATAAAATGTTACGAATTGATGAACCTGTGATACAAAGGCTTTTTTTAAGATGAATATGTATTTTTTGAAGACTTATTGGAGCCTCGTTATTGTAAGGAAGAATTGTTCTTAAACTTGTACTTTAGGCAGTTGGATTTCACTCCAGTTAGTTACATCGCATTGGCCCATTGCATGATCGCCCACAGCCACCATGGTTCCATCAGATTTAAGTCCAATTGAAATCGCGCAACCCGCTGCAATCGCGACAATATCGCGCCAGTCACTTACATTACATTGCCCATGCTTATCTAGACCTACCGCTACTGTTGTACCATCAGATTTAAGTCCGATTGTATGATTACTACCAGCTGAGACCGCCACAATATCACTCCAGCCACTGACATCGCATTGGCCATGTTTATTCAAACCAATAGCAACAACCGTGCCATCTGATTTAAGCCCGACTGTATGAAGATAACCTGCATCAGCCTCTACAATGTTTTGCCAGTCTTTAACATTACCTTGGCCATATCGATTATTTCCTACGTTCATTACTGTGCCATCCGACTTAAGCCCCACAGTATGCCAGTCCCCAGCTGAAATTGCCACAATATCGTGCCAGTCACTTACATTACATTGGCCATCATTATTTCGACCCACAGCCATCACCGTACCATCCGTTTTAAGCCCGACTGATCGACGCCAACCCGCTGCAATTGCTACAATACCACTCCAGTTACTTACATTGCATTGGTCATGCTTATTCCAACCTACTGCCACCACAGTTCCGTCCGATTTAAGTCCAATCGTATGAGAATTACCAATATGACCATTACCTGCTGCAACTGCAATAATATCGTCCCAGTTGTTTACATCACATTGACCATATTTATTTTCCCCAACCGCCATGACAGTGCAATCCGATTTAAGTCCAACGGTATGACGATATCCAACAGCTATAGTATCTTTTTTCGGTGTATTGATTTCCATGTTTACCTCCTTTATATTCGAGAAACTCTGTAATTAGTGTCAAGTATAAGTAACGGTTCAGCAGGATGTCAATTGAGATAATGATTTAAAAGTCGGTTAAAAAGAATAAAAAAAATTTGTTTAAACGAAGAGTATATTAAAGTGGGATGGCATTGTTAGTAAAAATAGAATCTTAGACTTAATGTCCTTTTTGATGAAAGGAGTTTAGATTGTTTGATATTATAACAACATTTTAAATTTAAAAGTTTTGGATTAGATGTTATTTATTTAGGGTTCAACCTCAGAGAGAGACAAATAATTGCGATTTAGTAGCGTAAGAAATTAAATTATTGTTACTGAGTAACAAGTATTTTAAAATTGTATTATTAGATATCTAGGAGAGCTTTTAAATGAATATATATTTTCTAATATTATGCACATTGCTTTTACTTTTTTTGAGTGGTAATGCTTTTTACGTTACTTTTAAGAAGTTTGAAGATGAGGACGATTATTCTGGGGGCACAGCTACAGGAGAGTTTTACGAACTAGTCTTTGGAATTTTAGAATTTATCTCAAAAAAAATATTTCCAGAAAGATATCATATTATTATTTTTAAAATATTTTCATTTGCATTTGGACTATTTATGTTAGGACTTGCTATTTTATTATGGATTCTTTAATTTATTATGTTATGTAACTAACACGTGCGATTCTTCAATAGGAGAACGCTTTTTCTTATTCAACAAAATGGCAGATTAGTTGAATAATAAATGGTATTATAAAATTAACATAAAGACTATTTATAGGAGGAATTAATGGGATTAGAGCATGAATTTTATCTTATTCCAGATACAGTTAACGTAAACCAAATTTGGAAATTGAGAAAAAACAATAATGTAATTGAAAGCGTTAGAATACATGATGATATTATCCAATATATAATGGACTCTTTAAATTGGATACCAAGTAAAAATCCATCAACTAGTGGTAACCTGAATAGAAAAGGTCTTAATTATTATGGAGAGACCCTATTTGAGCAACAGTCTTCAGAAAAGATAATTGCAATATTTACTTCATGGAAAGACTTATTTAGAAATGGACCTAAAGTGTTAAAACTTAGAGGTAATTTTGTTTATGGGGAAGATGATGAAGATGGAGAATATGAAAAGTTAATCATCAATCGAGACGAATTAATTAACAAAATAGAAAAAATGATAACAATGGCAGAGAAATTATCAGAAGGTAATTTTTATTTATATCATTTAGGGATTTAAATAGAGCATTCAATTTTTCTTATTCAACAAACGCAGTGCGAAGTTGAAGATCAAGAGCAGTCATTGGCTGTTTTTTTAATTTAGTATTTGCAGGAGAGCTTAATAAAGAAACTGGTATAAAGTACAGAATTCATTATTAAAATAGTACAAGCAAGGGGGCGTAAATTTGAAAAAAAAATTCGTTTCTAGAATGACTATTTTAGTTGTGTTCTTATGTATTGGGTTATCAGCTTGTCAGAAAAATAAAGAAATCGTTCACATTAGTATAATAAGAGAAGGACTTCCTGTGAAAACAATTGATGAAACAGCAATAAATAAAATTGAATCAATATTTACAAATGTTAAATGGAATCCAAACACACAAGTAAATTGGGCAAAAGAAGAAGACTGTAAAATCGTAGTAACATATAAGCAGGGTTCAAAAACGAGTAAAACAGAATATGGTGTTTGGTTCTCAGGTAAAGAGGCAGAACTTTCAAGTAGTGATTCAGACGAATCATATGGTGAATTAAATAAAGAAGATACAATGGCTCTAAAAAAGATAGTAAGGAATAATTAATTTATTTATTTACGATGGTTCTTAAGTAACTAACGCATTGCGTTTCTTCAATAGAAGAACGCTTTTTCTTATTCAACATAATGGCAGGATAGTTGAACAAGGAAAATGTAAATTAAATGTCGAATTTATTTAAATCTAATCAAAAATTAATTTACATCGAGGGGAAGATTTTTTACAATGTTTGCAGTATTTCTAGTTCCTTGTTTACCATTTTTGTTGATAATTGGCATGTCATATGCTTTATATGTTGGTTACAAACTCCAAAAATATGAACGTAGGGTATGGATAGTCGGAACAATTTCAGTTGTATTAATTTGCAGCTATCCTGAATATCAACTCTTATCTTTAACTTTTGAAATAATGAAAAATTTAAACAAATAATTAATAGACATTTAAAAATGTTTTTTTGAATATGCACAAAGGTTATAGAACTAACGCATGCATTAGTTGAAGATCACAAACTGCTTAATGGCAGGTTAGTTTAAGAAAGTTATAAACGAGGGGTGGAAGCATATGTTTAAAAACAAGGAAGACAGAATGCGGCTTTATTTGACTGTACCTACGTTTATTATAGGAATCATCATTATATATAATAGTGAACGAGGTTATTATCAGTGGATTCTTTATTTGGCGGTTATGGCTATCTTTTATATATGGCGTTTTTTCTACAGGAGGAAACGGAAGAAAGAAGAAAAAAAAATCTTCTTAAACTAACTGGTGCATTAGTTGAACAACAAGATCGACTGTATAGTCGATTTTTTTTGTTGAACAAAATGGCAGTATAGTTTAATAAGAAAAGGATTTATTGGGATTAAATGGAAAAATTATTTCCATTGTGCTTTAAAATTACGAACAACAAACCCTTTATAAAAGAATACGAGATGAAAACCTAAAATCATTAAATTAGGTGTTTTTATATAATTAGAATAATCCTCAGCATCTTTATAATAAAGTAGGGATTATCAATTTTATGTAGAATTTACATATTATGGAAATAACAAGGGAGAGAGTTTATGAAGAAAATACTTTTATCACTTTTAGTTTTATCATTATTCGGATGTTCCAATAAATCTCTTCTTTTTAAGGGGGAGAGCGACCATTGGAAAGGAGAATACTCCGCTGATATTACCAATGATACTAGAGAAGATGGTCAATTTATTTTTAAATTTAAAAAAGGTAATAAAGTAAAAAAGAACCTAGAAATTAATATCAATAATGGTCAAACTGTTCGTACTGAAGAATTAAATAACGAAACTACAATTACAATTCCTAATGCCTGCTCTGGTTGTTCTGTTACAAGTAAATCCTCGCCTATTGATGTAACAATTAAATGGAATAATCAAGAGGAGACCTTTAAATTAAAAACAAAGTAGTTATTTACTAAAACAACAATTATAGAACCTTCTTCAACTAACGCATGCATGAGTTGATTAGAAGTTGCCAATTGAGGCGGCTTTTTCTCATTCAACAAAATGGAAGGATAGCCAAGTAAATGGCATATTAGTTGAATAGAAATGTTATAATTTTAATTTAAGAATAGTAGGATGCTAATATGAAAAAAGTAAGTAAATTAGTACTAATCATTTTATTAATTGTGTCTACCCTAATATTTAGTGGTTGTAGCAATTCTAAAACAAATTCTCATTCCAATTTTTCTAAAGAGGTTTTAAGGAAACCAATCAAAGAATATTTAATTGAGAATTATGGAATAACAGAGAATTTTAAAATATTGTCAACAACGAACGATTCAGTTAATGGTTTAGACCATAATACCTTTATTGAATTAAAAAAACCATATCTAGCATATATAAATCTAATTATTGAACGGAATTCGCTAGACGTTATAGAAGGAAATGATAGTGCTAGTGATAATATATATTTTGAGTTGTTTAAAGGTGCTTATATTGAACAACATCCTGAAGTAACCGATTTTTCCAATCATTTAATTAATAAATTTGGACTAGCAAAAAGGTCTGACGAACCATATTTTCATAAAAAAAGAAACTATTATTATTACTTAAACGTAAATATGAATGAATCTCAAGAGCAAAATCTTGTAGAAGATTTTAAAAAAACACGTCTGATTGATACAAATAAAATTTTACCTGCAATAGGGCTAAGCAAACCTAGAGAAAACATTTTCCATATCGGTACTATTAATTTTAATTATCAATTCGATTTAAATAAGAATAAAAATAAAGTTCCAAAGGCAGATGAACTAATGGAAGAATACAAAAATAGTAAAGTTTTATCAGAAGGCATTTATGGAATTACAATTGAAACAATTAACGGGGATATCTGGAAAGAGGATGAACTTAATAGTAATGTCCTTTTTAAGGTAAATGCCTCAGGGGAGTACTCCATCATTCCGACACCTAAAGAATTGCAATAAGTTTAATTAAAAATGAATTTTAATAAGAGTTTAAATGAATTCTTATTCAACTAACGCATTAAGTTTGTCGAAGATCCAGAGCTGCATTTATGCAGCTTTTTATTTTGTCAATTACATCTACTAGGCACTATTAGAAAAGGTATATAATTAATATTTGGGGGTGAGTGTTTGAAGTCAATAAGTATAAAAACATTGTTTTTATGTTTGCCTTTTATAATTAGTATTTTAACTATATTTATAGTTGGAGTTGATGAAGTTGTTAATTTCGTCGGGGGATTAATTCTCTTTTCCGCTTTCGCTGGAGGAGTACCTTTTTTTGTAGCCTGTTTACCTTATGCTTTGGTTTTTTATTTAATCAAGAAGGGAATTAAGGTTTCTCGTTTTATTACAATAATTTCTTTTATTCTAACAATTGTTGCTTTGTTATTGTTCTTATTTGGTATGGAAACGTATTACGGACCTTTTTATGAATATTAAATAAAGTACATAATTAAATTTTAACGCCTATACAACGAACGCATGCTTTCGTTGAATAAAAGATTTTTAAAATATAAGAAAAGTGGTATTAATGATGATAAATAAAATGGATATTGCTTGTCATTTATACGGTAATAATTTTTCGCCTAATAAAGTAGAACAATTAACTGGTCTTACTCTTATGAATAAGATTGAAATTGGGGACATAAGAACAAAAGGAGTATACAAAGATAAACCTTCTCCTTATGGTGATTGGGTATTATATCCACCTGAAAAACACAAACAAATAGACGATTACGGATTGCTATGGCTTGCGGAGAATTTGTCCAAGCATATCGAACTAATTAAAAAGTGCGGAGCAGAGAATATCGACTTGGTAATTGGAGTGTTTTATGAAGGGCAGTGTAATTTTGTTTTAGATCCAAAGGCTATTAATACTATTGGAGGAATAGGAATTCCTTTACAAATAAGTTGTTACGATATTTAATGAACAAATGTATGCATGAGTTGAATAGAAGCTGCCAAATGAAGCGGTTTTTTCTTGTTCAACAAAATGGAAGATTAGTTCAATAAGACATACCGAAAACATGTTATACTTAATAATAATTATTATTATTAAAATATTTTGTATGGATTAACTTGGAGAAAAAATGAAGAAAAAAAATAATAACTCAAATTTATACTTATGGCTCGGGATATTAGCATTTGTCATGTGTGTTCTTACATATTTAATTAACCAAAAAGCAGCTTCGATATATTTTATAGTTCTTTTAATTGTTGATGTCATAATGTTTTTTAGTAAAAAAAAGAATCAATCGAAGTAATATTTACAAGAAATATTTATAGTTTTTATGAACTAACGCATGCGGGGGTCAAATGATGGATAACCAATATTTCGTAGGTTGGGGTACATTGGCATTGATAAATGCTGCACTAGCTCAAGGGAAGAATAGAACGGGGTTAAATTGGTTTTTACTTTCTCTTGTATTAGGTCCATTAGCAACACTAATTTTGTTATTTGTTGAAAAGAGACAGTAACACTACATATTCACAATAATTGATATAAGTTATTATAGCGAGAAGCGTGAAAAGAGAGAAAATAGTTTTTTGTTGAACTAACGGGGCTTTAATAAAAACTTAAGTCGATCATAGATCTGCTTATTTTTTGATTGGTGATGTTGTACAACTAACACATGCGATTCTTCAATAGAAGATCGCTTTTTTTATTCAACAAAATGGCAGATTAGTGGAATAAGGAATGTTAAGATAAAGCTATAAAAACAATTAGAAATTAGGTGCGAACGATGAAAATGTATACTTGTTCATGTTGTGGTTTTAAAACACTTTCAGAAGGAGAAGGTAGTTTTGAAATCTGCAATGTTTGTTCTTGGGAAGAAGATAATGTAATGGAAGATAAGCCAGATAGTTGGGGTGGCGCTAATAGTGTGTGTTTAAGGCAGGCACAGAGAAACTTTATTTCATTTGGGGCAAGTGAGAAAAGATTAAAACGTAGAGTGGTTAATGGGAGTTTTGAGAAAGATCCTTTGTGGAAACCTGTATGGGAAAAAGAAGCGACACTTAATGAAGACGAATTTATTAATTTAAAAATTGAAGGAATAATTTTAAAGAATGGTTTCCAACAATCTGTGGATATGAATGAATTTTTAGATAGATTTGAGGATTTTCTTGAAAGCAATGGTTGGGGTTTTGGTGGGGACACAAATCAAATACGGAAACAAAAATATAAAGAGTAGGTATATCATTAAATATCTTTAGTTCAATAGCTATTATCTTGTAAATCATTAAGGAGTTAACATATGTACATTTGGAATATAAAGGGACTCGTTCAAGCTTTAAAAGAAGAGAGTATGTCCAGTAAGGCACAAAGATACCAAAAAATAATAGGTATTTCTTTATTCGCAATATTTTCTTTTCCGTTATTATTGTTAACTGAAACTTTTAACATCTTAGATATTATTGATTTGATTAGCTATCTGGTTATCAATCTAATTGGAATTTATATAGCATATAAAATAAATCATCAAGGGGATGAGAAGGAATTTGTATTTCGCTATTTTAGTTTGTACCTTCCACTCACACTCCGATTTTTTGTCCTAATCGCGGTTATTATGACTGTTGGTTATTTAGTTCTACCTTATATTGATCCTTCAATTTCCTTGGATGAGACCGACTGGTTCGATTTAGTTACTTCTGTTGGAACAGAAATATATTTTAATGTCTTAATGATCAAATATATAAAAATGATAAATAAGTAGTTAGTTTCTACGGTGTATCTATCAATTAATCTATGATTAGCCTATTAAACTAGCATATGCATTAGTTGAACTACTAGAGTTGCTTTAGCAGCTCTATTTTTATTCAACAAAATGGCAGTTTAGTTGAACAAGGAAAGAAGCTTTCCAGTGGAGAATTATTTATTGGATGTATAGATCACTTCATGTGTTTAAGGAGGGTAACCTTGTAACACAACCCGGAATTAAGTTTATAATACTTCAGGTAATTTAGGTGTTAAGATTAGTCATACTATGGACGGTCATTCAACAGGAGTACTTACTTTCTATATTTCTGATAGATGAAAGGCATTTCAAAAAACAAAGTAAAAATGCCTTGCTTTTAGATTTATAAGTTTATTGTAATTAATATAAGGAGGATAAGTGATGATTAGCAAACAATTAAGAATGATATTGACTTTAATCATAGTTTTTCTATGCCTAATAGTATTAGGCGTTGCCACTTATTACGGTGGACCAACAATAGATAAAAGTCAAAGTCATCCGGATGGGAACAATAAACGAAATATCTTAAAAACAATTAAATCCCTAGATAGTCGGCAACAGTCCATCGAAATTATTAAATATTAAAATATTAGATTTTAAAGATAGACGATATGTTGCTTATTTGCATGATGATATACCTGCTTATGTATTCTTTTCAAAAGATGAACTTGGAAATTACAATGTAGGCGAAGCTGAATTTGGGTATATTGGTATTCAACCTCAAAATAAACTTAAATACAACATTTTAGTTTATCCACTATTCAGAGAATCTAAAGATGGAGAGCTTGTGCAACTTGTTATAAGTAACCACAAAAACATTGCAACGAAACTAAGTGTTAGTCTTCAAAACGCAGCCTTTGGTGGTACAGAAAATGAAATTAACGTAGGTAAAGCTACTGCTGGTATACTCACTTCGCATGAAACATCTAGTTCGTATGAATTACTTTATAGATATTACGATGCAAATGGAAAACAATTATTTGACCAATAATCATTACAAGGGAGTAGGTACAAATGAATTTTTTAAAAGCTTACTTTTCATCATTTTTCATTTATCTTATTCTAATAATCGGTATTTCTATACCTAATCTTATCGATTCAGATGGAGTATTTAACAACGCGGAATTTGTGGGTTCAACCGGTTCATATGCTATATTCGGATTAATTTTTGTATTAGGTGGATGTGCTATAGGTGAAGGTTTATTCCTTATCTTTAATAAGTCTGCTAAATATTATTATTTCGTGTTGTTAGGATTGTTATATGGTGTATTGATCCTTAAAAAGTTATTCCACGAACCACTTTATGGGAGTTATGATTATAATCTATTTTCATTCGAAATTTTATCAATTACTACAATAGGATCAATGGTGTTTTTTCTGGTTAGAAGTAAACAATTTGATTAAACGAGAATAGAAGGACAGAACATTGTGTTCTCTCCTTTTGTCATGCCCTTAGCAAAGCTAGCCGAGCTCCTCATAGATAAAATCTACTCAACTCTCCTAAAAGATTCCCCCGCAGACTGCTTAACATTATCTATTGAAATTACAAGATATTGCAAAGGTTGAAGCATTGGCAAAAATTAAGGAAGATAAACAAACATGGCATCAAGAGTATCTTGAGTAAAAATAATCTTATGTAACTAATGCATGCGTATGTTGAACTCCACGATCGGCTGAAAAGTCGTTTTTTTTGTTCAGCTAAATGGCAGTTTTGTTGAACAAGGACATGTTATACTATTAGTAATATTTTTAAACACCAAGAGGAAGTAGAAACGGAGCATATTCTTAATGGATAAAAAAACTACGACAAATAAATATTTACCTTATTTCTTTTCCTATTTACTTGTTTATCCCTGTAGCTTTCCTTTAGTCGTAATTATTGGTTTAGCAACAGCAAGTCTTAGCGAAAGTAAAGCAAATGTGGTTTCTTATATTATTTGCGCTTTAGTAACAATCGTAGGTGCTATTATTTTGAATTCATATTTTAAGAATTCCCTGAAATTGACGAGGAATAATAAACAAACTTGGTCAATTTTTATATCACATTTAATCTTAATTCCATTAACTATATTTATGTATTACTGGGTTACATGGAACTTTTTTAATTAATGAAAATAGCGTATTTGTTATGCAATTAACGCATGCATATGTTGAACTACACAATCGGCTGAAAAGTCGATTTTTTTGTTCAGCTAAATGACAGTTCAGTTCAATAAATATGATATGATAAGCCAATATTGATAGGGGGATTTCAAATGAAAAAATTGTATCCTTGTCCATGTTGTGGTAATAAGACTCTTGAGGAAGAGGAACGTGAAAGTTATGAGATATGTCAAGTATGTTTTTGGGAAGATGATATAGTTCAAAATGAAGACGAAGAATATGAAGGTGGAGCTAATAAGTTATCTTTAAAGCAGGCCAAGGAAAACTTTAAAAAATACCGTGTTAGTGATTTACGGTTTACTGATAAAGTTAAATCCAAAATGTAAAAGATAATTATCTTAAAGTTTCAAATGTTTGTTACTAATAATTTGGGGAACAGAGGATTATATTGCCATCAAAAATAAGAATTTGCAAACTGTTAGTGTTCAATGTGACGATGTCTATTAATTTATTGAGCTATGCAACTAAACGAATGCATTAGTTGAACAACATGAGTTACTTTGGTAGCTCTATTTTTATTCTACAAAATGACAGTATAGTTCAATAAGAGAAAAGAATATTTCACTATTGTGTATCAATTAAGGCCAAATTAATTGGTATAATCATATAGAATTAATTTTAATTAAAATACAATTTAATAAAGGGGTTAAATATGACTAAAATGAATTTACCATATGGAATAACAGGGGGATATTACATGCCTGGAGAGGACCCTGAGCCACCCTCAATAAATAAGTTCGATTTTTATGAAAGATGTAAAAAAATAGCATTAAAAAAACATGTTAAATATGAGATATTAAGAGATTTAGAAGAAGATTATAAAAACTTCTATGCAGTAAAGTTTTTCTTTCAACCTAAACCTATATATGTAGTTGTAAATGTAGCACATCCATTTGTAGCATTCTGTCTTTCTGATGAAAACGGTAAATTTGGAAACTCATTCCCATTGGATTTTATCGACTTTGAAGAGTTGGCAGAAGATTTTTCGGGTTATACAGTTATGAAAGTAATAGAATTGAACAAGCAATTTAATATAGAAGAACATGAGGAGTTAAGAAATGTTCGTACTATTAAAGAACAAGTAAAATATTGGGGCCCAATAACAATTGGTGATGTAATGTTTAATTATTGGGATTAATGTTGGTATAGCCTTTAAATTTCGAATAAATCAATTTAAATATAGTTTTTTCTTATTCAACTAAAGCAATGCGATAGTTCAACAACAATATAACAGTAAAGTGAGTGAATATATATTAATGAAAGGTAGAAAAAAGATAAGAGGTTTGAAAAGAAGAATTAATCAATTCAAAAAAGAACTAAGTAATTTGGCATTAGTATTCCCAGATGTACCTTTTAATGGATATTGGGAATTGCATCTACCAGGCAACGGTTCAGAATGGTTAAACTCAGTAAAAACCCCATTAAAAGTTCAAAAACAATGTATTCAAGAATTGATTGATAAAACTGATTATCTAATAAAAAATAAACCTGATGATCGACAAGATTTAAGGGTATTATTAATGCTTGATTTTCATTACTGGTATTCTTCAAAAATCGAAATATGTTCAGTAGATGAAAACTATAAAGGTTTTTCTCCAGAAAGAGAAGATGAATATACTAAATGGGTTGAAATGAAAAGTAATAGGAATTTAGTTGATGAATTGGGATTAGTTATTCCTAACGGTTTAAAAGTAACTGGAATTAAAGAAGAAATAAAAGATAAAGAATTAGTAGATGAAGATATTTTTGGAGGCGAGATTTGGTTTATACATGAAATTAAATAAAAATCTTATGCAACTAACGCAGTGCATTAGTTGAACAACAAGATCGGCTATTTAGTCGATTTTTTTATTCAACAAAATGGCAGGTTAGTTCAATAAGAGCTTTCAAAAAACAACGAAATAAATTCCAATTTATGGTAAAATAAATTAATCCAGTAATTAATTTTTGGAGGTTCTATCTATGAAAAATAACAAAAATTTAATATTAGTTTTTATATTTGGTATCTTAATTGGTATTTTAATAGGCTATTTTGGTATTCCATTGTTAAGCCATTATATTTTCCACTAATGCAACTAACGCATGCACTAGTTATAAAAATGGGAACTGAATGAATCAGTTTCTATTTTTAATTCTGATATAATATTAATAGGTTCGTAAATACATATTGATATCTTGGGGGAAATAATTTGGAAAAAGCTATTAGAAAAGGTCTCATTTATGGCTTTTTGTTTGGTATAGCAATTGCTATTTTATTTATTAAACATTATGAAATTACCACAACATTTGAAGGAAATGAGATTATTTATTTAAACAAATTTGATTACTTAATATTAATTTTAAAGCGTGGCATTGTTGGTTCATTTTTTGGAGCCATTCTAGCTTTTATTATTTTTAAACTCAATGATTCATTAAAACTGAGTAAAAAAATGAAATTTGCTGCCATTGTATTTGGCATATGCGTAGTTGGGCCAGTTATACAATATTTAGTTTCTTTAAGATTAAATGAATTATCGCTGTTCAACTAGAGCATTCGTAAGTTAGAGATTATAGTTTAACCTTATTGAAGGGACTTAAAATGAAAAAGAAAATTAGTGTAAGTTGGTTAATAGTATTATTATTTATTTTTTATTTAATATCGACTTTTGTAGGTGGTTCAACTTTTGAGGATTTTTTAGCAAGGAATAAAAACATTCATTCTGATCGAACTAACCATACAGAAGGATGGACAGGTCCGAATAACGAAAAACTTGATTGGGACTCAAGCGAAGAGCTTTATAGAATTATTTATGTAAGTTATGATTATACCTTTATTAAACCAAATAAAAAAATAATGGAAGTATCTGCAATTAAAATTTTTGGAATTTGGATAGATACTACTAAAAGTAAACAGTAATAAAAAGAGATTAAAAATGAAATAAATTACTTATTGAACTAACGCATATCTTAGTTCAATAAGACTTCCTAAAGTTGTCTAATTAGACAACTTTTTTAGTTCAAACATCAGCATTTAAAAAAGAGGCAACTAAAAATTGCCTCTTTTTAAATGTGCAGAAAAATCATTATCAAGTAATTCCTCAGAGCCTGTAACTAAACAACTAATTAATTCTTGAAAGTAAAGGATCAATATTCACTTTCCATGGAGATAGAGGTGACGTTCTTACCAATGTAAAAGTAATATTGGTTCTAACCCGACCTTTATTTTCTATAAAGAGATTAAGCTCAACTGGTATTTCAGATGCAATAGAGTTTGTTTCTACTTCCCTTGTTTGTGGTGAAGTCCACT
Organism: Bacillus sp. AFS017336; assembly: GCF_002555445.1. NCBI lineage: Bacteria > Bacillati > Bacillota > Bacilli > Caryophanales > Bacillaceae > Bacillus > Bacillus sp. AFS017336. Next base: position 222,318 of record NZ_NUCO01000003.1, read on the forward strand.
GTATAGCATCTATTTTTTCAATTTTCTTAAGTTCTTCTTTGAAATTTTTTTGATCACTTATGGCAATTTTTTTTATCAAACCTTTATCTCCGTTTTTAATCGTAAATAATATTACATTTAGCATTTGGGAAGGTGAGAGGTTATTCGTATATTCAACAAACTTCCCAGCAGCTTTAAGGACCATCAGATGATGAGATAAGTCTGATTTTCCTGTCTTATGTGTTGAGCTTCCCATAAAATGAATGCAAAAGTGACCAGGGAAACCGTTAGGAAGAGAACCTGCTCCATGTGGCATTCCGTGCATGGATGCAGGGATTAGGTTGTCTTGAGCTAAAATTAATACAGCCCTCCTGCGCCAACTCCATTCCCCACCGTATATTTCCTTCATTATCCTAGTATCTTCCCTTGTTAATGGCTGAACATCTGCATGTCTACTACCAGCTCTGCGTTGTACATTAAAGCTCTTTCCACTTTCTACATCGATTACAGTGAACAATGAGTATTTTGGGATTATTTTGTTGACAGCTTCCCAATCTTGAATTTCTATATGAAAGCTAATTGGGCAATGGACTGTTTCGTCTGTTGTAGCAACCATAGCGTATGTAATTTCTGTAGAGAAAAATAATGCAAGTGACAAAATGACAATAAAAAAAGCTTTTTTCACAGCTATAAGTCAACTCCGATATCTAATAATTGAATACATCTATTTTGTCTAATTTTTTAGATAAAATAGCTATAAAAAAATTGGGAATATAAGGGATTATTCGTTTTGAAGAAGCTATTCATAACTAGGGATACTACTTTCTTTTACCAAAAGTGTTGACTAATCAACAACGAATCTATACAATAGGTGTTGATTAGTCAACAGTTAAAATTGGTGGTGATTACAATCGAAACAGAAACGATGCATTTCATTATGCTGAACAGTAAGATTTTTAGAAATACCCAAATTTATTTAGATAAAGTTATCAAAAAGTACGAACTTAGTAGTGGCTCATTTTTATATTTAATTTCTTTAGAAAAAAATGAGGGAATTAGTCAAAATAAACTGAGTGAAGAAATCGGACACGATAAGGCAATGTCAGCAAGGACGATTAAAAAACTAATCGACTTAGGATATGTATATAAGGAACAACATGAAAGTAATAGTAGGGCTTATCGGTTGTATTTAACGGAAAAAGCTAAAGATATTTTGCCTGAAATTCATGAAAAAATTCAGGAAATGGTGACTTTATTTACTGAAGAATTAACTGAGGAAGAATTGCTTATTACGATGAGATCTTTAAAAAAGATATTTAATAGTACAAACAAATTTCGAGAGTAGAGATGAGGAAGCGGAGGAATTTAAAATGACTTATAAAAATAATGGCTTAGAACTTCATAAAATTGGATTAGGTTGTGGCGGGATGATCAAAGACGAAAATAAGTCTGAAAATATCGCTACCATCCATGAAGCACTTGATTTCGGAATTAATCATTTAAATACAGCAGACTTTTACGGTTTTGGAAAAAGTGAATCTGTGATTGGTGAAGCGCTTAAGGGCCAAAAAAGAGAGAATGCTTTTGTTTCTCTTAAGTTTGGTGTATTGGCTGAACCAAATGGAGCATTCTATGGATTAGATGTTAGACCATTATCAATCAAAAACTATTTAACGTATTCACTTAAAAGATTAAATTTAGACTATATTGACCTTTACCAACCAGCGCGAATTGATTTAGGTATTCCTGTAGAAGAAACGATCGGAGAAATTTCTGACTTGGTTAAAGCGGGCTATGTAAAAAATATTGGAATTACGCAAGTTGATGCAGAGACATTAAGAAGAGCAAATTCTGTTCATCCGATAAGCTTCATCGAGACGGAATATTCGCTTTTCAATAGAAGTATGGAAAAAGAAATTTTACCAACTGCACGGGAGCTTGGCGTGGGTGTAGTAGCATTTGGCGCGCTTGCTCATGGACTGCTTAGTGGTACTTTCTCAAAAACCAATTCAAAATCATATATCCCGATGTTTGCTGAAGGAAATATAGACAAAAATCTTGAACTTGTAGAACAATTACGCAAAATTGCTGATGAGAAAAACGTCACAATCCCGCAGTTGGCACTTGCATGGCTATCATCAAAAGGTGATGACATTATCACTTTAGTTGGTGCATCAAGACGTACTACTCTTAGAGATTCTCTAAAGTCTGTAGACATTAAATTAAGTGCCGAAGATATAGCAAGAATTGAAAAAGCAATACCTGAAGACCAAATCGCTGGAAGTAGCTTTCCAAAAATGGAATTTAAAAATGGGGTAAGATTTAACTCATAATATCAAGCACACCAAAAGTTTATTTTAGTAAACAATTGGTGTGCTTTTTTGTTGTTCAAGATTTTATTATATTAAAAGCAGCTGCAGCTTTTGGTCTAGCCAAACTGATGCGAAAATAGTAATCATTAGTGGCCGACCTTTCATTGCAATTTTCAATTCGAGCGATGCAATTTATTTTGAAAAATTGCAAACAAAAAAAGGGATTTATATTCTTCAACTCACAGACTATTTTTAACAATTTCTATGAATTTTTCCACAAGTAAGCTATGCTTCTCAGCTTTTCTTGTCCAAATAGCGATTTTATTTTTTATATGTATATCCTGTACATACACTCGTGCCAATTGTCCATTATCTACATACTCACTAACAGCGAGAGATGAAATAAAACTTGCGCCATATCCAGCCATTACGGAACGAATTGTTTCATTAATCCCACTAAATTGAAGGGAGATTTTTGGTGGACTTACTTGGTGAGTTTGACATAAAGAAAAAAGTTGATCCCTCATCGAACTTCCTTCTTCACGCATAATAAATGATTCTTTAACCATCTCGACTAATGAGATAGTTTTATTAGCAAACGGATGAGTAGGAGATACAACGAACCAAAGTTCATCTTCAAATAAATCTTCCCACGTTACTTCTTCTGGTCTTTCCGATACCCCACCACCATAAATTGCAATATCGGCTTTATAATGTATGAGTTGCTCAAATGCATCTTTCGTATTAGCGGTTGTAATGACTAAATTTACATCTTCATTTGCACTTTTAAACGTAGCTGCCCATTTAGGAATTAAAAAATTTGCAGGGAGATACGTAGCAACAATTTTAATTGTTCCTTTCTTGGCAAGTCTATAATCCTCAATAAATGATTCAATATTCTCTTCAAGAGTAACAAGATTTTTTGCTTTTTCTGCTAATGCGATCCCGAATTCAGTTAATACAACTCCTCGACCTTGTTGCTTAAATAAAGGAACGCCAATTTCATGTTCAAACTTTTTAATTTGGCTAGAAACTGCAGGTTGACTAATACGCAACAATTTAGCTGCCTTTGTGAAACTACCTGTGAGTGCTACTTGATAAAATAATTTTAACCCATGTATATTCATCATTTCACCTCTACCTATAACTTAAAGTTATGGATAAATAAAAATTATATATTTTTATTATGATTTATTTTATTATACACTTTTGTTAGAAGAATTAGAAAATATAGAAAAGAGGTTACCATTATGATGAATGATGTTTGGAAAGATGTAGATGAATATTTTATAGATAAACTAATACCATCTGATGCAACACTTGAAGGAGTATTGAAAGCCAATAAAGAGGCTGGTATTCCAGAAATTGATGTCTCACCAACACAAGGTAAACTTCTATACCTATTAGCGAAAATTAAAGGAGCTAAAAACATATTAGAAATCGGTACCCTAGGTGGATATAGTAGTATATGGCTCGCACGCGCACTCCCTGAAACTGGTAAAGTATACACACTTGAAATTGAACCGGAGTATGCAAAAATAGCTAAAAAAAATATTGAGAACGCTGGTTGTACGAGCAAAGTCGAAGTCATAGTAGGAAAAGCATTAGAAACTTTGCCTACCCTTAAAGAAAAAGGAAAATCTTTTGACTTAATTTTTATTGATGCAGACAAACCAAATAATCCCCATTACATAAAATGGGCATTAGAATTAGCAAATAATGGGGCACTAATCATCAGCGATAATGTCGTTCGAAATGGTGAAGTTATTGACGAAAATAGTGAGGATGACCGAGTCCAAGGTGTACGTAAATTTATGGAACTATTAGAAAATGAACCTCGTATTGAATCTACGGCTATACAAACAGTTGGTACTAAAGGGTACGATGGTTTTGTGATCAGTATCGTAAAATAAAGTAAAAGGCTGTGTCACTATTTATTTTGATACAGCCTTTTACGATTTACTTTAATGTCCTATGATCCCCGAAGCAGTCGATTGTTATACAACTAAAGAACTAGAAACGCCTGAGCAGTCCTTGATTGAGCAACAAATCCTTATTTTAGTTACAATAAATCAAAATTTTTAGTAATAGTGAAAGAGCTACTTAATTCCTTTATCAATTTCTCAAAATCTTTCATTAATAGATTATCAATGTAAATAACAACTTCTTCCTCAGAATGCATTGCTAAGATAAATTTTTCACTAATAACATATGCTCTTTCTATTTCTTCAACTTTTATTTCTTTTCTTGAACTAAATATACCTTGATGATGGATCGTGAGTATATTATTCTCTAAATTCAAATAATCAATAGAATTAAGTCTGATAAAAAATAAAGATTTTGGAATAAATAACAAAAAAAGAATCATGATCGGTATTAAAGGTATTAAGAAGAAAAGATATGTATAACGGAATACATCCCAATTTGCATATACCAAAAATACTATGAGTAAGAAAAATATAAAAATACTTGATAAAATACTATATCCAACCAACTTTGCTTTTGAATGTTGTTTGTATTTTAGTTTCAAAATTTTTCCCTCTTTCTAAAACCAAAATTGAAATAGAATAATAGTAGTATATTCGCTAGATTCTTTATAAACTCCTTTCAGATAATCTACTATTTACTTCAATAAAAAAATCGACTTTTCAGCCGATTTTCTAGTTATACTAAAGAACTGACTTTTCATAAGCATCATGTGATTTAATCAGACTGTTCAATTGTTAATCTTCTATAGGATAAATATTCTAAAAATCTCTTGGCTGCAAGTGACAGTGATTTTTCCTCTCGCATAGCAACCCCAATATTTCGAAAGGCAGGTACTTCTAGCTCTTTCGATATTACTTTGTAAGGGATACGTTGTAAAATTAATTCTGGTAAAATACTAATGCCTAAACCATTTTCTATCATAGATAAGATCGCATAATCATCCCATGTTGTAAAATGTATTAAAGGTGATATTTGATTTTTTTCAAAAATTTCCGATATATCTGCTTTTCCTCCTTTTTCTAGTAACATAAATGGACTGTTCTCTAATTCGCTGAGTGGAAACTTGTCACAATTAGCAAGTGGATGGTCTTTAGGAATTACTGCAAGCAAACGATCTTCCTCCACAAAAATTGTTTCAATTTCTACTTTTGTCGGTAACCTTAAAAATCCAAAGTCAACACGTCCTTCTACAATCCAGTTTTCAATTTCAGAATAATCGCCTAAAAGGAGTTCAAAATCAATATTTGGATAATCCTTTTTAAAGAATTTAATCATATTGGGTAACCAATGAGTTGCCACGCTTGAAAAAGTTCCGATCCGGATCATTCCTGATTTCATATCATGCAAGTCTTCAACCTGCATACGTAAAATTTCATGTTCATTACAGATACGTTCTAACTGAGGCAATAATTTTAAACCATCAGATGTTAAAGTAATCCCTGTACGTCCTCTTTCAAAAAGAGTAATTTCCCATTCAGCTTCTAAATCGCTAATCATACGACTGATGCCAGACTGAGTATAATTTAATGCATCAGCAGCTCCTGTAAAACTTCCATGCTCAACAGCTTTGACAAATGCCATATATTTTTGGATATTCATAACTCGACCTCCTTATCATTCGATTTTGTCATAGATAACATGATAAACATTCAATTTTGTAATATATATAATTATGCTATGCTAACCCTATTCAAAATTCAAGTTTGAAAGGGATGGGGTAGTGATGATTATGGGGAAAGTACTTGGATTGACCGATGAAATCTAAAATACAGTTTATATTATCAATGATTATTTTTGGCACAATAGGTTTAGTTGTAAAATCTATTGATCTATCTTCAAGTGAGACGGCTTTACTAAGTAGTTCAATCGGATGTGTATTTTAATGTTTGTATTTTTTGTGATGAAAAAAAGTATTCCGTGGAAATTAGTAAAAGCAAGTGCTTCCATCATATTGCTTTCTGCAATTGCACTAGGTGGAAATTGGATTTTCCTCTATAAATCATACGACTATACGACAGTCACAAATGCAACATTAGCGTACTACTTTGCACCAGTATTTGTTATGATTCTCTCACCTGTAATCCTTAAAGAACAATTATCTATCAAAAAGGTTATTTGCATTGGCGTTGCAATAGTAGGGATGATAATGATTGTTGGAAACGGTATAAGTGCATCTGGAAAAGGCGATCTACTTGGAATCTTTTTTGGATTAGTTGCAGCAGCATTTTATGCTGCATTAATGTTATTGAATAAATTTATTCAACACATAGCCAAGTTAGAGATTACAATCATCCAACTTGGAATAACTGCGATACTTCTTTTGCCTTATGTACTGTTTACGGAGGGATTTGGCATTTTAGAAGTACCAAGATCATCTATACTCTTTATTATCCTATTAGGCATTATTAACACCGGAGTTGGATTTTGGTTATTTTTCTCGGGGATGCAAAATTTAAAGGGGCAGAGCATTGCTATGTTAAGCTATGTCGATCCATTTGTAGCTATATTGATTTCAGGGGTTATCTTACAAGAACAAATGACTGTTGTTCAAATGATTGGTGGGGCATTACTACTAGGTTCTACATTTGTTAGCGAATATCAATCAAAGAAATTTTCTAGACTACAAATGAGTAAAACAGCTGAATTAATTAATAAACAGTGAGAAGCATTCATTTCTCACTGTTTTGTATTTTATGTGTTTTAATACAGCACATGGTTATGCATTGAATCATGTAAATTCATTCTAGATTTTATGTAACTAACGCACGGTGTTAGCATAATAATAGTTACCTATGTAGTTGTGATATGTAAAAGGATTGTGCTGCAACTAAAATTATAATTATCGATAAGACAAAGAAGGCAATTGACCGACTTTTCTTTTTTAAAATATATTGCTCTATTCCCGATAAAAACATAGATAACGCAAGGGTTGTTCCTATAAGACCAGAATAGAAAAAATTAACTGGATATGATTTTAAAGAAAAAATAAAAAATACTGTGATTAGAATTCCCAATATCATTTGAGTAATTACGATAGTCTTTACCCTGTTCTTGAAAAAACGATTGCTAAATGTCATTTAACGCAATCCCTTCTATCTGAATAAAAAATATGTCTGTGTCTATACAATCATGCTATGTAACTAATGCGTCCAATAAACTATGAAATATAATTTTTAAAATTAATGTCTATAGATAAAAATGAAAATCAAAAATACTGGAAACATCAAAGCACTGATCCATTTTGGAAATGGCACATTAAATTTACCTAATATTTTTCTAGTATGATCCTCACACAATACAGCTAGATTTACCATTAAAAAACACAGTAATAAGAATAATTTAAAAGAAATCTTCATATGCGAAAGCAACAAAAAAAATATCAAAAGGAAAGTCATCTCAGTCAGGAATTCAGCTAAATCATATTTTCTAACATTATTTTTAAAAAGCCATTTTATATATTTCTTTAATAACGACAGATCTAATCCCTCCATAAATTTATATTTATTTATACATTAAAATGTAAAAGTTAATGTAAATGAAAAGAAAAATAAATAATATTGTTCATTACTCAATTATATATCAACTTCATTAACTGTAACTTGGGAAAATTTCGTCTTTTTCACTTCAACTAAAATAGGATAATTTGCTTTTGAAACTTAGACAGAAGAATCGCTAAAATTAAATGAAAGTAAATGTTTTAACTTTTAAGGGGGACTCAATATTGGATAAAGCTCAATTAGCGCAGGAAATTTACAACATTGCCCATTTAACAGGTGAATTTACATTAAGGTCGGGATTAGTATCGAATGAGTATTTTGATAAATATTTGTTTGAATCGAATCCGAAACTTTTAAAAGAAATAGCTGAGCAACTATCAAGTTATATACCTGAAGGAACTGAGGTATTGGCAGGTTTAGAGATGGGTGGGATTCCGATTGCTACTGCTTTATCTCTAAAAACGAGAATTCCAGTAGTGTTTGTACGAAAAGAAGCTAAAGCCTATGGAACTTGTAAACTTGCAGAAGGTGCCGATATACAAGGTAAGAAGGTTTGTATTATAGAAGATGTAGTCACAACTGGAGGACAGATTAAACTTAGTGCTGAAGATTTAAAACAAGTTGGTGCAAATGTAACAGATGTTCTATGTGTAATTGATCGCCAACAAAATGGGAAAGAAAATTTATACGAAGCGGGTTTAATTCTTCATTCATTACTAACGATGGATGACTTGGTCACTGTTTCAAATTAAATCTTATATATAGGAGGAAACACGATGAAACATTACTTAGAATTCACCGTAAATGTAAAGCCAGATGAAGCGGCTAAATTTATTTTGGAAGACTCAGATTTAACATCTAATTTGATTTTTCAGGATCGTAAAGTAGCTGGTGAGAAAGAAATTGTAATTCTAGTATTCGAGAAATTCTTTTTTAGGAATAATAGTACCGCAACTTTAACCGTTACAATTGATGACTTTAGTAGTGTGACATATGTGAAATGTATTTCCTCTGGTAATGGAGAAGGATTATTTGATTTTGGTTGGGGAGCAGGAAAAAGTTTCATTAGACCAATTAAAGAAATATTGGAAGATCATATTCTGGACATCATTGAAGATAATTAATTTTAAAGGACTGTTTAAATGCAGTCTTTTTACTATACCTATTATCGTACGGAAGTTAATTTTTAATATATATTAGGCTGAAAATAAGCCAACTTAGTATTAGAGGGTATTTGAATAGTATTGTAGAAGTCATCTTATTAGGGAAATCAAAATCTCATTTTTCGAGTAAGGAGTAGTAATATGCTTAAATCCAAAGTAGGAGTTTTAGTCTTTTCAGTCCTTATACTTTTCGCACTATACTTAATCATTAATCAGTCACATTAATTGAAAGGAAATAAAGAAAAAAATATTAAATTCAAAAATATGCCTAAACGAAAAGACAGTGGATTTGAATTTAATTATGAATACTTTGATAAAAATGGTAAGCAAATTTCAGAAGAAGGTTTAGAGGAATAACAAAATTGGAAAAAAATGTATCCATTTGTTTGAGGACAAGATAAACTACATATACATACACAAGCATCTTTGATCGTTAGAAAAGAGGCGAATGTTCTTGGAACAATTAAAAAGAAGTTATAAAGTTTCAATTTTAATTTTAATCGCTATAAGTATTGGATTCTTAGCAACTTTTGTGGAGAATCATATACTACACACAATATTAGTAGCAGTAATTTCCTTTATCGGATTAGTAGTAGCAGGTCTGCTATATACTTCAATTGAAAAGGGAATAGATCAATTAAATAAATCAACTAATTAGTTTGCTTGCAAAATCAAGACTTGTGTATGTAGGAAGAACATTATTGTTCTTCCTTTTGATGCGTTTTTAATAGAATGAAAGCCTATAAAAGTGAGGAAGGTTTAATGAAGTTGAAGAAAAATTTCTTATTAATATTATCAATTATTAGTAGTATAATCGTTATCATTTTTGAATTTACACAGTGGCACATAGAGGACATTTTAACAGTATTTCTAATGCCTTTTGTTTTGTTAATTGTATTTGGATTTTTTTTATTTGTTACAGTTATCAGTTTCATCGTCTTATTTCAAAATAAGAATTGGAAGCCGGTAGTAGTACAAATTATTACTATTTTATTATTAATTTTCGTACCTTTTAATCAAATCGTTTTAAACGCAGCATTTAAAGAACATAAATCTGAAAGAGAAAAAGTAGTGAAGATGGTATCGAATGGATCACTAAAGCCCAATGTCTCATATAACAAAACGCTAATCCACCTTCCAAAGAAATATGCTCCGCTATCTAAAGGTGGTGGAGATATCGTAGTTGAAGGAGATGGGAATAATATAAAAATCTTATTCTATACTTTTCGAGGCGTACTAGACAATTTCTCTGGATTTGTCTATTCTCCACATGCGAAGCCGTCCTTAAATGATTTTGGCGGTGACTTTAAACAAATTGAAAAGTTAGATAAAGATTGGTATTTTGTGGGGTCATATTAAAAATCGGAGGAATAGTTGTAGCATGAAAACTACTAAAATATTTGTCATATTTTTTGCGATCATTATGATTGGAATAGGTATTTTTATTTATCAAAAATCGAATTCATATCCAATATCAAAAACGAATGAAAATAAAGTAGAAAAAATAAGTTCTTCTTTACTGCTTGTAAAAGCTGATTTAAAACAGTTAAATAAATCAAATGAAAAAGAGAAATTGGCACAAAAAGCGATGGAAGATTTAGGGAAGTTAGATGAATTACTAGAGAATTTCAAATTTAAAAAGACCCCTGATAAAGGTCTGATATTATGGATTAATTATGCTTTTGCTTCTAAAGATGCCTATATAATGGATGTGATGAATGCAAGTAATAGTGACTCGAAGGGAAATGGAGAATTTGCTAAACAAACATTAGATTACTTAAATAAGGGTCTAAAAGAAATGAAAAATAAACATGAAAAAGCGTATAAATACTTCAAAAGGAACGGTTACTTTAAAGGCTTTTATAATGAATAGAATGATCAATGAAACTAAAAAGTTTGTCTTGAATTCTTTAGGATAAGATAATATTTAAGTGAAATGATAAACAACTGAAGAGGTGAGAAGCATGGAGATTCATATTCGAAATGCTAAAAATGAGGATTACGATTCATTATTATCTTTATTTAGACAAGTTCATGATTTGCACGTTTTGGAGAGACCTGACCTATACAAAGAGAACTCGACTCCAGTAGGGGAAGAGGATTTTCATCATCAACTGAAAGATGAGCAACAACATATCTATGTGGCCATTTTAGGAGCGGAAATAGTAGGAGTGGCAGTATTAAAGGAAGAAGAAGTACATGAAAATTCATTTGTTAATGCGAGAAAGATTCTACTTGTAAATAGTTTATGTGTTGATGATGCGAAAAGGAAAATGGGAATCGGAAGGAAGCTTATGCAATTTGTATTTAATTTCGCTAAGGAATTGAATGTTGATAGCATTGAGTTAGGAGTTTCTGAGAGTAATCAAAATGCAATCCATTTTTATGAGTCAATTGGAATGGCGACGAAAAATAGGAAAATGGAGTTTCGAATAAATTAAGTCAAAAGACAGACCAAATCGCAAATTACAGGTCTGTCTATTTTTATTGTTAAAATAAGACTATTGTTGAGTTTTGATTAGATCTAGCATTAAAAATAATGCGCCTTCTGATTAACCTGCTATTTTTATAGTGAAAATGAATGATAAATATATAAGATTTTATTTAAAGTAGTAATAATATATTAAACTTAAAAAATTTAATATTAATGATACTATTTAATAAAGATGAATTGAGGAGGAGCAAGTTGACTAATCAAATAAATTATCAGTGGCGCGTTACAAAGTACAATCCTGATTTTAGAAATGAAGATGGTTCCTATTCCCTAACAGAAGAGTGGACTTGTCTTTCTGAAATTGGAAAAATCATTTATGGGAAAGAATTTACATTAGATGAATATCTTCAAGTTGAAGCTGCCTATGTTGAAACTATTATTAATTTCTTAGAGGAAAGTGGTATTAACTCATTGCGAATTTTAAAGCTATCAATCTTGAATATTTCTGAAGAAGATAAGAAATCTTCTTTATACGAAACAGAGTTTGACGAATTGATACTTAATGAAGATATGGTGGTAAATATTGGCGAGATACGCCTGATTTGTAAAATGGTTTTACGAAATTTCCTAGGTTGTGAGTTGTATTTAAAGGACAAATTTTTTGTGCATTTTGGTTGGGATTACTATATGTATATTGGTTCGTATGTTGATTGTTTATCGGCTATGCAATATGCTCAAAATAATAGACTGTTTGCAGAACGAATTCAACAATCACCTTATTATTTCACTGAAGAAGAAACGACTAGGATGATTGAATGGAATGAAATTGATGATGAAATAATCGTGGGAGACGAAGAACTTACAGGTATTTCTCTCGATGAGTATCGTAGAATTTTTAATTTATCGACCAATCATCCCGTTATTGGAACTTTTGAAATTAATCAAGATCAGATGGGATTTTTCCAAAAATATTTGAAGCATCAAATGGATTTTAATAAGTATAAGTATCAATTTTGGGGTGGATATTGAGACCATTTAAAAAGAGGAAGCATATTCACTTCCTCTTTTACTACATTTAGCAATTTAATATGAAGACGTTAAATTAAAACGGCATCTCTTCTTTTAATTATTGTTGCTGAATATGTGGTTGCTCTTTTAAATGATCCGTCAATTGATTAATAACAAATGAGAATTCATCATATGAAACACATTCTAATGGGAATTCTAGTGCTACTTTATTTTGTTTGTTGTAAATGACTACAACTTTTGAACGACGGTCTAGGAATCTTGCTTTCATGTCAGCTTTTTGAACTGCTATTTTTTTAATGTCTTCTAGTGAAATTTGAGAATAAGTATTTTTCTTAGTATAGCGTACAACATCACCAATGATTTCGATTTTATTTTTTAATTGTGTGATTTTATAAATATGATATGAAACGATTAAAACTGCGAAAATACTTACTAAAGTGAGATAGACCGGGTCCATTGTTGAAAATGCTCGGTAACCTCTAATTGCTAGCATAGCGTACAAAACGTAGATCCATATACCTGTTTTTGGTTTCCCTTTATAGTAAACAATGGATGCATCTGCTTCTTTTTCAGAATCTCTTCTGTTCATAAATTGTTGTACATGCTCTTCAATTGATTTCTCACCAAACTGTCCATCTTCTATATAAGTACCATCCCACATATGAATAGAGTCATTATCTTCCTCTAAAGAGTAAGCACCTACCCAAGCTGGAATGATTTGGTCATCATATGAAACTGAAGTTAAGTAATAACGTACGGGTTGATCATATGTGTTTTCAATATCAAGCTCTTTGATTAAATCGATTTGTTCAGGTATGAAATCATGTTCTTGCACGATATGTAGGAATAAATGACTTTTAGCAAAATATTCTTGTTTTTTCTCTTTAATAGGGAATAGATGTTCTTTTCGAATTCTAAGTAACTCCCAATAGAAATATTCAGTCGATTCTATATTTGTAGCGCAATCCATCATAAGTTCTTCAGTTACGTCAATGTCTCTTTGAAGAGCGGCGATAATCGCACTTGTTCGAATAAACGGGTCTGGAAATGACATCGCTTCTTTTATAACAGGAGTCATCTCGTCATTAAAATAATACTCCATTAAAGAAAGATAGATTGACATGATCGAGCGAATTTGTAAGTAAGTTTCTTTCCAAGAACCATACACAAACTTAATATCATAATCATTTTGATAAGCTACAAATTCTTCTTTTAGCTTTTGATAATCTGCTAATAATAATGGTGCAATGTATTTTACTTTGAACCGATCTAAATAACCTTTATCTAAACAGAATGACAGCAGGCGGTAAAAAGTAGTTTTATATTCCTCTACTTCAAATAAATGAGTATGCTTGTCTAATAATTTAATAACAATGCCAGGATTGTCGTACAACACTTCTAAAGGTAAAACAACTTGGTTTTGTTGAATATCTTGTTCGATTAACTCCAAGATAGCAACTTCATACTCTTCTCCATCAAAATCGCTTATGTATCGAATGACTTCCTCTTTAGCAGCCTTACTATATTCAGGATAATATTTGATTAAGCACTCAGTTAATTCAGGTAAATGGAAATCAGTGATGAAATTGATCAGATGATAACTTGGTTCATCCCACACTTGAATTGGCTTTGGAAATGGATAAGCAGCTTCTTTTGCTAACCATTCTAATGTAAATAAATTAAATTGTAAGTTATCTACATCTGATAGTACGATTAAGTCATGAATTGCACCGGAACGAATCGCTGGATCAGTATGTTTTAACCCTTCTACGATGCGTTTCAGCTGTGATTTATAAGTTGACACAATACTCCTCCAATAGCTAGTTTACATTTTATTACAATATTTCTATTTTAGTAGAATTGGTGGGGGATAGCCAGTGTTAAATAATAGGAAGATAGTGGATTTTTTAAATTATTAGTAGTTTAATTGGGGGCCTTAACGGTGAAATGGTGAAAGATGATTGAAATCGATTAACTCTTATGCATTGTGAGTGGAATGTTAGGGGTCCGTTGAAGAAGATACTTGATTTATATTTCTTTTTTTATTGCTAGAATACATTTCCCCCTAATATTATATTTTAAGAGAATTTTCTCCATTATTTGGTTATGTTTTCTTTTTTACAAATTTTATATACTAAGGTATAAGAATGATAGAAAGGAAACTATTCATGAAAAACAATCAAGAAACGTTTCAATCTGTTCACCCACTTACGGTGATTATTGAAATAATCCATACCATTATTATTCAATTCATTCCATTTGTGATAACAGTTGTAGTCTTTATTCAATTTAATTATCCAATCGTCAAAAAAGTATGTTTCATTGTTATACTATATCTTTTGTGGAAATTGTTATCTAGTATTGTAAGTGATTATCTTCATTTTAAGAATCTTACCTATAATTTAAATATTGATTCCATTCAAATTAATAAACAGGGTTGGTATCGTTCTAAATGTTTAATTCCATATAATCGAGTACAACATGTTGAGCGCGATCAAACATTTATTTCTCGAATGTTTTCCTTGCATCAAGTTACGATTCATACAGCTGGGGATGTTCATGTGATCTGTGCTGTAACGGAGACAGAAGCTGATCGAATTAGTTCGGCCATTTTTGAGAAGATTCGTGAATTACCTAAGGATGGAGAACAAACGCAATGATTGTAAAAAACCATCCAATTGAATCGGTTTACTTTACATATTCACAGATCAAAAATAAAATTTATCCATTACTCATGCTGATTTTGGGATTAATTAGTTCGAGCTCCCATTATAAGCCTTATATTCTTACAGCGTTTCTTTTATATATCTTATTCATAATTTGGACTGCCGGTCTTAATTGGTATACAACAACTGGAACATTCGATGAGAATACTTTACATTATCGAAGTGGATATTTTGTGAAAAAAGAACAAATTATTCCGTATGAAAATATAAAAAGTTTGTCTTTAGAAACTACATTGTTACGCTCACGTTTCGGTCTTCAAACGGTTACCTTTGAAATCGTTGGAAAAGATTCGGTTCAATTTACAATCTCAATGCGACAGTTCCACGGGATTGAAAAATTAATTCATCATAAAATAAATGCTGTTGAACGTACAGAGGTTAAGCCTAAGCGTTTTCAATTAAATCGTTTCTCGTTTGTAGAATACTGTATACTAACAGTTTCCAGTTGGAAATGGATGCTCGTCGGGATATCTACAGCGTGGTCAGTCCTAGGCTTCATTGCCAATATGTATAATCGATGGAAACCAGATAAGAATTCTTCATCTGGAGGAATAAAAGACTTGAAAACGACTAGTCTTGAGTTACTTAAAATGCTTCAAAATCCTTCTTCAATAATGACAATTGGTGTTGCAATCCTATTCTATCTTTTAGTAAGTCTTATAATTGCTTTTGTCATATGCACTTTATATCATGCATTTTATGAACGAAAAGTTAGTGAATCCGTTTGGAGTGTTCGCCAAGGTATTTACAAAGTTAAAGAAATCCATGTGAGAGAACACCAGATTCGCTCTATTGTAATTCGTGAAAATGGGTTTACTCGCATATTTAAGAAAGTTTCATTATCGCTTGAAACGCTGGGAACTAATAATACTAGTGGAGAAGTGTTGATAATTGAACCTTTATTTTCTAAACATAATTTAAATGATTATCTCAGAGATCACTTTCCAACTTTTATCCTTCAAGATCAGCACATCACTAGTCGTTCAACATCCTACTCTTGGCGTAGTGGTCTTTTTTATATGAGCAGTTGGGTATTTTGTATTGAGGTCGTTCGATGGCTTAGTGTAGCTGTTTTAGATATTAACCTTTTTCAATACGTTCATTTGATCTTACTCGTACTTGTAATAATTTTCTATCAAACTTTCTATAGAAGAAAAGAAAATCAACTGACGTTTTCTGATACAATATCTGTCATTCGTAAAACAAATATTTTTCAAACAACCACTCGTTTCGTACCAATGGAGCATCTCCAATCGTTTGAGATTAAATCATCATACTGGCAAAGACAAAATGCAACAGGTGATGTTAGAGTTTCAATCTTTTCAGACAAAGCAGAGGAAACCTACAAAATTCCGAACTTAGAAGAAAAGCATAATGAACTTCTTTATACTTTTTGGAAAAACAAAAAGTAATTGGAATTTATGAAAATGACGACTATTACTAGTACATTTCACACATAGCTATTCAAATAAAGAGGCGTCCCTTAGTCACAAAACCGACCAAAGAGACAGCCTCTTCTTTATTATGCAATCGATATACCATAAAAATGGGCAATTGCCATATTAGAATTTGAAGATTTAGCAATAATAACTGTTGTACCAACATTAATTTGTTCAAATAGCCATTGAATATCACTATTATGCATACGAACACAACCTGAACTTACTGAATTGCCAATTGAACTTTCATTACTGTTTCCGTGAATTCCATATGCAGCACCAACACTTAATCCCATCCAACGTTTTCCAAGTGGATTTCTAGGGTCACCACCAGGAATATTCCCTTTGTACCATGGGCGGTTCTTAATTTTGTTTACGATTGTAAACTTTCCAGTAGGCGTAGGAGTTGCCGACTTGCCTGTTGCAACATTAAAGGTTTTAATAATTTCACCATTATTATAGTAAGTTAGCTTATTTGTCTGCGAATTGATAATTATCAGTTGTCCAGTTGATAAAGATGAATTACTTTTCACCGGATTTTGTACTACTGGTGGGGTGTAATGCGATACTCGTACAGTAAATGGTTTACTTTGATTATTGCTTTGATCAACAACAATTACTTTAAGTGATGAATTCGCTGTTTGTTTACCGATATTAACATTGAACTTTCCTGTTGAATTAACGATACTTTCACCAATTAGTGTTTCATTCATATAAATTTTTACAGATGCAGAAGGCTCAGATTGTCCATTAACATACTGAGATTGATCTGTTAAAGGTGAAACAGAAGAAATGATTGGTGCAATCGTATCCTTTACATCGATTGTAATAGGTTTACTTTGAATTCCTTCGCTAACACCAATGACTGTTAACTTGGTAAATTCTTTGACTGGTTTTATTACAGAATTGAATTCACCATTTTCGTCTGTTTTCACAGTGCTAATTAGTGTAGAATCATTATACACTTCTACATGACTATTTGATAAAAATGACCCATTAATGGCTGTTGATTGATTTGTAACTGGATCAATGTTTGGAGTCGGTAAATCTAAAATAGCAAACTTGATTTTTTTATTAGAGATTACTAGATTTTTATGATCAAATTTAATTGATTTAAGTTTATATTCACCTTTAGTAAATGAACTTGTAATCTTTATTTTCCCCGAAAATTGATGCGCGGATGTTTTAGATAAAGTAACATTTTTTTGATTCGTACCATTTAAAAATGATAACGAAACTGTATCAACATTTTTCTTCGTCGTTAAACTTACATCAATTGTCTGACCATAAGTAGAATGGGAAGTATTTAAATTTAGATCATCTATATAATGAGAGAACTTATTACTGTTAAAACCTACTTTAAAAGTTGTTGCATTTGCTGTTGGTAAGAGAACTAAAAACATTCCCAGAAGTACCCAAATAATCTTATTAGACATGGTTTCTCTCCTTATTTACGTATATATTTATAGGTTATTAAATCTGTGAACTCCAACTTTCTTTTTCCTCATATCACTCTCCTGAAATCTTATATTTGTATCGTACTTTTTAATTGTCTCTATTTATGTCATAGGATGTTTCTAACTTGTAAACAATTTGTTTTTTTGTGGCAAAAAACTTTATGTAAAATACGAATTTTAAAATAATAAATAAAAAGATGGAGATTCGATTAATTAAGTATAAAGTTAAATACTTAAGAAATTCTAAAGAACTTGGGCTTTTATTAGAATCCAATGCAAAGTAATAGAAAGAGCGTGAAAGTAATAATGTGAAATTATTCACAAATATGACAAGGAGTATTAGCAATATTTACCTTTTGAAATGTTAAGATAATGATGTAAATGTTTACTAAAAAATCCACGAGATTATATATATGTTCAATATCATCGATTAACAAAAACATAAGTTATGATATTAACCAATTATTTTTCTAAGTGCAGTTCTTTTTATTTTGGATAAGTAAAAATAGTATTCTTTTCAAAATTAAATAAAGATGGTGATAAGATGCTTGAGTTAAGAGATGTTACCTTAAAATATGAAGAAAAATACATATTAAATAAAATAAATTTTCAATTCAATACTAATAAAATTTATGGATTGATAGGTAGGAATGGTTCAGGGAAAACAACCTTACTTAAAACAATAATGAGATTAAAAATAGAATCATCAGGTGATTTATTATTAGATAATACTTCAATAAATCATATGGATTATTTTGACTTGGACGCTACATTTATTAGTGATGAGCATTCATTTTTTCAAGATTTAACTATGTATGAACAAATGTTATTTTTATGTAGACTTAAGGGTTATAAAAAAGAAATTGCAAGACAAAAAATTGACGAGATTGTTGGACTTTTTAAGTTAGAAGAATATATTAATTATTTTCCATATGCTTTGTCGAGAGGAACTATTCAAAGATTTGCAATTGTTTTTGGCTGTTTAAGAGAAAGTAGACTTTTGCTATTAGATGAACCATTTATTACGCTCGATCCAGTACAAGTAAATATATTAGAAGAAATGTTAATTTCACAAAAGAGTAAAGATAAAATTATTATCGTTTCAAGTCATGATATTGATAGTTTAGAAGAAATTTGTAATGAATATTTGATAATAAAAGATTCGAGGTTGCTTAGCTTTAGCCCCAATGAAATGAATCGACAAACAATTTCTAAATTAATTGGTGATAGCTATGATTAGTTCACCTTATTACTTCATATTGCTTAATCAAAAAAGAAAGATAGTTAGGACAATAAAAAAGTATCCTTTAAATGCTTTTTTATTTGTTTTTAGTACATTAATTTTAAGTCTAATTATTAGAGATGAAATTAAGTATTATGATACATATATCGAATTATATTTACCGTTTGCTATTTATATATATGGTGTGTTAAAGATATTTCAAAACAATCCCATTATTAATATACCTATGTATGTTTTTCAATATAAATATTTTGACTTTAATAAATTTAAATTTTATTTAATAAGTAAAATGATTTTACCAAGTTTAATCTTTTTGTTAATTTATTTTCTTTTTATGAAAACGATAAGTAATGGAATGATCATTGCATTGTTGATAAATAGCATGATTAATCTAATTTGTTTTATGCGATATAAATATCAAAATTTAATATTCTCTGTATTTATAATGATTTCTGTCGTTCTTTCATTTCTTTCTATGTATTTAGATTCTATCTTGATCCCATTAATTATTTCTCTACTATTATTCATTCAGATGTTGAAAATAGATAATCTAAATTACTCGATATTGTACAATTACTATCTATTGATGTCTAAAGTAGGAGAAGGTTTATTAAATAAAAATTTTAGTAAAATAGTAGAAGCCCAACAAATATTATTATCCTCCACAAGAAAAAATACCTCTAAAACAAAATTATTATATAAGAATTACGAACCCGAATATAGATTTTATTTGATAAAAGAACTATTAAAAATGAGGTACTATCACAGAGATATTATTTTCGGTATTACTTTTATCCTTATATTAAATCTATTATTTCTTTCATTGAGTAACGTATATTATCAAATAGGTATAATATTTATTATTTTGTTTGTAATCGACAACATCTTAACAAAATTGAATAAATATGAAATGGATTTCTTGAAAAAAAACTTGATGTTTAAGGTGAATTTATCAATTTATTTTAAGATGAAGTACGTTTGCCAATTAATATTAGTTCTAATATTTATTTTATTAAGTTTCCAAATAATGATCAGATTTCCAATCTCATTTATGCTTCTTTGGATACTAATACCTTTGAAAAATTTACTATATAACTATTTAGAAAATAAGATTATGAAGGCATGTATTTATGTAATTGGAGGAATTACTTATCTTTTACCTTATATTGAATTCATAATATTTTAATTTGGGATTAGATGGGTTTTTCTTTCTTAAATATTAATAGTTACTCGTATTTTGTTAGGGTCAGCCCCAACATAGTATGGATTAACCGGAATATTAGAAGAACAAATTAAAAAGACTATTGCGTACGATGATAACTACTCTAAATTTTGGATGTTTGTAAATAGATTATTAATAAAAAGTCCTACTAGAGTACTAAGTAGGACTTTTGTTTTTGAAAATATCTTAGGTACTTGAAGGAGCTGGGCTTCTTTGGTTGTAAGTTTGACTCGATCCAATATACTAGTGCAATTTGGCAGCTACTTTTCTTAATTGGAATTCCGTTGATATTATTTATGTATGTAGGAGTAAGTCTAATTGGCTCGTAACGAATTGAAAGACAAATACTACTAGAGGTAACAAGAGTTGCTGATAGGGGACGATTGATTTTTGCTAAATTTACGGCGATGCTTGGAATTATTCTAATTTATTTTATCTCCTTTTTAATCATAACGATAGTTAGCTACGCACTATTTGTAAGAAGGGCAAGCTATGCAACTAAAGAGTGAATCATTCTTAATAGTGATAACAAATCATTAATCGTTGCTAGTCTAGCGGTGTTGTTTTATCTAATATTTTCGGTATTTGTAGTAATGAGTATTTCTGTAACTAAGAGTGCAATTGTATCGACGATTTCTAGAATTGTTCTTTTTGTTATATTGTCATTGGGTACTAGAATTTCTGGGATTCAGGAATGGGTGCCAGGATATTTGGCTTTATATTCGGAGGCAGATATTAATTTGGTGTCGATTATTTATCACTTAGTAGTTAGTTTATTGATTTCTTATTTTGTAATGCAAGTTTCTGGTGATATATTCCTAAAGATTGATTTGTAATATTTGAATTTATGTTTGTGTTTGGATATTGCGTTTTTACACTAGATAAAGTTTATGAGGCCAAGAATAATTCTCGGCCTATTATTGTAAATAAATACTAGATTTATAGCTAATGCAAACAAACCAATTAAAGATTATGCTTTGTTATATATTGTCATACTTTTAAACCATTTTCGTAATTTGCAAAAGTAAATCCAGTTACCCCAAAAACTACTTCGATTCCAGAAACCTCTCTAATTTTGGCATCTGTTAATGTATCTTTTGATTTTTCAAAACGATCAAGATAATTTTAGCAATCGGCAACTATATGCCCCTGGTAATCATTCTCTCACTACAATACCGGTTGCGATTACTCTTGCAATAATACATACCTCTGTACAAGGTAGCAATATACTTATTTGAATTCTTTCCACATACGGGTGCTAGTCTTTTTCACTTAAGTAAAATATTAAAAAAGGTGGATGAACGCTGAAATGAAATAAATTAACATTTGTTAAAGTTTTTAAAATCCTATAATAATTTATAAAATGCAGTTACGTTTGTAACAATTTATAGTATGAAATTTTAAAAAATTTAAAATAGTTGTAATATTTTGTGTTAAAATGTTGAATTAGATAAGAATGTGAATTTTTACCATTGAAAGGAGATATAAGATGATTATTAATGTTGATGGATACAAAATGATTTTTTTTCTTGAAAATTTAATTAGAGAATACATATCATTTTATTCTAATATTGACGATATGAATGTTGGGTTTAAAGAAAGATTGAAAGAAATAGCTTTAGCAAATGGTGAAGATAATGTTGAAAGTTATGAAACTCTATTAAAATATTCACATATTGGTGAATTAGTCGATTTTGTAAAAAGTAAAAAGTTTAAACAAAAAAAATATAATTACACTGAGAAGACAAATGTTTCTGTTCTTATAAAACATAGAAATAATATAATGCACTCTAGGTCAATCACTTCAGATGAAATGGAACAAATTACTGTTTTATGTAATAAGTTTATCAAAGGATTAGAAGATGGTAATTATGAAACAAAATGGAATATTTTTTTAACAAATGATATTAATGAATTTAATATTCCTAGAGTGTTTATTGAATATCCGGTAGGTAAAAACTTTGATAGACTTATAGGTCGAAGCAAAGAACTAAAGGAGCTTAAATTTGAAATAACAAAACCTACTCCTGTGTCTATAATTGGCCATGGTGGTCTTGGGAAAACTGCATTAGTACTTCAATTAATCGAGGACTTAGTAAATTCCCCAGACCAACCATTTGAAAAAATCTATTTTATGAGTTTTAAAAATACTGTATTTGAACATGGAGCGATACGTAGGTTTGAAAAGGTAATAAGTAATCATAAAGATTTAATTTTTAGAATGGCTTCATTTATGGACATTGACATTAGTGAAAAAGAATTTTGTGATATAGAAGAATTAGTCTGGAAAGAGATTTTCTCCACAAAATCATTACTTATATTGGATAATTTAGAAACTGAGACTGTAAAGAGTAATTTATCTGAATTTACTGGAATCGCTCAAAAATTTATTAATAATTTCACTAAACCATCAAGGTTAATAATTACAAGCAGATATGGACTTGGAGATAGGGAAGCAAAACTACCATTATTTCAGTTCAATCTTGAAAATACAAAAGATTTAATTGAGAGTTATTTAAATGCAGAAATATTATATGAAAAGAAAATTACTTTGGAAGATTGGGAGTGGATTCAGAAATATACTGAAGGGAATCCAGGACTTATTATTGCTTTCTGTAATACTTTAAAATCTACTAGAAAGGAATTATTAGATATAAGAGTAGGATACGATACAGTGTATTCTACTGTATCAAGTGAACTACATGATCAAAGAGAAGAATTTATAGTATTTTGTTTTGAAAATACAATTGAAAGTATGGCAGAAGGGTCTCAAATATTTTTATCCATTCTTTGTTATATTTGTTCAGAAGCGAATATAAGTGAAATAAACGAAGAATTTCTTACATACCTACGGAATGAATTAGGTTTGAAAAAGCTAGGTGAACACAATTTAAGATCTACAACTTTTACCAATATCGGATTTTTGCAACCAATTCCTTCTTCAGATAAATATTATGTTAATGAATTATATATTGAATATATGGATGGAAACTACTCAACTGAAATTTTTAATGTCTTCAAATTAAAAGATTTGGAATGGTACCCGAAATTAGAGGAATTAAAAGATCGCATTCTTGAAATTCAATTTGATGAAGAAGTTTCATTAGGAAAATTACTCTCAGAACTTTATCTTTCAATATATAAAAAGAATGGTGATAAAAAGTATTTAATAAATTCATTCTTTTGTGAACCTGATTTAGATAAACTTCTTAAAATTTTTACCAATATTAATGATACCGAATTAGTAAGTCATATTGAATATTTGGATAAAGTTCAAAATCAATTAAAGAATCAAAGTGAAAGGAGTAAACAAGAACAAATTATAATAATAGTTTTACGCGCTCTACTAAGTATTAATAAAAAAATTCTAAGTAGAAAAATAATTAAAATAAGACAAAGAGACTTATTTAAGTTCTATGAACATATGGAGAAAAGAATCCCAATATTAAAAAAAGGTGAGGTAAATATAGATATTAAAACAGCAGCATGTAAATTACTTACAATTTTAAAAGAATATGATAAAGTTGATTCATTCACACATAATGAACCTAGATTAGTTAAACAAAGGTTTAACTCCTATACTAAACAGGTTGGTGACTTATCTGGGAAAAATCGAGAAGAATGTTTGAAATATATAAATAAATGCAAAGAAATATTAAAGTTGCACCCAAGAGATATTGATTCTTATTTAAGAGCCCAATTTAATTTATATTCTTCGCGGTATTTTAAAAAAGATCAGCCAGAAGAAGCACTAAAGTTACTTAATAATTATGAACAATATTTTACTAATAGCAATACACAACTTTTTATATTTACTATGGAATCATTATTAATTCGTATGGAATGTCTTATGAGAACTGGTGGAGATATATCGGAAATTAATTTATTTAAAGAACGTTTTAGAAAATATACGTCTATGGAAGAATACCAAGGAATTTTTAATTCCAAAAAGGATAGTATAGAACAAAGTTTTAATCATATTAAACAAGAAATTGAAAAGTATGAAAGAGAAACACATCCTACTTCTTAAAGCTACATTAGTCAAGTCTTCTTAGAATCTCATATTTGGGAAAGTAAACCAATTTTAAAGAGACTGATGATATATGTAAACTAACAAATAAACTTATGGGGAATTTTGGCAATGATTATCATGGTTTAAAATGGGATGGCCAAGGGTATTTCTAGGAATATAAATATATTATCTTTAAATCTATTATATAAAGTTTTGTTATTTATAATAGGTAGTATGATTATTTTTATTCCTTTCAATAATTACAAAATTAATTTTAGAAAAAAAGAGCGAGTTCCTAATTGGAACGCGCTCTTTTTTCGCATACTCGGTTGTCTATATATTCGGCGGATAGAAAAAGTATAGCTTACATATATTCCAAGGAGTGCCAATCACTTTCATACTTTTTGTTGTCAGAGTTTTTAAAGCATTCTTATTTTCTTTTTTTGTTTAATTTTAGGCTTAATATTGAACTTAATATATTAAGAAATGGACTCTGATTTACTCTCTGCATTTCTTTATATTCTTCCTTTATTATAGGTAAAAATTCTATATCAGCTGTCAAATCTTTCTCATTTGGCTATACATGATTTGAATAAATAGAAGTAACAGATGGATTAACTAAGCTATTACGAATGAACTATACAGGAATCGATAGAAATTTGTTTTCATTGTGCTTAACATTAAATCTACATACTAAACTTCTTAATTTTACGAATTTTCATTCGAGCATTTAAAAATCTTTATTCTTTTCTAATAAAACGTACTGTTTCTTTAGTTTATCGAAAGCTAAAAATATAGTTGAAGAAATCACAAAATCAGCCTGACTAAGAATTTCCCAACTTCCAATCCCAACCGAAAACATCCCAGCACTATTAATAGCCTCAACCCCAGCCACAGAATCCTCAATCCCAACACACTTATCAGGAGAAACACCCAAAGCCTCCGCAGCCCGCAAAAACACCTCAGGATCAGGCTTAGAATTCTTCACAGTCGCAGCATCCACAATATAATCAAAATAATGACCAATCTCCAACTTATCAACAACCAAAAAAGCATTCCTAGAAGCCGAAGCCATACCAATTTTCAAACCTGCTAATCTAATTTGCTTCAAAAAATACTCTATACCAGGAAGCAAATCAGCAGGCGTAATCTGCTCCAATAACTCAACATAATGAAGATTTTTTTTAGTCGCCAACTCATCTTTTTCCTCAGCACTAAAATCATTCTGTCGATTACCAAGCTCAAGAATCCTCTCCAAAGACTCTGTTCGACTGACACCTTTCAAAGTTTCATTAAACTCCCGATCAATCGAAATCCCTAAATCTTCTGCAAGCTTCTTCCAAGCAATATAATGAAACTCCGCCGTGTCTGTTATAACACCATCCAAATCAAAAATTACTGCCTCTATTTTCCCCATAAAAATGCCTCCATTTTATTTATCACTGCCGACTCTAAAGCCTTGCATAAAGTATCGATTTAATAAGATATAAATAATAATAATTGGAATGATTGAAACTACCGAAGCAGCCATTATGTAATTCCACTGAGTAACATTTTGACTCTGAAATGATTGAAGTCCAAGAGTTAATGTGTATTTATGTGGTGAAGTAATATAAAGCAATGGTTTCATGAATTCGTTCCAGAATGCTAAAAATACGAATACTGCTTGTGTTGCAACTGATGCTCTTGCAACGGGGAATACGACTCTCCAAAACGTACCGAATTTACTAAGGCCTTCAACATAGGCGGCTTCTTCGATTTCTTTTGGGAAGTTTACAAAGAATTGTCTCATCATGAATATGTAGGCGAAGTTAATTGCACCTGGAATGATTAATGATGAGTAGTTATCAAGTAATCCAAGTGATTTCATAATGAGATAGTTTGGTATTAATAGGATTTGTCCGGGTACCATCATTAAGGCTAAGATTAGTAGGAAGATATAGTGTCTTCCTGGGAATCGAATTCTAGCGAGGGCATAGCCGGACATTGTGTTTAGGATGACATTTACGATCATTCCAATTGTAGCGATTAAGAATGAGTTGAAGATCCATCTTGTAAATAATGGGTCTCTTGTGAATATATATTTGAAATTGTCAAAAGTAGGTTCGTTTGGTAGTAAGGCTAGACCTCCACCGACGATTTCTTTGTATGGTTTGAATGCTGCTAGAACTGCCCAAAGGAATGGGTAAAGTGTGACTAGGGCATAGATGATTAGAACGGTATAGGTTAATACTCTAGTGAATTTCATTTTCTTCAACACTTTTCACTCCTTTAATATAAAGATTCTTCTTTGTTTAATTTGCGGGCGAGCATTGAGACTGCAAAGATAAGGATCGTTAATAGGATGGCTAGGGTAGATGCATAGCCCATTGTGCCAATTGTTTTAAATGCATATTGATAGATTATTAGTGAAAATGTTAGTGTTGCATTGCTCGGTCCACCTGATCCACCTGAGATGATATAAGCTTGGTCAAATAGCTGGAATGTCCCGATGATTCCCATCAATACCACGTAGTTTGTGATAGGTGTTAAGTTTGGAATTGTAATTTTAATTAGTTTTTGCCACGCGTTTGCTCCATCAATCTCTGCTGATTCGTAAAGTGAATGAGGGATGTCTTGGAGTCCTGCTAGATAAATCGTCATGAAAAAAGGAACGGTTGACCATATATTCATGATCATAATGGTTGTTAATGCAAAGTTCGTTTCGTTGATAAAGTTAACTGGCTCAGCTAGAATGCCAATTTTGACGAGTATATTATTAAATGGACCATTTAGGCTGAATAAGAACATAAAGATCATTGTTAGTGCTGAACTTGAGGTAAGGGTAGGTAAGAAAAAGATTGTTCTAAATGTTTTTTGAAATTTTATGCCTGAGTTCAGTACTGCGGCGATGACAAGTGAAACTGCGGTTTGAATCGGTACTACGAACACTACATATCGTAGAGTGTTTTTAAAAGCAATCCATAATCTTTCATCTTTTAAAGCATTTGAATAGTTCTTAAAGCCGACCCAATCATAGCTAATTCCGCCGAATAAATTTACTTTTGTGAAGGATAGAAATAGAGAATATAAAACTGGTAATAAAGTAAAAACAAGTAAAACGACTAAAGTTGGAAGCATGAAACCATAACCTTGGATTGTTTCATGGGCTTTATATTTTACTTTTGCTTTTCTTGACCTTGAACGATTAGGTGAACTGATTTCGGTACTAGACATAATGTACTCCTTTACTAAAATTTTCTTATAAAGGGAGAGGGGACTGACTTTTAAATCTGTCCCCTCAAGTGATTTTTAATTTACTTATTTAACTGTGTTTTAATATCTTTATTTGCAGCATCTTCTGCTTTTTTCATAGCTTCTTGCATAGTCATTTCACCTTTTAAAGCAGATGGAAGCATATTGTTATATTCGCGTGCGATGATTGAAAGTGTGTCACCTTTTTGCCATGGCGTTGCGTATGTACCAGCGGCAATAAATGGGCTAAGTATTTTATCTTCACCGAATTTTAGTTCTTCTGAAACTGATTTTCTTGATGGTAATGTTCTAGTACCTTCAGACCAAGTTTTCATTCCTTTTTTACCAGTTGCGTATTTAATGAATTCCCATGCAGCGTCTTTTTCTTTTGAGTTTGAGTTCATCGAGTAACTTACTGTAAACATCATTGATCCATTTTTATCATTAATTTTAGGAACTTCTTTTGTACCGAATTTTACATCAGGGAAGTTTTGATTTAAGTGAGCAATTGCCCAGTTTCCTTCAACCATTAAAGCTGTTTTTCCTGCTCCAAATGAATCACCAGACCAGCCTTGTCCAAGGTCAGCAGGACGTTTAATTGATCCATCTTTGTATGCTGTAATTAGTGGCTCAATTGCAGCGAGTTGATCAGGTTTTGTTAAAACTGCATAGCCTTTGTCATCGGTAATATCAGTGCCGTTTGATTGGAGAATAAATAGATGGCGTGCTAACTCAGCTGCTGTTGTACCTGCTGCAACGCCCTTAGGAAGCTTTTGTTGTAAGCTTTTTAAGAATTCAGGTAATTTACTATAATCAGTTGGAATATCATCAGGTGTTATACCAGCTTTCATCAGTAAATCTTCATTATAATAGAGGCCTAATGTTGAGAAATCTTTCGGGATACCATACTGATTTCCATCCTTACCTGTGAAAGCATCATAAGCTGGTTTGAAGAAATCATCTTTATTAAAATCTTTTGTTTTATCAATGTAGCTATCTAGAGGTTCGAATACACCTTGTGCGGATAATTCTGGAACTAACATTGAATCAACATAAAATACATCTGGAGCAGTACCGCCGATTAAGTCAGTTTGTAATTGAGTTGCGTAGTCGTTATAAATTTTCTTTTGAACTTTAATACCAGTATCTGTTTCAAAGTCTTTAAGAATTTTATCCCAAGTTGTTACTTCGGCTTCCGTTCCTTTCCACGAACCAACCGAGATTGTCTTCCCTTTTAAACTGGTGCCTGAATCCTTAGTTTCGTTGTCACTTTTGTTACCACATCCAGCAGAAACTAGAAGCATTGAGGATACTAATAAAGTTGTTGCAGGTTTCCAAAATCTCATTAAAAAAACCTCCTGAAATATATGTTTTAGTAAAAAATTAATTGCTTAAAATGCTGGGATTGAAAACGCAATCACTGTCATTAAGCAACTTCATTATATATCCAAAACGTTTCGGATATTTCGCGAATTTATGTCTATTTTTTTACAAAATGAAATAGATGTCATTGAAGAATACGATGAAATCATTTATTCTAGTAAGTATAGAAATGATAATTTAGTAAAAATTTTCGGTTCAAAACCTTTAGGTAAATTTACTTAAAATAACAAGATTAATTTGAAAAGAGAGTGTTAGCATTGGCAGTTACATTAAAAGATCTTTCTAAAGCAACTGGCTTTTCAATTACGACAGTTTCACGAGCATTAAATGGCTATTCAGATGTAAACGAAGAAACGAGAATTAAAATATTTCAAGTTGCAGATGAACTAGGATATAGCCCAAATATATTGGCTCGTAGTTTAGTCATGAAACAATCAAAAACAATTGGATTCATTGTGTCGGATATAAAACGTGAGAGTATTAAAGATCAATTTATGTTTGAAATATTATGTGGGGTATCGGATTATCTCGCGAAAACTGAATACGAATTTGTGTTATTAAGTACGACAACAACAAAGCAAAGAAATAAAACGTATAAACAAATTTGTGCCGAAAGACAGTTAGATGGAGTTATTATTCAAGGGTTAAAAATGAATGATCCATATTTGGAAGAAGCAGTTAATAGCTCGACACCTTGTGTGTTAATTGATATACCATGTGAAGGAGAGCAGAACGGTTACGTCACATCAAATCAATTTGAAAGTGCTAAAAATGCAGTAAAATATTTACTTCGAGTTGGTCATAAAAACATTGCTTATTTAAACGGAACTGAACACGCTCATGTTAGTAAAGTTCGAAAACAAGCATATGAAGCGGCAATAAAAGAACACGGTATCGAATTACGTGAAGAATTGATTGTAAGCGGAGATTTTGAAGAAGATAAAGCGAAGCAAGCAATGATTACATTACTTTTGAATTTTCCTGAAGTAACAGCAGTTTTTTGTGCAAGTGATGTAATGGCGCTTGGAGCACTGCAGGCGGCAAGGGAATTAAATTTAGCTGTACCTGAACAATTATCGATTATTGGATTTGATAATATTCTATTGTCACAATACGTAACACCAAGTTTGACGACAGTAGGGCAATACCCTTATAAGATGGGAGTTGCTGCAGCAAATCTGTTAATTGATATTTTTGAAGAGAAAGATTCAGAAAGAGTCATTGAAGTAAAAAATGATTTGATTTTAAGGGAATCCGTTGCGACTTTAATAAAAGGAGATTGATCGATATTTGATCAATCTCTTTTTTTTATGATGCTTGATTCACTGTTTCTTCTGAAAGATGAATATATCTAATAGTCAATATTGAAAAGAGGGCGACTACAATCCAGTAAAAAGTTGTTAACATCGGAATTGTAAATCCTAAGAGTTCGATGAAAGTTTTAACGAGAATTGGAGCAGTTATACCGTAACAGGTAATAATCCAAACTTCTTTGTATGTAATTGGAAGAAGTTTTTTGAAACTACTTCCTGCGAAAGCGAGTATGCTGATGAGAAGTAAGTGAACAATCAAATTTAAAAATAGATGAACATATTGATAAAGTGGAGTAAAAGTTATTATTGTTTCGTCGAGATTTTTACTAATTTGAATAAGGTCACTTTTAGTTAATTCTTTATCTTTCAAAAAAGGGAAGTTTTTATAGTTCAATTGTTTTGTTGGATAACCAACTCTACCAACCGACCAGCTTTTCGCATCTAAATAAATTACATTTTTAAAGCCTTGTAAAGAGACTTGTTGTGAGAAGTTTTCTCCTAAGACAATGACTGTATTGACTTGAGGTAATTTGATTTGAAGAACTTCGTTTAATGATGTAGCCCCTTCTGAATTGATGATGTAATCACTCGGCAAATTTTGAATCTGATTTTTAATCGACTCCGATTTTGAAAGTTTTGTGGTAGCAATAATAGAGCCTGAAAGTAATATCAAAATGAGCAAATAGAACAGAGATTTCCAAAAAGATTGAAATCGAAAACTTGCTATTTTTGAAAATTGAAAACCTAAACTAGCAATAAATTGATCAAGTAGAGTCATAGTTTTTCACCTTTTCCCAAAACGTTTTGTTTGTTAATAATTTAATTATATAACAGTAAAAATTAAAAAGTTCAATAAATATCCATTGTTATTCCAAAACGTTTTGATTAAGATGAATTTGATTTTATCGATTAATTTAAAGTTAGGAGTATGTTGATGACGAATAAGATTATGGATTATCAAAGCGGTTCTGGTGAATACAAAAATTGGATTATTACGGAGACGGAATTTCATCCTGAGTTTTTAAGGAAATGTGAGGCTATTTTTGCTTTAGGGAATGGATATATGGGTCAGCGTGCGGCGATGGAGGAACGGTATGTAAACGAAACTCGTAATTTATTTGTTGCGGGTACGTTTAATAAGTTTGATGAAAATGAGGTGACCGAGCTTCCAAATGCAGCCGATGTTCTTTGGTTTGATCTGAAATTAAATAATGAAGTGTTTGATTTAAAACAAGGAAAAATCGTTGAATATAAACGTTCATTGAATTTAAAAAATGCTGAATTAGTTCGCAAAATTACATGGGTTTCACCATTAGGTAGTGTATTTGATCTAGTATTTAGACGATTTGTTTCATTGGATGATCTGCATGTAATTGCTCAAAAAGTTGAAATTACTCCTTTGAATAATTGTGCTGAGGTAGTAGTCACTTCTGGGATTAATGCACAAGTGACAAATAACGGTGCACAGCATTTTACTGAAGGTCAAAAACGTTTGTACGATGGGAAGTATATGCAATTAGTACAAACAACAACCGAGTCAGAAATTGACTTCGTTTTCAATACTTACCATTCAGTGAAAATAGGTGATGAAGACATCGAGAGTGATGCAATGATTTCGATGGAAAGGCGGAAGATTTTTCAAGAGTTTAAACCAATACAGCTGAATAATTGCGAGAAAATCGTATTTGAAAAAATTACGAATGTGTTCACAAGCCGTGATAGAGAGTGGATGGAAGAATCCTATTGCTTGGATCGTTTAATGACTAAATCCTTAAATCATATAAAAGAATTGGGAACACAAAGTTATGATGAACTGTTTCAATACCATGTAAAAGCTTGGAAAGAACAAGTTTGGGACAATGCGCCAATTACGATCAATTCAAATAATGACTTTGATCAATTGGCGATTCGTTTTGCACAGTATCATTTGACCGTTTCAACACCTGTACACGATAACCGAATGAATATTGGAGCAAAGGGATTAACAGGGGAAGGCTATAAAGGTCACACATTTTGGGATACAGAAATTTTCGTCCTACCATACTTTATTTATACGAACCCAACGAAAGCGAGAAGTTTATTAGAATATCGCTATCATACGATTGAAGGTGCTCGTAGAAAAGCTGAGGACAATGGGTATGAAGGTGCGATGTATCCGTGGGAATCTGCCTGGTTAGAAGATGGAGAGGTAACGCCAATTTGGGGTGCTGCAGATATTATAACTGGTGAAGCTACAAAAATTTGGTCAGGTTTTATTGAACAACATATTACAGCTGATATTGCATATGCAACATGGCAATATTTCCAAATCACAAACGATGTTGATTTTATGCAGAAATATGGTTATGAAATCATATTTGACACAGCAATCTTTTGGTCTTCACGTTTAGAATGGAATGATGAAACGGAGGAGTACCATATTAATCAAGTTGTTGGTCCAGATGAATATAAAGAGCACGTGGACAATAATGCATTTACAAATTATATGGCTTATTGGAATATAAAAAAGGCAATGGAATACTACAATAAACTTGAGAAAAATGAACCAATTTTATTTTCTGAGCTTAGTAGAAAACTAGATTTAGGAATGAACTATTTAATTTGGGAAGCAAAGGCTAGAAAAATTTATTTACCGAGCCCTCGGGAAGAGGATCAAGTAATTCCACAAGATGATACATATTTAACATTAAAAACAATAGATTTATCAAAATATAAAAATCAAGAAAATATTGGTTCAATGTTTAAGGATTACAATCTAGATCAAGTAAATCAAATTCAAGTTTCTAAGCAAGCTGATATTATGATTTTGTTTTATTTGCTGGAAGATTTATTTAATCAGGATGTCAAAAGGGCTAACTGGAACTATTATGAACCAAAGACATTGCATGATTCTTCTTTATCATTATCGACTCATTGTGTGTTGGCATGTGATATGCAGGATGACCAAATGGCTTATGAGCTGTTTAGACGTGCAGCGGAAATAGATCTTGGACCTAATATGAAAACGAGCGATCATGGGATTCACGCAGCATCACTTGGTGGGATTTGGCAATGCGTAGTAAATGGATTTGGGGGAGTCCGTATGTTGAATGGAGAGTTAAGAATTTCACCTAGGATACCGGTTGATTGGGAGAGCTTAGAGTTTTCGTTTAATTGGCATGGGGATGAGTTGAAGGTAGCTGCTACTCATGAGGAAGTGTGGATTGAAAAGGTTACTTCTGTTAATGAGTTTATTAGGTTGAGTGTTTTTGATGAGGAGTATGTTTTGAGGAGTCGGATTTGTGTGAAGGTTTATCAGTAAGTAAATATAAATTTAATTGAGATCTGATCAAACAAAAAATATTAATTATTTTTGTGTGGTTAGTTCTTTTTTTTATAATTATGATTTCAATTACGACTATTTTTCAAATGAATTTTGGTCGAGTTTCATAGAAATTTCACAATTACTTAAATAGATTCCTACCAGAAAAATTTGGTTATACTATCTTATTAAGATATAATTAGATTAAATAGTCTAATTTATAAATAATTAGTTCATTTAATTTGATTTATTATTAATGCTTAATTTGAAAAGGATGGAATTTTTATGAAAACTCCTGTGTCTATATTTATTATGGATGTTAGTAATTCATCTTATGATGAGGTATTTGGTCAAGAATTATCTATGTATTTAAAAGAAATAGTTGAAATGATTAACGAGTGGACAGACGGGGTTGTAAAAACAATCGTAAAGCACCGTATGGGAGATGAAATATTATTAGTTAGTAATCACTATTCTAGTGCATATGTGCTTGCATTCTATATAAGTCGAATTTGGAAATATAAAGACAATCAACCGTATTTTGGTTTAACGTTTGGAGATATAAATTTGGAATTAGATGAAATTGATATAGAAACATGGATTCATCCTTTGTTAAAAAAGGCACGTTTAGCAAATGAGAGTTTAAAAAGAATCTCAAATCGACCTAAGTTTAGTTTTAAATTAACCGATTTAAATAATGAGAACGATCTTTTTGAGTTTGAAATGATGTTTAATTTGTTATTAACATTACAAAATACATTAATTGAGAATCAAACTGAGATACAGGGGATTATTTGTTCAATGTACTTAATATTTATGAAGCAAAAGAAAATTGCTTCAATTTTAGATAAAACTCCTGCAACGATTTCCAGCCACTTTAGAAAAGGGAATAGTGGAGAAATATTGAATACATTTGAGGAAATTCAATTAGTACTTAATTCGATACAAAAACGAACAAATCCTAAAGAAACGCAAGACCTGAAAACTATTAGCAATGATTTAAATATAAAAATTAAAAGTTTAATAAGTGAGAACATTGTTGAATTATTGTAATTTGGTTTACCTTTAGAAAGGAAAATGAAAATATGATTATTTTAAGCTTAGTTCTATCACATTTAATAGCTGATTTTTACTTTCAAACGGATAAAATGGTTCGGAATAAGAATAAATATTTAAACCTTCATATAATGCATCACTTTATATTAACGCTAATCACACTTGGCTTAATATGGTCATTGCAATATAAGTTTTCTAATTTCACGATGCTATTTTTGCTTCCAGTTCTTTCAATAGTAGTACTGCATTATTTAATAGATTACATAAAGATTAAACTTTTAGATTTAGGAAAGAGTCGGAAATATTTTGAACATTTTAATAGCGATTTGTATTTTTTTATTATCGATCAATTATTGCACCTTTTAACAATAATCGTTATTTGTAAACTATATTTTGGTATGAAATTTAGTTTCTTTATTAATAGAGTAATAGAGATATTTACAAATAATGGGTACCAATTAAATCAAATGAATACGTTTATAACGATTGTAATAATACTGATTTTAACTACAAGTGTTAGTGGTCATATTATAAAATTTCTTTTAGGAAGTATGCCAAATCAATTAGCGACTTTTGAGGGGAAGTATTTATTTAAAAATGAGAGGAAAGAAGATGTCGCACAAGGGAGTCAAATTTTCTCAAAAAGTTTAGTTGAAGAATATAACTATATGATTATTAAAAACCATGATTTAACAAGAGGAAAGGTCATTGGATATATTGAAAGGATTTTAGTAGTTTTACTAACTTATAATGGCGCGTTTCCAGCAATTGCATTTATCGTAACAGCGAAATCTATTGCAAGATTTAAGCAAATGGATGATCGAGATTGGGCAGAATATTTTTTACTTGGAACGTTAACACCAATGCTATTTGGAATCGCCTTTGGATTTATTTTAAAAGGTGTGCTTAAATAAACAAAAAGAAGGCCGTAATAATACCCCATTAATGTAGTGTTACTTACATTGATGGGGTATTTATATTTTTAAGTTAAATCAAGCGAGTGAATATGTTAAAGAAAAACAGTCTAACGATACCAGAGATTAACATAGTGACTGTGACAGAAAAAAGGCAGGCACAACCACAGACAAGAGGATGAAATGAAGATACCAGCGACAACGGAAAGCAAATTGTACATAAAAATGTAATGAATGGTAATTGTTCAAGATTGCGACCTATGACATTAGATCAATAGTATGATAGCAGATAAAGCCCCCCACCATAGGGGGAGGCCACTGAAAAAGTCCTCGTGGTTTAAAAAGTGAAGGCTTTCTCGATTTTATCGAGGAAGCCTTCACTTTTTTCTTGTATAATTATTGTATCAAGTAACGGTGGTGTCTCGAATGATCTCAAATCAAGAATCTTTTACCCTTAGCCCTTTCATGGCTTTATACGATCTAATTGTTCCGAAAGATAATATGCTACGTCAAATAAATGAATTAGTTGATTTTACGTTTGTTTTAGAAGAATTAAAGAATAAATATTGCCTTGATAACGGCCGTAATGCAGTGCCGCCTATTCGTATGTTCAAATATTTGTTACTAAAATCGTTCTATGATTTATCAGACGTAGATGTTGTTGAACGTTCAAAATATGATATGTCTTTTAAATATTTCCTTGATATGGCTCCAGAAGAATCAGTGATCAATTCAAGTTCTTTAACGAAATTTCGTAAGCTTCGTCTAAAAGATGTTGAATTATTAGACATGCAGATCAATAAAACAGTCGAAATCGCACTCGAAAAAGAACTAATCAATAGTACTTCCATTATAGTGGATGCAACTCATACAAGATCACGATTTAATCAAAAGTCACCAAAAGAATTTTTAATGGAGAAATCTAAACTACTTCGAAAATCTGTCTATCAAATCAACGAGGGAATGAAAGAAAAATTTCCTCAAAAGCCAACAACTGATGACATTGTTGAAGAACTTGCCTATTGTGAAAAAGTCATTCAAGCTGTTGAAAAAGAAGAAGCGATTCGTGAATATCCGAAAGTAAAAGAAAAACTGAACTATCTAAAAGAAGTTGTAGAAGATTACGAAGGTAACCTAGAATTTTCACAGGATCCTGACGCAAGAATTGGTCACAAATCAGCTGATACCTCATTCTTTGGTTATAAAACACATATTGCGATGAACGAAGAGCGTCTTATTACAGCTGCATTGGTTACTACTGGTGAAAAAAATGATGGAAAATACCTACAAACATTAATTGAAAAAAGCCGTGGAACAGGAATGCAAATTGATACAGTCATTGGTGATACAGCCTATTCAGAGATTGATAATCTTCAATACGCAAATAAAAATGAGTTACAATTAGTTTCGAAATTAAACCCAACGATTACACATGGAACACGTAAAAAAGAAGACGAATTTCAATACAATAAGGCTGCGGGGATGTACGTTTGTAAGGCAGGTCATATGGCAATTCGAAAAAGAAGACTAGAAAGAAAAAATCAGAAAAAAAATCCACGTGATATGTATTACTTTGATATTGAAAAGTGTAAAAAATGTGCCTTTAAAGATGGATGTTATAAAGAAGGTGCCAAAAGTAAAACGTATAGTGTAACAATTAAGTCAACTGAACACAAAGAACATGCACAATTTCAAGAGAGCGAATATTTCAAAGAAAAATCAAAAGAGCGCTATAAAATTGAAGCAAAAAATAGTGAATTAAAACACAGACACGAGTACAATGTAGCAAATTCCTCGGGTCTATTAGGGTTGGAAATGCTAGGGGCAATGGCCATATTCGCAGTTAATTTAAAACGAATAATGACCTTAATGAAGGAAGAAAAATAAAAATCGCCTTTTTTATTTCACATGTTGATAACAGTAAATAAAATTGACTGTTTTTCAGTGGCCTCCATAGGAGGACGGGGGTGATATATATAACCTGCTAGTAGAAGTAAAATATACACTATATTATAAAATTTTTTTTGAAGCTTAGTTTATAATTTGAGAAGTTAAGTGATTTTCTGCTTGATTAACTAAAAAAAATTGCAATTTTTGTAAAAGTCCTTCATTAGTCTCTGTACTTTACTTACCAAAATAAGGTAACGTTTTATTGATAATTATTAAAAAATGGGGGTCACATAATGAGTAATTTTACAAAAGATCTTAAAAATTTATTTGCAGAATCTTTTATTGATAATTTTGATACAACTGATAGCCAAAATTATCTAATAAAAAAGTTTACCAGAGAAGACATTCTCAAACCAAGTTTTTATCCAACTAATAATGATTTTCGCCAACATAATATAAATGAATTTAAGTATAGACTTGATACGTTACGTGGTGATAACTTCATTGATCTTTGGGAAAGGGTAATTAGAAATCGAACTACTGAACATACTTCATTACCAGAAGTTACAGTCCAAATAAAAACTAGACTAATTTCAATTGTAAAATCAGAACTATATATAAGAAAAAATATATTATTAGATAGTGTTGAAAACTGGGGTAAATATGCAATATCTAAAGATGAAAACTGGGGTGAGTATGCAGAGCATACTATAAAAGAAAAAGCTAAAAAATACAAACGCTTATTAGATTTTTTAAAATTATTAGAACCTGTTGAAGTAACCAAGCAAGCCGTAGAATTTACTAACGATGTAAAAGAAAAAGTTAAAGAAGATAGAGTAACGCTGGATAGTACTAAAGTCAGAGACGTTGAAGAATCAATTGAACAAGCAAAAAAAAGTCTAAAAGAAGATGATAATTTCTCAGAACGATTTCCATCCCATTTAGAAGCAGCACTTGTGTCTGCGGGTCTTACAGGTCTTCTTGCGCTGCTTAAAAGTTTATTTGGGTTTTAGATTTTTTTAAAATTTCTTATGAAAAATCATCAATTTTGAATACATTTTTATTCATAAAATATTGACATTGAAATTACATAAATCTTTTTATTATAATTAGTAGTTTAGTATGAATTGGTACTAGGTTTAATAATAAAATATTTATGATTCTTAGAAAGTACATGACTAACTTAAAATTTGAAATAAAACCCAAAATATTAAGAAAGAGGTAATAGCCTTTTTCTTTTTTTTATTTGGAAAATTATTGATTTGAAACCAATTATGTGCTAATGTGTCATTGGGTGTTAAATCAACACGTTGAACTAAACTAACACAAGGGGTTGTTAAAATGGCAAATGTAGATAAAACTCAACGGTTCAATATGTATCTTAGTCAGACATTAGTAGATGGGTTAGATGTACTAGGTGATCAAATCAATGTTCCAAAGAACTCTTTAATAAATGTAGCAATAGCAAAACTTTTATTAGATATGAAAGTTGTAGACAATCTTGATGAAGCGAATATAGAAGAAAGGAAGCCTGTACTTAAGGAGACGGAATACTGTGAACTTTTAGAACAGGGTAGATTGGTAACTAAAGATCAAATTAGTACAATTGAAAAAATAAAGGTGAAATCAACAGGTCAAAATGAAATTAGGTTTGCTTATTATAAACTAAATAAGAATAATAACGAAAGACTAATATTACGCCCACTTGATCTGAATGAGACCGAATTACTTCAGTTATTTATAGATGCTGTTAATAAAGAAGTATTTAGTTCGAACTTTAGAAATACGTTAAAAGGTATTCTATAGAATAAGCTATTGAAGGGAAGTTTCTGCTTCCCTATTTTTGTTCAATTGAGTATCTGGCAGACTATTTTTGATAAACGCTGCTTATGTATTTAAATCTCAGCTTGGGTCTACCATGGGTTGAATTTTAGGGGTTCTTAAAGAATGGGTATTTTTACTAAACCACGATCATCACCAAATTTACAAATATATAAATATCATTATTAAAAGTGGTGTAACCAGTATTCCAATTCCTCTTTGCCTTTCTTCAGGTACATTTATAACATTATACACGCCCTTACGTGAATACAAGCTGTCAACAGTAAAGGCATTTGGCATAAAAACACTCGTTTAAAAAATTTTTAATCATTTTTTTATTGAATATTGAATAGAAATTGATTTTATTATCTACTAAGGCTTATTAGGCTTCTATTGCAGTTTAATATTAAGGCTTCACTAAATATAAATTTATTAACTCAAATAAAAAAAGTCTTATTAACTAAAAAAAATATATAAATCTATAATATTAAAATAGCTAAAATTTATTGTAAACTGAATAACGGAGTTTCTTTATAAAGAGAAAATTTATAATGAAGATAGAAGGAGTGATTTTAAGTGAATATCAGAAGTAACTTGGATCAAGGACTGCGCGCAAAGATAATTAGATGTATTGATCTGTTAGATGAAGAATATAAATCTTTAGGATTTACAATAGATCCTTATCAAGATCGAGAAAGGTTAATCTATGAACGAGATAAAAAGCCTGATTTAACAGAAGAAGCGTATGATCAAATACTAAAAGGTGATATTGTTGTAGGTGGGTTAACACTTGGTGATAAGAAGAAAATCAAAATCTTTTTGTTTTTTTATGAGAAATTAAATTCAGATCCACTTGAGATTCTTAATTTAATAGGGAACATATTTCACGAAGTTCGACATGCTTGGCAAATTAAAAATAGTAAATTTCAAGGGGAAAAAGAGATTGGTAAGATTGATGGGAACCTTGATACATATTTTAGTCTTGAAGCAGAAAAAGACGCATACGAATTCCAATTAGTACAAATGCAAAATCATGCAAATAAGATTCTAGAGATATTCAATAATACTGCAAGAGTGGAGAAGTATACTCTTAAAGAAGAAATAATGAAGTTTATAAACGCTTAATACGACAGATTACATAATGTTATTAAGTGAAAAGTGGCTGTCTTTTGGGCAGCCTATATCTTTTTCAAAGTTTAACTAAAAAAACTGTGAACTAAAAGGTATGTGACTTAATTTTACCAACGATTTATTTTGTTGGTTGAGTAGTAGATACTTTTTTTCTTAAAAAGATTCAATTAAAGTTTCTTTGTTTCATTTCAATAGAGTGTGATACGTGTACAATGCCTTGCAGTAATCCCGTGATTAAATACTATAACTACTTGGTTTCTTGGTTTTGTCTCATCAGAGGATGTTAAGAAATCGTGAGTTTAATTATTTCTTTTTAGTCTTCTCTTCTAATAATCTCTTTAGTAAAGAATTTACAGTTTGTAACTTCGAAAGTCCCCACTTCTTAGCCATCGCAACTCCCAACGCAGGCAACCCAACTCTTAATGCAACTGGAAGTAAAACTGCACCAATTAAGGCTACTGCAGGAGATGGCCAGAAAAACCAAGATACAACCATCATTACAATACCAATTGTCCAAAATGATAAAGTGGCGTTTCTCAGCACCATTGTAAAAGGACTAATGTGCGCCTGATGCACTCCACTTACAGTTAATGCTTTACTCATCGAAACGATAATCGAGATGACTTAAATCGTGGAAAGTAATTGAGTGATGGCGTATATGAAACTTGAAAATAAGATACTAACTGAACTTGAAAGTGACTCAGTTGCTACTAGGCCAAGTAGGAAAATTCCAACTAGGCAGACGAGGCTGGTGTCACGTCTAAGAATTAAACATAAAATAATTAAACCTATAAATGCTACATAAAGCCAATGTATGGCTGTTAAATCAACATGCATGATAATAGCCCCCTTTCGTTACAGATATTGGATAACAATATATGCATTCGCCTAGATAGGGGTGAGTGAACAGTTTATTCTTATAAAGATATAATCTATAAATTGTTCCTTTTATTTACTTATTTTAGAAGTAATCTTTATTTTTCCTTTGTTAAAATAGTAGATGAAAAGTACAGAAGTGTTGGAGGTGTGTTTTATGGGTTTAAAACGAAAGAAAAAGAAGAAATCTACCCAGCCGAATACAAAAATAATAAATTTTGGAATGGAAAAGACTTTAGCTAAAATTGATAAAGCAATTCGGATTGTAGATAAAGCTCGTTAATAAAACTATCAATGTTAGTAAACCCGATTGATGAAAGTCATAAACAATATATAATCAATTTAAGATAAATATTTAAAAGGATATGAGAAAATTGAAAAAACAAGTAAAAGTAGTAGGAGCTGTAATCAGAAACGATCAAAACCAAATACTTTGTGCCTTACGTTCACCAGAAATGAGCCAACCAAATAGTTGGGAATTTCCAGGTGGAAAAATCGAGAAGGGTGAGAAACCTGAAGAAGCTTTAGTACGTGAAATACAAGAAGAATTAGGTTGTGAAATTACAGTTTCTGAATTGATTGAAGATGTAATCCATGAGTATCCAAATATAATGGTAAATTTAATTACATATGAAGCGAAAATAAAATGGGGAATTCCTGTAGCTAATGAGCATGCAAAAATTGAATGGAAAGAGATTTCTGATTTAAAAGAACTTGAATGGGCTCCAGCAGATCTTCCAACAGTTGAAAAACTTCTACTATAAACAAACTTCCGTGCCGTTTTTACAGATC
Source organism: Bacillus sp. AFS017336 (assembly GCF_002555445.1). Classification (NCBI taxonomy): domain Bacteria; kingdom Bacillati; phylum Bacillota; class Bacilli; order Caryophanales; family Bacillaceae; genus Bacillus; species Bacillus sp. AFS017336. The sequence goes on from NZ_NUCO01000003.1 coordinate 264,531, forward strand.
AATGAAGATAAATTAAGTGACTTATATTTCCTTTGATTTTTTATTTTAGTTAATTCAGAGTATAATACGTAATATTAAACACAATATTGTCATATTAACTCTATTTTTTGGAATATTTTTCATGTTATTCTAAAGTGTAGGAGAATGAGTTCATAATTAAAATCAAAGGATAAACTATAATGAAAAAATATATATTTCTGGCTTTAGTCGTTATTCTAATTGGAAGTGGCTATTTATTTACGAAAAGCAGTACATTCAAAAATCACACTAGTAATATTAATGATTTGCTTACTTTAGAAAAAGAGAATGATTACTTAAATGCAAAAATGGGAAATGAAACAGCTTTAAATGCGAAAAATATTGAATTGGGCGTAGAAAATAAAGAGTTAAAAAGTCTTAAAGAAAGACTGAATAAAGAGAATCTAAAATACAATACTGCTGTAGCAGTCGTTACACAAAGAGATAATGAAAGCTGGAATAGCTTTATTTATATTAATAAGGGTTCTGACGATGGCGTAAAAATAAATACAAATGTAATTACCTCTCAAGGGCTAGTAGGCAAAGTGATTGAAGTGTCTAAAAATAGTTCGAAAGTGGATTTATTAAGTGCGGCAAATTATACATCTTATATATCAGTTCAACCAAAAGATGATGATAAATTACAAGGTCTAATCAAGGGCGCAGATGAGAAAACTGGGTATTTAAAAATGACTCTTTTCAATGTTAATGATAAATTAAAAAATGGAAAAATCATTGTTACCTCTGGTCTTGGTGGGATTTATTTACCAGATATTGAAATAGGTAAAGTAAAAGATGTTAAAATCGATAATTTAGGTCTAAATCAAACCGCATATATTGAACCTTTATATAATTTAAACAATATCGAGTACGTTATTTTGTTGTTAAGTAAAAAATAAAAATGAGAGAACAATTTATGGTTGTTCTCTTTCCAATCGGCGAGTTTTCTTTAGCGCGCTTGTTCATTTTAAATAATAATCTTAGCTTATTCCTTTTACGAAATAACTAAAATAAAAAAATCACCAGAGTTTAGCCAGAATTGGCGGAGAGCGGGTGATTTTTTGTCGTTGTCGTTTCTAAGTATTGTCGAGAGGGAATATCGAGGATACATAAATTTTTGTTGTTTTTCGTTTAAATATACATTATTGAAACCGATAAAAAATATAAACAAAAAAGTGGTTATTCTATGATGAGGCTCATGGAGCAGAAGGGTTTTGGGGTTATTCTTAATCTTGTCTGTCCATCTTTAGTTGGAATAAAGCGTTTTGGATGCTCCCGTGTCCAACACAATATTTTCAATTACTTTACTCTTTTTCGTTAAATGTTAAAGTGATACCCACTAGAAGTAACCTGGATTTAAATTTGATTAACATGGTAGTCAAATCTCCTTAACCCTACATCTTGCCGGATTTTAAGAATAATACTCTCATGAATTGTATGATAAACCAATTCATCACCTTTAGACTTTAACAGTTCTTTCGTTGCCAACTCGTCCAATACAGGTGCTATTATGGCTACCTCCTCAATAATTTCTTGATGATCTTTAATATAGGTCGATAAGACTTTAAGTTTAACAAATTGATTTGGATACAATTTTTTTACATCTTCCCATTTCATGTCATTATTCACATCCTCTCATTATTACCATAATTATAACCTCGTTCAATATCGCTATAAATACCAAAATATTTAAGTTTCTGTGTAATTTCTTTGTTTTTACCCTCAATAAATTCAGAATAAAATATAGTTGCCATATGATAGAATTAAGAATATTAACTGAAAATACATAATTTATAGGATGGTAAAAAAGGTATGGCAACAAAAAAGAATATACTAGGTTGGGAAGAGGCTAAAAAACGATGTCGTTTGAATGCGACTGATATACAAATGGCTAAGGAGTTGGGGATGACACCCAAGAGCTTAATTAAAAATATCCCTACGCCTAATCAGCAATGGAAAGCACCTGTAAAAGTATGGATTCGTGATCTATATGAGAAGAAGTTCGATAAGGTCCTAACAAATTACCCTGTCCACTCTAAAGAATTAAAAAGAGATCCCAAAAATCAAGAAAAACCGATGGATTCTGAACGTTGGATTGATGAGGAGGACCTTCCATTTTAGTGGATTCTAGTAAATAAGAGGTGTTTGATGAATGTTACAATTCAAAGAAAGGATTCAAAAATACGAATATAAGCTTAGTGATACTGATGATCAAATCGTTGAATTTATTCTTAATAACAAAGAAAAAGTAATAGGCAACTCTATACAATATTTGGCTTCTCAACTTTTCACTGTTCCGAATACGATTACGAGATTATCAAAAAGATTAGGTTTTGATGGATTTTCTCAAATGAAGAATAGTTTGAAAGAGGAACTTATTAATGTATATACAGAAGAGGATAGTCTAACATTTAACGTTCATAAAACAATTGGGTTAATTGATCAGAGTAAGCTAGCTATTACGACCAAATTAATTCAAGAAGCACGTAGAGTACTTTTCTTTGGAGTAGGGGATAGTGCACCATTTTGTGAAATGATGGTAAAAAATCTTAAAGTAGTTGGTAAACAAGCTGAGTATTATTTTCACCGTCACGATGTAGTATATGAACTTTCTAAACTTGAATCGAGCGAAAATAATGTACTGTTTTTAATTTCACTATCCGGGGAAACGGCCCAAGTATTGGATGTTGCAAATTTAGCAAAACAAAAGGGAATAAAATTAATCTCACTTACGCATTTTAGTAAAAATTCATTACAACAAATAGCGGATGTGAATTTGTATTGTTATTCTCCTAATAAAAGATTAAATGAATACAATATTACTGATAAAACTCCTTTGTTGTTAGTCCTGAGAGCATTATCTGAGTTTTATTGGAAGGCATCAAATTGATGTGTATAAATACACATGAAAAATAAAAAGTTGATAAAACTTGTGTAAAAATAAGAAGAATCAATCTTCTTATTTTTTTTTTGCTATCATGAAGTCAAAGTAGTCCACTAATAAATGAAAGGGGTTACAAAAATGCAGTTGAAAAAGTTAACTTCTCAAAGTTTAGTAAGTACGAAAGAGCGATTTGCATCTAAAGAAGAGATCATAAAATTTTTAGTTAAAAAATTAGCATCAGAAGGAAAAATCAATTCTGAAGTAGAGTTTTATAAAGCAGTAATGGAAAGAGAAGCTTTATCTCCAACTGGGTTTGAAGGTGGTCTTGCGATTCCACATGGAAAGTCTTCTGCTGTAAATGAAGCTTCATTTGCAGTCGTAACGCTTGAGAACCCGATAAGTTCTTGGGAAAGTACTGACCCAAAGAACCAAGTTGAGTTAGTTATTTTGTTAGCGATTCCAGAATCGGAGAGTGGCACAACTCACCTTACTTTATTGTCTGAATTGGTTACGCGACTATCAAATGAAGAGTATAAAAATAATCTACTTTTTTCAAGGACAAATAAAGAACTATATGAACGACTTGATTCGCCATTTCAATCTACTATTCCATCAATCTCGTTAAAAAGTAATAAAATTGTGTTAGCAATAACAGCTTGCCCAGCTGGAATTGCACATACTTACATGGCAGCGGAAGCGCTAGTCAGAGCAGGAAATGAATTAGGAATTAATGTATTCGTAGAAAAACAAGGCGCAAATGGAATTGAAGATCGACATAGTTTTGATTTGATAAGGAAGGCTAACGCGATTGTATTTGCGGTAGATGTTGCGGTGAAAGATGAAGAACGATTTAGTCATCTTCCGAAAGTTAAAACATCTGTAGTATCTCCACTTCGAAACGCAAAAGGAATTTTAGAACAAGCATTGCAAAAAGCGGAAATTAAGCCTAAAACAGGCATGAGCGATAAAGAAGAATTAGTTCATGAACTCGAAGATAAATCAATCAAAACAGAAGTCAAGGATTCTCTATTAACAGGAATCTCGCATATCATCCCTATCATTGTAGCAGGTGGTATGACGTTAGCGGCGGCGGTCTTTATTGCTCAAGCATTTGGACTTCAAGATACATATGCTGCGGAAGGCTCATGGTTATGGTTATTACGCCAATTAGGTGGATCATTATTAGGACAAATCATGATTCCAGTTTTAGCAGCGTATATGGCATACTCGATTGCTGATAAACCAGCATTAGGCCCAGGTTTTGCAGCAGGGGTAGCGGCAAATTTAATTGGTAGTGGATTTTTAGGTGGTATGCTAGGCGGTTTACTAGCAGGTTACTTCTTAAAATATTTAAAAGCTAAAGTAAAACCAAAAGGCACTTTCGCAGGCTTTGTAAGTTTCTGGTTTTATCCTGTAATCGGAACGCTTGTTGTTGGCTCAATCATGTTATTTGTAATTGGTAAGCCGTTAGCTCTCTTAAACCAGGGACTAATTGAATGGCTAGATGGAATGAGTGGAACAAATGCAATTATTCTTGGTGCAATTTTAGGAGCGATGGTTTCTTTTGATCTTGGAGGTCCAGTAAACAAAGCAGCTTACACGTTCTGTATTGGTGCCATGGCGAGTGGAAATATTGTACCTTACGCAGCCTTTGCATCAGTAAAAATGGTTTCGGCTTTCTCTGTAACAGGAGCAACTATTATATGTAAACACTATTTCTCTGAACAAGAAAAAGAAATTGGTAAACAAACATGGTTACTAGGATTAGCGGGAATAACGGAAGGTGCAATTCCTTTTATGATTAACGATCCGTTACGAGTCATTCCATCATTAATTACTGGTTCAGCTGTAACAGGAGCTATTGTAGCTTACTTTAATATTGGACTGAATGTACCAGGAGCAGGAATTTTCTCATTAGCTTTACTACAAGGGAAACCAGCTTTAGTAGCAGCAAGTATTTGGCTTGGTGCGGCATTAATTGGAGCGGTAATTTCAACAATTCTATTAATCATGACAAGAAAACAAAAAATCGTAAAAGACATAAAAGTAAAAGCATCACAACAAAGTGCAGCATAAGAGCGGAGGAGCAAAATGAAAAAAGTTCACATCGTTCCACATATGCATTGGGACAGAGAATGGTATTTTACAACTGAAGAATCTAGAATTCTATTAGTCAATAATATGGAAGAAATTATGGAGATGCTTGAAACAAATCCAAACTATCCTTTCTATGTGTTAGATGGACAGACAGCTATATTAGAAGATTATTTTGCTGTAAAGCCTGAAAATAAGGAACGAGTAAAAAAACTAGTTCAAGAAGGTCGATTAATTATTGGCCCATGGTATACGCAAACTGATGAAATGATTGTTGGTGGTGAGTCAATCGTCCGTAACTTGTTATACGGAATGAAAGACTGCGAAGAATTTGGAGAACCGATGAAAATTGGTTATCTTCCAGACTCCTTTGGACAATCAGCTCAAATGCCGATGATCTTAAATGGTTTTGATATTAAATATTCAATCTTTTGGCGCGGTACTTCTGAACGTCATGGAACTGATAAAACTGAATTTTATTGGGAGACAGATGATGGATCAAAGGTGTTAGTTCAATTGTTTCCACTTGGTTATGCGATTGGCAAATATTTACCTGAGGATGAAAAAGTACTGCAAAGTAGAATTGATAAGTATTTCACCGTACTTGATCATGGAGCAACGACGGAGCATATTATTTTACCGAATGGGCATGATCAAATGCCCATTCAAAAGAATATTTTTACGATCATCGAAAAGCTAGAAAAACTATATCCGGAACGTGAATTCTTCCTAAGTAAATATGAAAATATTTTTGGAAATCTTGAAGAGCAACCAGAACTTGATACATTAAAAGGCGAATTTCTAGATGGGAAGTACATGCGTGTTCATCGCAGTATTTACTCGACTAGAATGGATATTAAAGCGGCAAATACAAGAATTGAAAATAAAATTACCAATATTTTAGAACCACTTGCATCGATAGCCTATCGACTTGGATTTGAATATCATCATGGCTTAATTGAATTAATTTGGAAAGAAATCTTGAAAAACCATGCACATGATAGTATCGGCTGTTGTTGTTCTGATAAAGTACACAGAGAAATTCTAAACCGTTTTTATGTAGCAGAAGAAAAAGTCGATCAATTAATTAATTTTTATAAACGGAAGATTGTTGATTCGATGGATACTTCTATTGAACATGATCGAATTACACTTTTTAACTTACTTCCTTACGAGCGAAATGAAGTTGTGACAACAAGTGTTATGACAAAACTAAAATCATTTAAGCTAGTTGACCATAATTCTAATGTAATAGATTACGAAATTATCGAAAGAAAGATCATTGACCCAGGCTTAATAGATCGTCAAATTGTTCATTACGGAAACTATGATCCATTTATTGAATATACAATTCAATTAAAGGATACGATTCCATCAATGGGCTATAAGACATATTTCGTAGAGAAAAGTGATGAAGTCAAAAATAGAGTAACTTGTGTTACAAATAAGATCGAAACAGACTATTATGAGATCGTTGTTAATTCAAATGGAACATTGGAGATCTATGACAAGCAACTTAAACAAAGCTTTAAAAATGTTCTACTTTTAGAAAACGGTGGAGATGATGGGGATGAATATGATTTCTCTCCACTTCAATACGAAGGGCTAATTTATAGCTATTCAGTTTACGCGGATATTAAAGTTCAGCAAAATAGATATGGGGCAATGATTGATATTAAATATACACTACCTGTCCCGTCAAACTTAGAAAAACGCAAAGAACAAATTTATGATGGCGAAGTAGATGTTCATATTGTAGTGAATGTTCCAAAAGATAAACCTAGACTCGATGTAAAATTTGAAATAGATAATCAAGCAATGGATCATCGACTTAGAGTATTAGTTCCAACTAATATTGCGTCAGTTTTCTCACTATCAGATAATCAATTTGGTTCAATTAAACGAGGCGTTATAGATCATGCAATTCATGTGTGGGAGGAAGAGGTTTGGGATGAACGACCAGATCCAATTTACCCTATGTTAAGCTATGTAGCTTTATCGAATGAGGAATATGGAGTTAGTGTATTAACGAATAGTACGAGAGAGTATGAAATTATTGGTAGAAAGTTTGATACGATAGCGATTACTTTGTTTAGAAGTGTTGGTTTTCTTGGGAAGGAAGAGATGGTTCGTAGACCTGGGCGCCCTTCTGGTATTAAGTTGGCTACTCCGGATTCTCAGATGATTGGGAAGTTGTCTTTGGAGTTTGCGATTGCTACTTATAATAAGGAAGAGAATGTTGCTCGGATTGCTAAGGAGTATTTAACTCCGATTGTAGGTTATATTAAGATTCCTTTTGATGCTATGAAGTTGAATGGGTCTGGGGTGGTGACTCCTTTAGAATTTAGTTTTTTGAGGGAGAGGTCTTCGGGTGTGGTTTTGAGTACTTTGAAGAAGGCTGAGAGAGAGGATAGATTTGTTTTACGTTTTTATAATCCGTTGGAAAAACTACAGAATGTTGTTTTTGAATTTAATGGTGAATTTGAGCAGGTTTACACTGTTAATTTAAATGAAAAAGTACAAGATATGATTATGGTTAATGAACAGCAATTTGGAATAAATGTGAGAACAAATCAAGTTAAATCAATTTTGATTTAAACATAAAATTTACGCATATGAAATAACTGGGCTATTTTTCGTTTTATATTTAACGGAAAATAGCCTTTTTCTGATTAGAATTATAAAGCATTAAAATAAAGGAATCATGTTTTTAGCTATTTGATCATGATACTACAACTTTTATTTATATTAATGCAAATGATAAAATAAGTTATATTTAAAAAAATGAATTTTACTAGGTGGGCTATTAATGAAGGATATAATGAAAAAAATTATTGATTTTAGAGACGAGAGAGGATGGGCAGCTTATCACAATGAAAAAGATTTAGCCATATCCATTTCCTTAGAAGCGAATGAACTTTTAGAAAATTTCCAATGGAAAACTAGTGAGGATGCCGTTACTGAATCTATGCAAAATATTAAAGAAGAGATGGCAGATGTATTTATATATTTACTTCAGTTAGCAGATAAATTAAACATTGATTTGGAAGAGGAAGCATTTAAGAAAATGGAGAAAAATGCTATTAAATATCCTGTGAAAAAATAATAGTAATTAAAACTACATTAAACCTGTAGGTGTGAGGTAGGTAGAATACATAATGAGTAAGGTAGACATAAAAACATTTCCTTTTAAAAGGTCATCGTTAGATTATATTAATGATTACTATATTGACTATCCAATAGTCTACTTTTTAAATAACGATACATCTGTCTATATTGGTGAAACAGTTGCAGTAAGAAATCGTATGAGGGATCATCTGAATAATAGTGAAAGAAAGTCATTAACTAAGATGTCTTTGATTATTCATGAAAGGTTTAATCAATCAGCAACTTACAATATTGAAACTAAGTTAATCAATTATTTTCTTGCGGATGAACGATACAAATTACAAAACAAGAGTCAAACAAGTAATAGTTTAACTCATAATTATTATGAAAAAAAATTCTTTAATGAGGAATTATTTGATAGCATTTGGGATGAACTTTTAATTAGAGAAATAGTAGATAATTCGAGAAGTACCATTGAAAATAAAGATTTATTCAAGCTCTCACCCTTTAAAGAATTATCGATTGCACAATTGGAGCTCCAGCAAAAGATAATTGAAGTATGTAAAAATCATATACTTGATAATGAACCCTTTGTTTTCTTAATTAAGGGGGAAGCTGGAGTTGGAAAAAGTGTTGTACTAAGTTCAGTTTTTAATAAAATTCAAGAGTTATCAAGGGAAAAATCGTCTGTTTTGGAAAATACGAATAACTATTTATTAGTTAATCATTCAGAAATGTTAAAAACATATAAGAAAATTGCTGGAAAGGTGAAAGCTCTCACTAAGAAAAATTTTGAAAAGCCAACATCCTTTATTAATCAACGGAAAAAATCGATGGAAAAGGCAGACATAGTATTAATAGATGAAGCGCATTTATTATTAACAAAGCCCGATCCATATAATAATTTTGTTGAGGAAAATCAATTACAAGAAATTATTAACCATAGTAAAATTATTATTGCTGTTTATGATGATAAACAAGTATTGAAGATGAAGAGCTACTGGAATGAAGAAAAGCTTCAATCAATTATTAAAGGTATTAATTCTGAACCGACTTACAAGTTAACTAACCAATTCCGAATGAAAGCAAGTAATGCAATGGTTAATTGGATTGATAAATTTGTTGAAAAGAAGATTACTGAAATACCAAGCGATCCTAATTATGATTTTAGAATATTTGAGTCAGCAGCAAAAATGTATGAAAAAATACAGGAGATGAATAATAAAGTTGGTTTAGCAAGAATAGTATCTACATTCGACTTCATACATAAGAAAGACGGTCAACAGTATTATGTTGAAGAGGGGGATTTAAAACTCCCTTGGAATGGTGATTACGGAAATATTACATGGGCAGAAGAAGCAGACACAATTCGAGAAGTAGGATCTATTTATACAATTCAAGGTTTTGATTTAAATTATGTTGGTGTAATTCTTGGACCTTCAATTTCGTATGATGAACGCACAGATGAATTAAAAATTCTTACAGAAAATTATAAGGATACTGAGGCTTTTAGGGGTAAAGATGAGTTTGAAGATAGTGAGAGTATTAAGGAGAAGATTATTTTAAATTCGCTTAATGTTCTAATGAAGAGGGGGATACGTGGGTTGTATGTCTCTACTAGTGATTCGAAGTTGAGAGCTAGATTGTTGGAACTTCAAAGAGAATAAAATGGAACTAGCTGTCAATCATTGAAAAATATAGATTTTAAACTAATAATTTGCGTTTTACAAATACATGTTATGAAAATTTTTAGTAAATTTATAAAAATGAAAATTTTAAATTGGAAAAACTGTTAATTTATGTAAAAAATGGTAGAATTGAGTAGTTCGATTTTTAATTACGTGTTAAAAATTATATTTCAATTTTGGTTTTTATATTTTTATGAAGGAATGAAGTAGTATGGAAAAGATATTAAAAGAAAAAGTAAGCGGTTCAATAGTTGCAACATACATATCGGAAATATACGATTTGAAAGAACAGATGGATAAAAAAGGGTTGTTAGTTTATAGAGGAGAAGCACAAGATTTTGGGAATACTTCTTGTCAACCAAATATTTTTAGGATGTTTGATTTAGATAATGAAAAAAATATTGAGATTAATATACTGAACTCCATGTTTTCTAGGAAATATGCAGAAGATGTCTCATACTTTGAAACTGCTATAGATGCTCAACATGGAGGGTTTCCAAGTAGGTTATTAGATGTAACTTACAATGCATTAGTGGCTTTATTTTTTGCAGTAACTCCTCATTATACTCATAAGGTGGAAAGTTATGATAATAAACCAGGAGTAGTTTATCTTTTTGATATTCCGACGATGTATTCACCAGCATCATCAGATGTACATGATTTGTACCAGAATTTATTAAAAGAAATAATTGAAATACCTTTTAATATTCTATTTGGTTATCATATGATTGATAAACTTCTAAACTGTATGAGTAATAAAGATACTTCAAGCAATAAAACATTAGTAAATAATTAATTCAATTGAAGTTACCCTTTAAATATGTATGTTTTTAAGGATTTTACTTATTTTTGGAAATGCCCCGTAAATGTTTGACAACTCCAAACATTTACGGTTTTTTTATGATATATTTTTTATTCATTAAATGAAATCCAAAATTGTTTTAGGTAATCCTTTTCAATTGCAATTTGAATCAAAATCTTTTGTATTTTTATCAATTTCTTGTAGTAAAACTTTGTTCCGTTCCTCTAACCTTAAAATATCATTTTCTAACGGCATACAATTAGACTTCTCAGAATTTTCTCCTTTATGGCAGTAAACTAAATTCCATAAGTCATCAGAAAACATATAAGACCACGGAATAACATGATCTACTGATAAGTCATTTTCAATTATTGCTTCACCACAATAAAAACACTTACGGATACCATCTTCAAATACTAAATCAATATATTTATGAAACTTCTTTAAGGAAGATCTTCTAATTTTATCTTCATCAATGGCTCTTACTTTACGAGAGATACGTGGGCTATAATTAAACCCTTCTAACATTTGTGTCCATCTGTAATTAATTACTGTAAATAAATAATCGTTATGTATTTTAAGTAGAATAGCATTTTGTTTAGTAAAATATACTTTTCCTTCAATACGATCCAAGTTATAAATTTCGTAAGTATTACTGTTAAGATTCATAAACGGCCAACATATGTCTTGTTTTAGCGTTTTTATTATTTTTTTAACTGATGTAAAATAATTATTAGTTAAACCGATTGAATCAAAATCTATCTTTTCAAATCTTACCGGTTGAACTGAGCCTCTTTTTTCAAAATACACATTAATTAATTGTTTAGTTATTCCAACTATTTCAGGAGGCTTTTTTATATTTGCACTTTGTATTAAGTTGAAGTATATAATTTGATTCCAATAATATTTTAAGCAAAGTACTGCAATATCTTTGAAGTCAAATACAACAATATCATTTTCATAGTCATCACTAACATTTAATGATAACTCTACTAATGCTTTTCCCCATACCATTTTATAAGTATTATCGAAATTACAATTAAGTATTAGTTTATGCCATTGATTTAAGTAATCGTTCATTTTATCACCACTAGAAAATAAAGTTGTACATAATCTTTCAATATTTGAAAAAACAATGCTTTTTACTATTAACTAAGACAATTCTCTTTTAAAAGACCAATTCTAAAAATATTAAAGCTAAAGAAATAATTTCATATAAATATAAATTATACTAATTATGTGGAAAAGGAGGGTTCTTTATGACTATAAAAAATTATAACAAATTAGTGAGAGATAAAATTCCAAACATTATTACTAAATCAGGTAGTACATATGAGACAGAAGTCCTAAGTGAAAAAGAATACATAGAAAAACTAAATGAAAAGTTAAATGAAGAACTTGAAGAATTTTATAATGCAACACCAGAAGAAACTGTTGGAGAAATAGCTGATATTTTGGAAGTGCTTTATGCTATAGCTGAAACGAAAGGTATTTCTATGGAAGAAATCGAGAAAGTTCGACTTCAAAAGAAGGAAGAGCGTGGAGGGTTTAAAGATAGAATATTATTAAAGTATGTATTGGAGCATAAATGAAGATTTTGTAGAATTAAAAAATGATATTGACAATCCCTTTTAAGAAAACCCGTTCGTTTTATTGAACGGGTTTTATGTTTCCATAGTAAAGTGACTTAAATCTATATTTACGAATTAAGAGTATAATACGCTTACTATTTTGTTTACCATTAATTAGCACAATGATTAGCGCTATTGACCTACTTAAAACCGTTTAACTGTGTTAAAATCAATTTGTCAAATAAATTATAATAATTTTTATATTCAAAAGGATGCTCGTATAAAGATGATATCAAATGGATTTATCCAAATAAGAATTTCCAAATTAATGAACTAAAAAAATTATTTAGTTGATGATAATTACTTAACGGATAGATTTTTATTATTTGATGTAGAAAAATATTTAAAAATAATGAAGCACCATTTCGCAATGAAGAAGAAAATATAAGTCTGAAGAATAAAAAGTCTGTATAAGATAGTGTATGAAAGTTAGTTTGGGCTCTTAGGAGTCCATTCTTTAGTTAATAGTTTTGAGGTGAAAGAGAAGGCATGCAAAATACTAAAGTAAAAAGACTTTTTCAATATTTAATGCAATTAAGCGATCTAAACAGTAAAGTAATACGCCAAGTATCTGAACACAATATTGTTATGAATCAAAGTGATTTTAAAGAAGCTGAGGGCGTTCAAACTTTTATAAATGATGATGAAGAGGTATGGATACAAGTTCGGAAAATTACAATCTCTAAACAGGAAAAAACGCCACCAGATATCCCAGAAAATTTAATAGAATGGCTAGTAAAGGATCAAAAGATTGATAACCCAAAAGTCGAAAGAATTAATTTTAATGATTCATTTACCACAGAAGATGATAGAATAATTAATTTTAGTGACGATAAAGAGCGTGTAAAAAGCCATGCAGAATGGAATGTAAGATGGCAATTATGGAGGGAAGTTTTACTACGTAAACTAAAGGGCCAAGAAGTCTATGATACATTATTTAAAATTTATCAAAGTTTAGAACGTGAAAGTGATAAATTTGAATTAGTATTTGGTATTGGACAATTATTATGGAAAAAAGAGTTTACGATTAACCATCCTTTTATTACAGCTTCCCTTGATCTTGAATTAGATTCAAAAAAAGGAATTTTTAATATTTACCCTAAAAACAAGGGGTATCAAGTGGAATTGGATTTGCTCAGTGGGTTTACGATTCCTAACGGTGTTTCCATTCAAAATGTTGTAGATGAAATACAAAAGCACAAACCAAGTTTAGAGAATATTTCTTTTGCTACCGATACATTAAAACAAGTTGTAAATTTACTTGATTCAAAGGGTCGGTTTTATCTAAACGAAAATCAAGTTGTAAAAGCTGGCGACGTGCCGCAAATTGTAGATTCATGGTCAGTTTATTTAAGACAACAAGATTTTAAAGTACTTAAAAATGACTTAAGAAATATTATCGATAAAATTGAAGAGGGTGTAATTGAGCCAACAGCTTCTATTAAAAGTATTGTAGGGGAAAAAGTAAGTCAAAATGAAGATAGCCATGAGTGGGATAGCATCGATAATAATTTATTTTTCCCTTTACCTGCAAACGAAGATCAAAAAGAAATAGCTAGAAGATTAGCAAACTCATATGGTGTAAGTGTACAAGGTCCTCCTGGTACGGGTAAGAGTCATACGATTACGAATTTAGTTTCACACTTACTTGCTCATGGTAAAAAAGTTCTAATTACTAGTCAAAAAGAAAGTGCACTTAAAGTATTAAAGCAAAAATTCCCTGATAGTATAAAACCACTTGCTGTATCTGTACTTGGTGGGACGAGGGATTCTTTAAAAGATATTGAACTATCGATTCGTTCGATTTCTGATAACTTAGGAAATCTACATGTAGAAACTCTTGAAAAAGAAATTAATAATCTTAAAAAAGCTCTGCAAAAAAGCTATGAAAATGCAGCGCTTTATAGAAATCAGCTTAAAGACTATGTCATTAAAGAAAACGAAGAAATTGTTGTTGATGATATGAATGTAAACCGAGCTGATGTTGCAAAAATTTTAAAACAAAGTGTAGTCGATTTAAGTTGGGTTCTAGACGAATATGATTTAAATACACGATTCCCATTAAATAGTAATGAATTCACAGAATTATGGAGATTAAGAGGCGAACTTTTAAAAAATGACTATAACTTAATTGAATTTTCACTTCCGCAAGTTGATGAAATCCAAAACTCTAATGAATTTATGGAGTTTATTAAAATCGGTCATTCACTTCAATTAAAAGTTCAGGATATACAAGATTTAATGGAAAGTTATAAAATCCCATACGATATAGAATTCCTAAACAATTCTAAAGAAATGTTAGAGGATATTATTAAAGATAAAGATCTTTTCTCAAATAATGTAAATTTAATCATTTTAGAAGATATCTTTGCAGGTGGGATGCGCGAAGAAAATTGGAAACAATTTTATGATGAGCTTCAAGTAGATATTCAAAATCTTTTAAGTATCTCAAAGATCTTAAAACCATATGATTTTACGTTACCTAATAAGCCTTTATATCAAATTAAAACTGATGTTATAAAAGCAAAAGATGCAATCCTTCAAAATAAAACTAATTTTCTATACTTTATGGTATCTGGAAGAGATGTTAAGTACTTATTTAAGGAAAATGTCATTAATAATAAGCCAATTACAACAATTGAAGATGTTCAAATTATTGAAAAGAAAATTGAGTTCGAAGAGTTAATGGAAACGGTTATTCGTAAGTGGAATAACACAATGAAGGATATTAATGGGCCACTTATAGAAAATAGTGGAATGTTAATCAATAAATTAGACCAGAACTGTTCTATAATTTTTAAAGTTTTACAATTAAAAGAAAAAATTAATTTATTAAGAGAGTTTGTAAATTCAACTGATCTGAAAAATTTAATACTAAGCCAGGATTTAAATGGATTCGTAAAATGTTTTGACATAGTCGAAAGAGCATTTGAACATTTAGAATTAAAAAATTGGACAGATGATTATAATGATAAGTTACTATTTCTAAAAGGAAAGTGTGATAATCCTACATTGCATTTGATTTGGAAGAGTTTTTATGATGCATTAATTACAAAAGATGAGAACAAATGGATTAACTCTTTAAATGAATTAGATACTTTACGTAATACTCAGAATAAAGCTTTTAAACTTAAAGCTTTACTAGAAAAAGCTGAACAAGTTGCACCAATAACATGTAATTATTTCGAAGGTCTTTTAGGAATCGATATTGATATACCAACTGATTTCTTGGAAGCATGGAAATTAAAAGGTTTAAAAACTTGGCTTCATAAGTATGACGACTTTAATCAAGAAATAGTAGAAAAGAAAATTAAAGAAGAAGAAGAACAGCAAAGAAAGTATACGAAAGAAATTGTAGCTAAATCAAGCTGGAAATATCAAATTCAACATATAACAGAGGAACAAAAAAGAGCATTGTCTGCATGGAAAAATTACATTGCGAAATATGGTAAGGGTGGAGGCAAAAATGCTTCTCTCTATTTACAAAATGCACAAAAAGAAATGGAAAAAGCACAAATTGCTATACCAGTATGGATCATGCCTGTCGCACAAGTATTAGAAAACTTCCCTGTAACAAATGAAAAGTTTGATGTTGTAATTGTCGACGAAAGCAGTCAGTGTGATATTTTCTCAATTCCTATATTAATGCGCGCAAAAAGAGTAGTCGTAGTTGGTGATGATCAACAAATTAGCCCATACGCTATCGGAAGTAAGATTGAAGATATAAATAATTTAGTAGATCAATATTTACATGATATACCAAATAGTCGCTTATTTGACAAAGAAATATCACTTTATCAAATAGCAGAACAAATCTTCCCTAAAACTGGTAGCTTAATGTTAAAAGAACATTTCCGTTGTGTACCTGAAATTATTCAATTTAGTAATGATTTTAGTTACGGAGGCAAAATGATACCTCTACGAATGCCTAATCCGGATGAAATGATTAATCCTCCAGTCATGGCGATTGAAGTGCAGAATGGATTCTGTAATGATGCAACTGAAGCAGTAAATATTCCTGAAGCAGAAAGAATTGTTAAAGATATTAAAGATGTAATTGCAGATCCATTAATGAAAAAGCAGTCAATCGGAGTAATAGCATTACAAGGAACGAAGCAAGCGGAATATATAGAAAAATTATTAAGAAATGAGATTGGTGAAAGAGAAATTGTTAATCGTGGAATTAGATGCGGTAATGCATATACTTTCCAAGGTGACGAACGTGACATTATATTCATTTCTATGGTAATCGCACCAAATAGAAAATACACTGCTCGAACTAAAAATAGCGATAAGCAAATATTTAACGTTGCAGCAAGCCGTGCTAGAAATCAAATGAGATTATATCACTCAGTTAAATTAGAAGATTTAAGTAAATCAGATTTCCGTCACGAATTACTAAGATATTGTCAATCTCCATCTAGAGTTAATCAAGAAAAAGAAGACATTTTAAGCAAATGCGAATCGCCATTTGAAGTTGAAGTTGCAAAAATGATAATGGCAAAAGGTTATAAAGTTGTCCCTCAAGTACCAATTGCAGGAAGACGAATTGATTTAGTCATAGAAGGAATGCGAAGTCGCCTTGCTGTCGAGTGTGATGGAGAAAGATTCCACGGTATCGACAAATGGGAAGATGATATGAATCGTCAATTTATTTTAGAAAATCTTGGTTGGGTATTTTGGCGAGTAAGAGGTAGAGATTTTTACACAAATCCTAAAGTGGCTTTAGAATCATTGTGGGATAAACTTGATGAAATGAATATTTTGCCTTATGAAGAAGTTAAAATTAAAAGCTTGGATGTACTAAATGAGGATGGAAATATTGAAGTTTTTAGTAATGTGATAAAAGAAAGCGAACCTGAACATCTAATCGAATATGTGGATCAGCTAGCGATTGATATAAGTGATGGTAATATATTAGAAGTTGCTCCAGCAGATGATCTTCAATTAGATCTATTTAAAGTAAACAAATCATGAATTATTTGTGGAAGGAAACAATCGGAAGATCACTAAATAATTTATGAAAAATAACAAAGTTTTAGAAAAACACATCTAAATGAAGTGACCCCATAAAGTT
>NZ_NUCO01000040.1:0-18669 GCF_002555445.1 Bacillus sp. AFS017336
GTTTTGTTTAGTTTTCAAAGATCATTCCGTTGTTTTTTAACAACTTAATTAGTTTAACATTATCGACAAAATCTGTCAAATGTTTTTTTGTTTTTTTTGTTATCGCCATCAGCGACGTATATAAATATAACATCCCCTTCAAAAATGGTCAATACTTTTTTTAAAACTTTTTTCTATATTTTTTAAACTAAATAAATACCTATAACACTCAAAGCTACAATACCAGGTACACCGACAATACTTAAGAACGCACAAGTAACTGAATTAATTGGAATATGAAAATTATTAGTAGCTAATGCGTAGTTTAAAATAAAGACGATCATGACGCACACGATGCCTCTTAATACATATTTGCTTATCTTTTTTAATGCTTTAACTGGTAGTCCTACTAAGAATAAAAATAAAATAACAAATAAACCAACTGATATCATAATAATACTGTTCACAAAAAACTCCTCCTCATATAACTTGTACACCTTGTAATAAAATTGTATGAGCATAATCTAAAATCAATGACAAAAAAAAGAGACCATTGTTTAACAATAGCCTCTCTTAACTACTTCATTCTTGTTATTAATACATTTCTTGCCTTCGCTTCTTTTAATAAGAAGAAATATTTAGCCTGATAAATCTTAATATGGATTAATAGATCGTCTGGAGGATCCACACTTCTTTCCATTAATTCCACTTGACTTAAATAAGTGTCTTTGTAGTTGTGCAATTTATCTACTAACTTTTCATCAAATTCTTTTCGAAGCTTTCCGTTTTTTTTACGAAAAAAACCCATGGTCTCTCTCCATTATTCAATTTCTAAATTTCTCGTCTACCTTCTAGAGCTTTTGAGAGTGTAACTTCATCTGCATATTCTAAGTCTCCACCTACCGGTAAACCGTGTGCGATTCGAGTAATTTTGATACCCGTAGATTTTAATAGCCTAGAAATATACATAGCAGTCGCTTCTCCCTCAATATTCGGGTTGGTAGCTAAAATAATTTCCTGAACTACATCATCTTTTAATCTGCTTAATAGTTCCATGATCTTAATATCTTCTGGTCCTACTCCCTCCATAGGAGAAATCGCTCCATGAAGTACATGGTATAAACCTTGGTATTCTCTCATCTTTTCCATGGCAATAACATCCTTAGTATCCTGAACTACACAAATTGTCGAGCGATCTCTATGCTGATCACCACAAATATAACAAGGATCTTGGTCAGTAATATGGCCACATTCGGAACAATATAATAACTTTCTTTTTGCATCAATCATAGATTTCGCAAAATCTAATACGTCATCTTGTTTCATATCTAACATAAAAAACGCCAGACGAACGGCCGTTTTGGGACCAACCCCTGGCAATTTCATAAAACTATCTATTAATTTGGATATCGGTTCAGGATAATGCATCTGTCTTATCCTCTAAAATAATCCTGGAATATTCATTCCTTTAGTAAATTGCCCCATCGTTTTAGCCGTTTCATCTTCAATTTGTTTAAGAGCATCATTAGTTGCAGCTAAAACTAAATCTTGAAGCATTTCGATATCTTCTGGATCTACTACTTCTTCTTTAATATTCACTTCTACAATTTGTTTTAATCCGTTAGCTGTAACAGTTACCATTCCGCCACCAGCAGTCCCAACAAATGTACGCTCATTTAATTCGTTTTGAGCTTGTTCCATTTGTTTTTGCATTTTTTGCATTTGTTTCATCATATTATTCATATTACCCATTCCGCCACGCATCATTTTCATTTCCTCCAATATATAGTTATTCTTTAATAATTACCAAATCTTCACCAACAAGATTTATTGCTTCTTGTACAATTGGCGAAACTTCTGATTTAGGAGTTTCTTGTTGTTTTGTTGTATTTAAAAATGAATCCCTAGTCGATCTCCAATCTTCCTCGGGAATTGCTAACATACTCATTTCTGCACCTAATATACTAGATAAGGTTTGGTTAATTGTAGTTAAGTGTTCTTGCTCTCCATTATTATTAATTAAATCACATATTGTTTCTGATTTAAAAGCAACAATACATTGTTCAGAAGAAGCAGCTACAACTTCACCATACGATACTAAGGTCGCAGTGGAAACTTTATTTTGTTGTCTTAATTGATCTTGCAGCGATGACCAAATAGCCAAAACTTTATTTTTTTCTGGTTTAGAAGCCGCTCTTAATACACCTTGTACTAAGCTACTAGGTATTTTTGAACGACTAGCAGTTGATTTTGGTCTTGCATTAGCTGAAGGCTCACCTGCCCCACTAACTGTAATCCCATTTTCTTTTAAGTATTTTACTTCTTTTTCAAGGGCATTGATTTTATTAATTAAAGGCGTCAGCTCATCTTGTTTTTTTCCAATACTGCTGACAGAAGCTTTTTGACAAAGCTGCACAATAGCCACTTCAAGTAAAACTCTCGGATGATTAGTCCACTTCATTTCTTGCTGACTTTTACTAAGTGAAGCAATAATTTGATAGATCAATTCATCATTATATGCATCACAAATCTCTTTAAATTGCTCACTCACTGTTGCTCTCTCAAGTAACTCTACAGTATTTGGTGAGTGCCTATATAATAGAATATCTCGATAATAAACTGTTAAATCTTCAATAAACCGAACCGGGTCTTTCCCTTGATTTAATAACTCTTCGATATTTGTCAAACAAACTGAAACATTACCTTCTATTATTGCTGAAACAACGGATAATAAACGTTCCTGAGCCACTGTGCCAGTTACAGCTAAAACATCATTTAACGATATCGATTCATCGCTATACGATATAGCTTGGTCCAGAATACTAAGTGCATCCCTCATTCCGCCTTCCGCTGCACGCGATAACATCATTAAGGCTTCCGGATCGATCACTGTTTGCTGATGATTCAGTACAACAGTTAGTCTCTCCGAAATCGTTTGTGCGCTTATCTTATGAAAATCAAAACGTTGACATCTCGAAAGAATTGTCAAAGGTATTTTATGTGGTTCAGTAGTAGCCAATATAAAAATAACGTGACTCGGAGGCTCTTCTAATGTTTTTAATAATGCATTGAAAGCCCCTATGGATAACATATGGACCTCATCTATTATGTACACTTTAAATTTCCCTACAGAAGGAGCATATTTTACTTTCTCTCGAATATCACGTATTTCATCTACACCATTATTTGATGCAGCATCGATTTCAATTACATCTGAAATTGATCCATCAGTAATTCCTTTACAAATAGCACACTCATTACAAGGTTCATTAGTAGGAGCGTGTTCACAATTTAAAGCTTTTGCAAAAATTTTAGCCGTACTTGTTTTACCCGTTCCACGAGGACCAGTAAACAGATAAGCATGAGACACTTTTTGCTGAAGAAGGGAGTTTTGTAACGTTCGTATAATATGGTCTTGCCCCACAACATCTTTGAATTGTTGCGGTCTCCACAAACGATATAATGCCTGATAAGTCAATTGGTTTCCTCCTTCTTACAAAGTCATCATTATTATACCCTATGTAATGATTTGATGGAAAATATTTTAAAGAAAACAAAAAAACTCACTCAAGTATTGAGTGAGTTTTTATAAAGTTACTGCCGTGCACCACTCTTCGATGCACTACCCCAGGCGTTACTTAAACAGTTAGCTCGGCCCAGGCACCCCTACGGCACACGAGATGGCTCACTTATTGCTGCTTCCTTCCGGACCTGACAAGGTTCATGAGTTCTCGTTGCGTAGGACCCAGACGTCAACACCACTTATTTAAGGCAGACCCTAAAATAGATACACCTCGGAGTGGAATTCAGTCTCGCTAGAGCGGATTGCGAGTACAGGGCACCGCTACCTCCCCACCTAGCACGGCAAAGTTACAACCTAATTTAAACCGCTGTTTGAAGCGGTAGTTAAAGTATATACGAACCTAAATAAAAAATCAATCCTTGTCCTCAGGAAGGCAAATTTTTCTTTCTCAAACGCAGTTCCCTAAAGAAATCCGTTAATAATTTTCCACATTCTTCTTCTAATATTCCTGAAACGACTTCACAACGATGATTAAATCGATCCTCTTGTAAAAGATTATAAATTGATCCTCCACACCCTGCCTTTGGATCTCTCGCACCATAAACTACTCTCGGAATCCTAGATTGAATAATAGCTCCTGCGCACATTGGACATGGCTCCAACGTTACATAAAGGATCGTTTCCTCTAATCTCCAAGATTCAATTACTTTACACGCTTCCTCAAT
The DNA here is from genome assembly GCF_002555445.1 of Bacillus sp. AFS017336. Classification (NCBI taxonomy): domain Bacteria; kingdom Bacillati; phylum Bacillota; class Bacilli; order Caryophanales; family Bacillaceae; genus Bacillus; species Bacillus sp. AFS017336. The sequence goes on from NZ_NUCO01000040.1 coordinate 4,228, forward strand.
TGCGCTTATTTCTGCATGACCTAAAGCGGTTTGTTTCGTTTCACGTAAATTATATCCTCTTGCAATAACCTGATCATTATGAACCAATACTGCGCCAATAGGTACTTCACCTAATTGCTCTGCTTTTAACGCTTCATCTATAGCTAACTTCATATAAAACTCATCTTTATTCAAACTTTACACCTCTTTATTTCTCTATGTAACAAATATTCTTTATGCGAGTAGATAAACTAATTATAGATTGGAGTGAAGTCGATTGAATTCTTCAAATCAAAAAAACAAACAACTACCTGCACTATTAATTGTCGATTTAATCAACTCATTTACTTTTAAACACGGAAGTATCCTTTTAGAAAAATCGTTACATATGATCCCAAAGATCAATTACTTAAGAGAACTTTTTAAAAATAAAAAACTTCCTATTGTATATGTTAATGACTATTACAAAATCGAAAATCCTACTCCTGAAAAGCTTATTAAGTATTGTATAAATCCTTTAAGTTACGACCTAATAAGTCATATAAAGCCAAGTGACGAAGATTACTTCATCTTCAAACCAAACTATTCAGGCTTTTATTTAACAAAACTTGAAGATTTACTAAATGAATTAAAAGTCACTCATTTAGTTATTGTAGGCGTTGCTGGTAATCGTTGTGTACTTTTTACGGCTAACGACGCATTTATGCGGAATTATAACTTAATTATACCTCAAGATGCAATTTCCTCAGTTACTGATTACGATGAATCGGTTACTATTTACATGATGAAGGACATTTTAAATGCCACAATTATTCTTTCGCAGGAAATAGAAGGAGTCCTGGATCATTTAAAGGACAATAAATTGTAGCTAATTGGAAATTTTTTAAAATGGTATTCGCTCTGACTTCAGTATGTTAAAATAGTTTCTGTATGTTTTTTGAGTATGATACGGAATTTGACTAGTTAGGAGGACAAGAGATGATACATGTACCTTTTATAACTGTAGAAGGGCCTATAGGTGTCGGAAAAACATCTCTATCCAAAGCGATCTCTGAGCATTTTCATTATGAACTATTAAAAGAAATTGTAGATGAAAATCCTTTTTTGGGTAAGTTTTATACGGACATTGAAGAGTGGAGTTTCCAAACGGAAATGTTTTTCCTTTGTAATCGATTTAAGCAATTAGAAGATATAGACCGAATTTTTCTTAAAAAATCGATTCCAGTTGTTGCAGACTACCACATCCTTAAAAATTTAATTTTTGCTAGCAGAACATTAAAAGACCAGCAGCACGAAAAATATTTAAAAATATATCAAATATTAACTGAAGATATGCCAAAACCGAATGTCGTTATTTACTTAACTGCCAGTCTTGAGACACTGCAAAAGCGCATTGAACTTCGAGGTAGAGAATTTGAACAATTAATCGAAGACAAATACTTAATTCAGTTAATAGAGGATTATGAAATACACATAAATGAATTTCAAGCTAATCATCCTGAGATTCCCGTACTAAAATTTGATGGTGATCAAATAGACTTCGTTAATAATCCAAGAGATTTGACGATGATACTTGAATCGTTAGAAAACACCTTACAAAAGGAGCTAAGAAGTATATGAATTTGCGTGAAAAATACGGAATACGAAATGATGCAGTTATTACAATTGCCGGAACAGTAGGTGTAGGAAAATCTACAATGACAAATGCACTTGCAGATGCCTTAAACTTTCGTACCTCATTTGAAAAGGTAGACACAAACCCCTACTTAGATAAGTTTTATCAAGATTTTGCTCGTTGGAGCTTCCATTTACAAATATACTTCTTAGCAGAGAGATTCAAGGAACAAAAAAGAATGTTTGAATACGGTGGTGGATTTATTCAAGATCGTTCAATCTACGAAGATACTGGAATCTTTGCAAAGATGCATTACGAAAAAGGAACAATGAGCGAAGTAGATTACGAAACATATACTAGTCTATTTGACGCGATGGTTATGTCACCATACTTCCCAGCTCCTGATTTATTAATTTATTTAGAAGGAACTTTTGATGAAGTGGTAGAGAGAATTAAAGAGCGTGGACGTCCAATGGAGCAACAAACTCCAATAGAATATTGGAAAGAAATGAATTCCCGTTATGAAAATTGGATTAATAACTTTAACGCTTGCCCTGTACTTCGTTTAAGTATTAGCGAATATGATTTAATTAAAAATGAATCTTCAGTAGAAGAGATCATTAAGAAGATTGGTAATGTACTAAGTCATTCACAAAAATATATGAAATCTAGATCATAACGAATGGCTTTGTTTAGACTTCAAGTCTAATTTGAAAGACCATTCTATATAAGTAAAAGCTGCGAATTCATTAATTCGCAGCTTTTTTGTTTCTCTCGATTAAATTTCAAAGTAAATAAACGAAAAACTCGTTACAATAAATGTAACGAGCTGACAATCTCCAATATATATGCACTCTGTTAATTTTAAAAAATGGAGGAGTAAGAGGGATTCGAACCCCCGCGGGCTGTTACACCCCTGTCGGTTTTCAAGACCGATCCCTTCAGCCAGACTTGGGTATTACTCCGTATTGACAAGATTTATAATAACATATGGAAAATATATGGTCAAGCATTCTTGTAAACTTTTTTTGAAAAACTTAAAACATCTTTCAAATTATAATATGGCCACAATTGATATGGCATATGCACCCTAATAAGCAGAAGTAATATACAGATATTTTATTAGTATTTATAATGGTACTAAAATTAATTTCATATGAACTATTTAAGGAGAAAGATATGTTTGAACTAATTCCTCTAATGTTAGAACGGGTCGGTATTTTAGTTATACTAGCCTTCCTACTTTCAAGAATGAAGTCCTTTCGGCAAATTATTCAAAATGAGCATTCCTTTAATGCAAAGATGATCTTAATCATTATATTTGGTGCTTTCGGTATAATTAGCAATTATACCGGGGTCCACATTTACAATGAATCTGTTAATTCATTGTCATGGCATTTTAGTGTAGCAAGCGATAATGCAATTGCAAATACAAGAATTATGGGTGTAGCAATTGGTGGATTACTCGGCGGACCTTTTGTTGGTTTCGGAGTAGGTTTAATCGCAGGTCTACATCGTCTATCGCTGGGAGGTTTTACAGCTTATGCCTGTGCTATTTCTACAGTAGTCGCAGGAATTGTTACTGGAATGCTTAGAAATCAATTCGGTATACAAAGAAATAAATCACCTTGGATTGTCGTATCAATTGGAATCATTATGGAATGTGTTCAAATGGGGATTATTCTTTTAATTGCAAAACCATTCGGATCCGCTCTTCACCTCGTAGAAGTTATTGCACTTCCAATGATCCTAATCAACGGCTTTGGTACACTAATTTTTATTTTAATCATCCATAATATTTTACAAGAAGAAGAAAAAACGAGGGCACTTCAAACAAATAAAGCACTTTATATCGCTCAGCAAACTCTACCTTTTTTTAGGCAAGGTCTTACTCCACATTCTTGTAGTGAAGCAGCAAGCATTATTTATAAACTAACAAAAGCTGATGCAATTTCGATTACCGATCACTATAGGGTGCTCGCCCATGTCGGTGCAGGTTCGGATCATCATGAACCAATGCATAGTCTGGCTACAAAACTGACAAAGAATGTTTTAGAGGATGGTAAAATTATCACTGCTACTTCGAAGGATGAGATTCAATGCTCCCATAGTGATTGCCCATTAAGAGCAGCTATTGTCCTTCCGTTAAAAGCATTAAATAAAACAGTTGGTTCCTTAAAGTTATATTACACAGATTCAAATAAGTTAGGCACAGTGGAAAAAGAGCTAGCTGATGGATTATCTAAACTTTTTTCTACTCAACTAGAATTAGCAGAAGCAGAGTTTCAGCGAAAACTTGTAAAAGATGCTGAAATAAAGGCATTGCAAGCGCAGATCCACCCACACTTTTTGTTCAACTCCTTGAATACAATTTCAAGCCTAATTAGAACTGATGCTGACAAGGCTCGAAAATTATTAATTCATTTAAGTACATTTTTTCGAAATAACTTACAAGGGGCAAGGGAAACATTAGTCACCTTAGAAAAAGAATTAGAGCATGTAGAAGCGTATTTAACGATTGAACAAACAAGGTTTCCTAATAAATTCGCTGTTGAATTTCAAATAGAACCGCATTTAAAGTTAGCTCAAATTCCACCATTTACACTTCAGCCACTTATAGAGAATGCAATTCGCCATGCATTTACAAGAGAGAAACAATTAACGGTAATTGTACAAGCATACGAATACAGCAATGAAATATTTCTCATTACTGAAGATAACGGCAGAGGAATCACCCCACAGCTACTAACTACAATCGGAAACGAAACAATACAGTCCAAAGAAGGAACTGGAACTGCATTATGGAATATCAAAAAACGAATTGATGAAATTTATGGGGAAAAAGAACACTTTCAAATCCAATCGGAGCTCGGTAAGGGAACGAAAGTATCAATTAAGATCCCCTTAAGTAAAGCAGGAATGGAGGGTTAATCATGTTGAAAGCACTAATTGTTGATGACGAACCGTTGGCGAGAGATGAATTAGCTTATTTATTAAAAAGAAGCAAGGAAGTCGAGATTATTGGTGAAGCAGATTCTATCAAAAGTTCAATGAATTTCATTCAATCGTATGAGGTTGATGTTATATTTTTAGATATTCAGCTAGCAGATGAAAGTGGTTTAGATTTAGCTCGTAAATTACAGAATCTTAGTCACCATCCTGCAGTCGTGTTTGCAACGGCTTTTGACGAATATGCTTTACATGCATTCGAGTTACAAGCTGTTGATTATATTTTAAAACCATTCGATGAGTCAAGAATTCAAAAGACTATTGAAAAAATTGCAAAAATGAATCTAAAAAATACGAAAACTAATACGAGAACGAACACTCCACTTTTAAGGCAAGATAAATTAGCCATTGCGGTAGACGAGCGGATTCTTTTACTTAACTTTGAAGAAATTATTTATCTATTTACTCAAGAAGGCAAAACAACTGTCGTAACAGATAAAATGACGTATCAATTAAATGAGACTTTAATAAATTTAGAGCGAAAACTCCAAAACATATCCTTCATTAGAGTACATCGGAGTTATATTGTGAATGTGAATAAGATTAATGAAATCCAACCTTGGTTTAATTCAACATATAATTTAATTATGTACGACGGTGAAAAAGTGCCAGTTAGTCGTACATATACAAAAGAACTGAAACAACTTTTTGATTTATAAGCTTGTATTTCATTTATCTTTTTATGTTACTCAACCTGTTTTTTCTGCAAATTAAATTGAAAATTCAATATTTCGGTTTTCATAAAGTAGTATTGTTTTAAAGAAGAAAACAGGGGAGGTTAATTTTAAAAATGAACGCGGTTACAATAGTTATTGCTTCTATGTGTATTTTAATGATTGCCTATCGTCTTTATGGAACATTCATGGCTGTAAAGGTACTTAAATTAAATGACGGTAAGGACTATGTTCCCACTAATAAATGGGTTACCTTTGGCCATCACTTTGCAGCAATTGCCGCGGCAGGGCCTTTGGTAGGACCTATATTAGCCGCTCAATTTGGCTATCTTCCAGGCTTGTTATGGCTTTTAATTGGTGCTGTAATTGGAGGAGCCGTCCACGATGCTGTAGTCTTGTATGCTTCAATGAGAAAGAAAGGAAAGTCATTATCAGAAGTAGCGAAAGATGAACTCGGACCCGTTGCAGGTTTCTGTACTGGACTGGCTATGCTTTTTATTATTACGATTACGATGGCTGGCCTTTCAATGGTTGTATTGCATGCACTAGAAAACAATCCTTGGGGAACCTTTGCAGTCGGGATTACAATACCTATTGCTATGGGCGTAGGACTATTCTATAAAAAAACCGGCAATTTAAAATTAGCTTCAAGCGTAGGATTTATCTTATTAATGATTGGTGTCTTTATGGGACCGACAATTCAAGAAACTGCTATTGGTGATTTTTTAACATTTGATACTAGTACATTAGCTATTATTTTACCGATCTATGCCTTTTTTGCAGCAGCATTGCCAGTTTGGCTCTTATTAGCACCACGTGATTATTTAAGTAGTTTTATGAAAATCGGTGTTTTCATCGCTTTAATCATTGGGGTTTTCATAATTAATCCTTCTATTCAATTTCCAACTGTGACGAAATTTGTTAACGGTGGTGGACCTGTGTTAGCTGGTCCAGTTTGGCCATTCATTTCGATTACAATTGCATGTGGAGCAATATCAGGGTTCCATGCATTCGTAGGTTCCGGTACTACGCCTAAGATGCTAGACCGATGGAATGATATAAAAATTGTAGGGTTTGGTGCTATGCTAGTTGAATGCTTGGTTGGGATTATGGCCTTAATTGCCGCTACTGCACTACAGCCAGCGGATTATTTTGCCATCAACTCTACTCCGGAAGTTTTTAAAACTTTAGGAATGAATGTTGTTCATCTACCGGAGCTCAGTAAAGAGATTGGATTGGGTCTAGAAGGCCGTACTGGTGGAGCAGTTACTCTAGCCGTTGGTATGACCTATATATTCACATCCATTCCATGGTTTAGTCACCTAGCTTCTTATTTTTTCCAGTTTGTTGTTATGTTCGAGGCTGTATTTATTTTAACAGCAATCGATGCTGGAACACGTGTAGCACGCTATTTAATTCAAGACTTCTTCGGTGAATTTTATAAACCATTAAAGAAAACAGATTGGCTTCCAGGTTCAGTTTTCGCAAGTGCACTAGCATGCCTCATGTGGGGATATTTATTATTCTCAGGTGACATAGGATCAATTTGGGCATTATTCGGAGTATCTAATCAATTAATGGCCTCTATTGGTTTAATTATTGGAGCAACCGTTCTTTTAAAAATTGCAGATAAGCGTTGGTATATGCTTACATGTCTAATCCCTCTTGCATATCTATTTGTCACTGTAAATTATGCAGGGTACTGGATGATCAAAAACGTCTATTTAAATCATAATGCGGCGGGTTATAGTGTTTTAAATGGAGTCTTATCAATTATAATGTTGATTTTAGGAGTGATTATATTAATAACCGCTATTAAAAAATGGATGGAATTATGGACTACACCTAATTATGAAATAGACTTAAAAACTGTCTAAATAAAAAAAGCAGATGAGTGAGATTCCTTCACATCATCTGCTTTTTCAATTATTTAATAACTTCTTTTCCACCCATATATGGACGAAGAACTTCAGGAATAATGATTGAACCGTCTTCTTGTTGGTAGTTTTCTAAGATAGCAGAAACCGTACGGCCAATCGCCAGTCCAGATCCATTTAATGTATGAACAAATTCAGGTTTTCCTTTTGGATCACGTCGGAAACGAATATTAGCTCGTCTTGCTTGGAATGCTTCAAAGTTACTGCAAGAAGAAATTTCTTTGTATGCATCATAGCTTGGTAACCAAACTTCAATATCATAAGTTTTTGCAGAAGAAAATCCGATATCCCCAGCACATAAAGTAATTACACGATATGGTAATCCCAATAGTTGAAGAACTTTTTCAGCTTGAGATGTTAATTTTTCTAACTCAATATAAGAATCTTCAGGTTTTACAAAGCGAACTAGTTCAACTTTATTAAACTGGTGCTGACGAATTAAACCTCTTGTGTCTCGTCCAGCAGAACCAGCCTCTGAACGGAAGCAAGCACTGTATGCTGTATAAGCGATTGGTAATTGCGTTGCATCAAGAATTTCATCACGGTGATAGTTTGTTACTGGTACTTCTGCTGTTGGCACTAAGAAGAAGTCTTCTTTCTCGACACGGAATGCATCTTCTTCAAATTTCGGTAACTGTCCTGTACCAATCATGCTTGCACGATTTACTAGTTGAGGTGGTAACATTTCTGTATAACCATGTTCTTCGATATGAAGGTCTAACATGAAACTGATCAGAGCACGTTCAAGTCTAGCTCCTAAGCCTTTATAAAAAGTAAATCGGCTACCAGTAACTTTAGCACCACGTTCGAAATCTAAAATATCTAGATCAACACCTAAATCCCAGTGTGCCTTTGGCTCGAATTCAAATTTACGAACTTCACCTATTCTACGAATTTCAACATTATCGTCTTCAGTTAATCCAACTGGCACTGAATCACTAACTAAGTTAGGAATCGTAAATAGAATTGCATCTAATTGCTCTTCTAATGTTCTAATCTCTTCATCAAGAACTTTAATTTTATCTCCAACTTCTCTCATTTCAACAATTAGCGCTTCAGCGTCCTTCTTCTCACGCTTTAATACACTAATTTCTTGGCTTACTTCATTACGACGGCTTTTTAACCCTTCCACCTGAACAAGTAATTCTCTGCGGTTTAGATCTAAGTCTTCAAATTTTTCGATATAACTTATATCTCCACCACGTAACTGAAGCTTGGCTTTAACGTCTTCAAAATTGCTACGTAATAATTTAATATCTAACATATTCAATTCCTCCTATTCTTAATTGCCTAAAGGATAAAAATAAATACAAAAAAGCCCTCATCCCATAAAAGGGACGAGAGCTACCCGCGTTGCCACCCTAATTGAAGAATTAATAAATAATCCTTCCACCTTAGTATAGTTAACGGACTATAGTACCGGAGTTACTTACTAGCTATAAAGCATTCCGTAACTCGCTCAAGAATGGATTCACAAGTCTTCATTATCGGTTTACACCAGCCACCGACTCTCTAAAAATTTAGAACTTGCTACTATTTTCTTTCATCGCTTTAGACAATTTAAATTATATTATAATTTACTATAAGCTTTTACTTTTTTCAATAGTTACATACTTAAATTTGCATTTTTTTCCTTAACCATCTCTGCAAAGTAACTCATAAAACGGTAATCATTTGTTAATTCTGGATGGAAAGATGCTGCTAACATGTGATTTTGTCTAACTGCTACAATATTACCATCATGCTCTGCAATAACCTCTGCATCACCTGATACGGAGCGTATAAATGGAGCTCTGATAAATACAGCTGGATAATCTTCACATACACCTTTAATTGGGATGTTTACTTCAAAGCTATCCACTTGTCTACCGAAAGCATTACGTTCAGCTACCATATCCATAACACCTAGATGTACCGTGTCATCATTTGCAATCTCTTTCGAAAGTAAGATCATGCCCGCACATGTACCGAATGCTGGTAAACCATTTTCGATTTTCTCTTTTAAAGGTTGTAATAATCCAACATGGTCAAGTAATCTACGCATCGCAGTACTTTCTCCACCAGGTAATACAATACCATCAAGTCCATCTAAATGTTCTACACGTTTCACGATAACAGCTTCAGCACCACATGCTTTAATTGCATTTATATGTTCTTGAACTGCACCTTGTAACGCTAATACACCTATTTTCATAATTTCACCAACTTAAATGCTACGATCTTGCATACGATCAGCAGCAGCAAGTTGTCTCATGTCGATACCTTTCATAGCAGGTCCTAAGTTTTTAGAAAGGTTAGCGATTAATTCATAATCTTGATAGTGAGTAGTAGCTTGTACAATCGCACGAGCAAATTTCTCAGGGTTTTCAGATTTAAAGATACCAGAACCTACGAATACTCCGTCAGCTCCTAATTCCATCATTAAAGCTGCGTCCGCAGGTGTTGCTACTCCACCAGCTGCAAAGTTAACAACAGGTAAACGACCAAGTTCTTTAATTTGAAGTAATAATTCGAATGGAGCGCCAAGGTTTTTAGCTTCAACCATTAATTCATCACGAGATAAACCAACTACTTTACGGATTTCACCATTAATTTGGCGTAAGTGACGTACTGCTTCTACGATGTTTCCAGTACCAGGCTCACCTTTAGTACGTAACATAGACGCACCTTCACCAATACGACGAAGTGCTTCACCTAAGTTACGGCAACCACAAACGAATGGAACAGTGTAATCTGATTTGTTAATGTGGAAGATATCATCTGCAGGAGATAATACTTCACTCTCATCGATGTAATCTACTCCCATAGCTTCTAAAACGCGTGCTTCAACGATATGTCCAATACGAGCTTTAGCCATTACAGGAATACTAACTGCGTTAAGAATTTCCTCAGTAATACTTGTATCAGCCATACGAGCTACTCCACCAGCTGCACGAATATCAGATGGTACTTTTTCTAATGCCATTACTGCTACTGCACCAGCAGCTTCCGCTATTTTAGCTTGTTCAGCATTTACTACATCCATAATTACGCCGCCTTTTTGCATTTCTGCCATGCCGCGTTTTACACGTTCTGTTCCTGTTAAATTCATTGTTTTGCCCCTCCATTATTAAAGCTTACTTGGTAACATTTTAGTATTTCTTTACCCCTAGTTAAAGTTACCTTACTTTTATTTTACTGAAAAAATGACAACTTAACAATTACTGATATACTAATATAAAAATTATTTAAATAAACCACTGATACCGCCTACGATACTATCCCATAAATTACCGAAAAATGATCCAATTCCTCTAAAGGATAGAACTAACCAGTTAGCCTTATCAACACTCTTATCTGCTACTAAATCAAATGACTTATTTTTTGAAGTGATATAACCTAGGTCATCACCTTTTGAAGATTTAATTACGATTTGTCCAACTTCTGTTCCTTTTTTAATTGGAGCAATAATATTTCCATTTTTATCAATTGCCTTACCAGATAATTGGATAGTGGCTTTATAGTTTTTAGCTTCACCACGTTTTATAGCTAAAGTAATATCATCTTTTGCTACTACTTTTACTTCTTTATCTTTACCTTTAGTTACTTTAACAGTTTTATTACCTTTTATTGTTTGTCCTTTTGAAACAATTGTAGTCTTTTCAAAGTTACCGAACGCGTAATCCATTAATTTAGCAGTTTCACTAAATCGAGAGTTGTATGAATTAGCTCCCATTACAACAGTAATATAACGTTGACCATTTCTTTTTGCAGTTCCAGCGAAACAGAAACCAGCTGAATCTGTAGAACCTGTTTTTAATCCATCCATACCTGGGTAAGCAAACACTAATCCTGGTAACATCCAGTTCCAGTTATCCATTTTTACTGGATACTTTCCACCTTCTTGGAATGTTTTCTTTGGAATTGAAGAAGTTTGAAGTACTTCTGGATAAGTTTTAATTAGATTATAAGCTAATTTTGCTACACCGTTCGCTGACATAATATTTTCATCAGTTAGGGAAGTTCCTTCTGGTTGCATACCTTGTAAGTCTTTATTAACTAAACCAGTAGCATTAACGAATTTAACGTCTCCTAAGCCTAGTTGTTTTGCTTTATCGTTCATTAATTGTACGAAGTTTTTCTCAGACCCACCAATTTTTTCTGCTAGTGCAATTGTCGCACCGTTTGCAGAGTAAATAGCAGCTGCTTCGTAAAGTTCACGTACTGTATACTGTCCACCCAATTCAAGAGGCACGTTTGATAATCCTGTATTTTGAGAGATTTTATGGGCATATTCAGAAACTGTTACTTTCTCATCCCACGAAATTTTACCATTTTTAATCGCTTCATTAACCAGATATTCAGTCATCATTTTTGACATACTTGCAATCGGTAGTGGAGCATTTGAATTTTTTTCATATAATATTTTCCCTGAATTTGCATCGACTAAAATCGCAGCCTTAGCTTGAATGCCTAAAACATCTTCAGCAGCAGCAGCAGGCTTTAAATTCATAGGAATGATTATAGTTATCGCTAAAGCTATTACTATTAGTTTCGTTAGTATATTCTTTCCAAACACTGTCTTACCTCCAACCTTTAATTTAACTTGTTCATTTTAACACAATTATTTCCCAAAAAATAGGCAACTACAATTTCTTGTAATTGCCCTAAGTTTCATTGCTTTAATTATTATAATGAGTAATTTGGTGCTTCTTTTGTTATTTGAACGTCATGTGGATGACTTTCGCGTAATCCAGCACCAGACATACGAATAAACTGTGCGTTATCCCTCAAGTCATTTAATGTAGCTGTACCGCAGTAACCCATACCAGATCTAATTCCACCGATTAATTGGTGTACAGTGTCAGCTAATGGTCCTTTATAAGGAACACGACCTTCAATACCTTCAGGAACTAGTTTTTTATTACCTTCTTGGAAATAACGATCTTTACTTCCTCTTTCCATTGCGCCTACAGAACCCATACCACGGTATACTTTAAATTGTCTTCCTTGGTAGATTTCTGTTTCACCAGGACTTTCTTGTACACCGGCAAACATACTTCCTAACATAACCACATGTCCACCAGCTGCAAGAGCTTTTACGATATCTCCAGAATACTTAATACCGCCATCTGCGATTATAGGTACTCCATATTCTCTAGCAACAGAAGCACAATCATAAACTGCAGTTAGTTGAGGAACACCTACTCCAGCTACAACACGAGTAGTACAGATTGAACCAGGTCCAATACCAACTTTTACAATATCTGCACCGGCTTCAATAAGTTCCTTAGTAGCTTCACCAGTTGCTACATTTCCAGCGATTATTGCTAATTCTGGGAACTTGCTTCTAATCTCTTTTACTTTCTCAATAACACCCTTAGAATGACCATGAGCTGTATCAATTACGATCACATCAACATTAGCTTTTACTAAAAACTCAACTCGTTGAATAGCATCTTTTGTAACTCCTACTGCTGCACCTACAAGTAAGCGACCTTGTTGATCTTTTGCTGAGTTTGGAAACTCAATTACTTTCTCAATGTCCTTAATTGTGATTAGGCCTTTTAATGTGCCATCATCATTAACTAGGGGTAACTTTTCAATTTTATGTTTTTGAAGAATTTGTTCTGCTTCTGCAAGTGTTGTCCCAACAGGAGCTGTTACAAGATTTTCTTTTGTCATAACGTCTGAAATAACAATTGAGTAATCTTGAATAAAACGTAAATCACGATTTGTTAATATACCGACTAACTTTCTATTTTCTGTATCATCTACGATAGGTACACCTGAAATACGGTATTTACCCATTAAATATTCAGCGTCTGCTACTTTATGAGATGGTGTTAAGAAAAATGGATCATCAATTACGCCACTTTCAGAACGCTTTACTTTATCTACTTGCTCAGCTTGCTCTTCGATAGACATATTTTTGTGAATAATACCTAGTCCACCTTGTCTAGCCATTGCAATAGCCATTTCTGCTTCTGTAACTGTATCCATTCCTGCACTGATTAATGGAATATTCAATTGAATTTTTTCCGTTAATCTTACACTTACATCAACTTGATTTGGAAGTACTTCAGATTTCGCTGGAACTAATAAAACATCATCAAAAGTAAGTCCTTCTTTTACGAATTTTGATTCCCACATAAAAAAGCCCCCCTAATACACGTATAAATATTATTAGTAGATTAACAATAGGATAAAACACTGTCAAGGAAGTCAAATTATGTTTAAATATTCAGTTAATAAGGAGTTCCTCTCTTATGTTATATTCGTATAGTAATGTATGGGATGAGCTATGTTACTTTAGCTCAGTACAATATTCGAAAAACTATCTTCAGGCAAAGTATGAACGAACTAATTTCAAAGATCAAAAAACTAAAGCCTTTCATAATGCTTACCCTTTTTTGTATTATATTGAGCATGGGAAAAGCTATTTTCATGCAGCTCAAAACTCTCAAATTAATGTAAAGCCTACCTTGTTATTTTATGGGCTTGTACAACTATTAAAGGCTTGTGTACTAACAGTAGATCCAGAATATCCAAGTACGACCGCAATTTTAGCTCATGGTGTAACTTCAAGAAAAATAAAAAAGCTAGGGTATTCTTTTATTGATGATGAAGTTAAGATTCAAAAAAATGGACTGTTCACTCATGCTTCAAAAGCTTTATTTAATATAAGCAATTTGGAAAGCGAAAAATTTACGATGCTGCAGCTTTTACAATCTATACCAGAATTAGCCAAAATTCTCAAAATCACTAAAAAGGGTAATTTATTTCTGCCAATTACAGTGGATCATGATGAAATCACTATACCAGAGCAAATTTTATCATCGTATCATTTTACTTCAGAGCGTTTTATTTCATTTTTAAAATCAAAACATGCTTCATTAGATATTGTAATTGTTGAACAGAATCAAAAGCAAATTAAAATTAAATCAAATTTTACTGATAAAATTTTAAACAAAGCACCATTTTATTTTAATATACTAAACCAAAGTTATTTCTTAAAATCTCAAAAGGAAGCGCTTTTATTATTACCTGAAATTCTTTACCATTATTTACTTCTTTATAATTTAAGTATGATCTGTCGCTATGAGACTGATTGGTGGTGTGAGCTTTTACAAACATATTCTACTGACGATTATCCTTTAATACATCAATTTTTAGCGACCACTGAGCAAAAAATTCCTTACTTAATCCACCAATTTTTAACTACATAAACAAAAAAACATCAGCCTAA
>NZ_NUCO01000041.1:0-28312 GCF_002555445.1 Bacillus sp. AFS017336
TAGTAATTTTCAGGATAGTTCAATCAAAAAAACCAATCCTCTTTTGAGAAGATTGGCTTCTATTAAAACTATTTAACAACAGTAACTGATACTATCTTTGTCGTTACTTTAAATCCTTCTTTATCAACTGCATCAGCAGATACATAATAGGTTCCGCTAGGTAATTTTGTATCTGGTGTCCATTTAGTATGAAGTTCATGTTCATTATTCACTTGCAAACTGTCTACTATGTTCCCACTCGCGTCTTTTACGTAAACTGTCCAATTTACACGTGTTTGGGCAAAACCGTTTATTGGAGCTGGTTTGCTTACACTAATATTTGTATTTGGACTTACACTAAATACAGGTACAAGCATACTGTATTTAATATATGAAGGATCGCCCCAAACTTTATAACTTATATTCATTGCATTATCTATTCCCATCACAACAACACTTTTTGGTTCTTCATTTACTAAAACAGAAGTTTCTCCTGGTGATACAGATTTTTGTATGCCATTATACCAAAGAATCGCTCCCTTATACCCTGAGCTACTATCAACTGCGTCGAAAGAAATTTCATATTGACCATCCTTTGGTTTAACTTGAACATTCGATACTTTTGGTCCAACTGAGTCGACATTAATCGGAAGCTTTACTTTCTGTGGTTTCGCACCTGGGTAGTCTAATGTAGTTTTGATGACAAAGTTATACCTATCATCACTTACAGTGTTACCGTTTTGATCTTTCGCATCCCAGTTATATCCCATGTACATCCCACTTGCAGAAAGAATATTCTTACGAAGCGGATAAGGCTTCCCACCATTATATTCACTAAAGTCTCCAAGATATTTAATCATTTTTCCTTTTTTGTCTTCAATATACATTTCGGCTTTTGCTAAGTTTCTAAATGCTGTAAATGTTGGGAATGCCCCTTTTAGTATTGAATTTGGAGATGTTGCGATTGCATTCATGTTAAATTTACCCGTTTTCGTATCATACCCCATCGGAACCGAAGCACCCTCATCATCCCAAAGTGCTGTATAGCTTAAAAATGCATCTTTTCGATCCCAAGCTACAGGATCTATATTATTAAGTGAATCCCACTCACCATTAAAGCCCATATAAGGAACTGTTAAAGGAACAGCTGAATCGCTATTTTTTCCTGTTGGTACAAGACGGACAAAGCCTTCAACAAACTCATTATTTCTTAATGTTCTTGGTAGGCGAATCTCTACCTTTAGATTTTTCTGTTGGCCTGCTTTGATTTTTAATGTTGGACCTTCAGCACCAGTAACTTTCTCACCATTTACATAGATTGTTGCACCTTCAATGCGATCACTTTTTAATGATAAATAATCTTTTGATTCTAAATTCCCATCACCATTAAAGTCAAAGTGTTTCGTTTCAATTCCATCTGTTAATAAGTCTACATTAACAGTGTAGTCATATTCATCTTTCGTTTTTTCAGTTTGAAGTGATTCTACATTTAAATTGAAGATTGCTCTGTCATTTTTAATCTCCTTTAATGCAACTGCTCCTGCTTTCTCAAGCGGCGTATTTTTTCTTGTTACAATAACAGGTGTTTTAATTGCATTTTGGATTTGCATTAATCCAGATCCCTGAATACGCGGTGAATATGGGACCTCATCATTCGTTTTAGGATCCATTACCACTTTAGCCGTATTCATTAAAGCAATTTTGGCCTTTAATGCTGTATCTTCTGAATGAGTAAGTCCTTTTTCATACATCGATTGTAAAATTAATGCAGCACCACCTGCAACGTGTGGAGTCGCCATTGAAGTTCCACTCATAACCTCATATTCATTTCCAGGAGTAGTCGAATATATTTTACCACCTGGAGCAGAAATTTCAGGCTTAATGTCTAAAGTAGTTGGAGCACCATAAGAAGAAAAATAAGACATCGTGTCTCGATCTGGGTTATCCAACCAAGTTCCTTTTGTTAATTTCATTTTGACAATTTGTCCACTATTTAACTTAGCAATTAAAGCATTCCCAGCTTCCTTACTAGTTGTTGCTACTGGAATCCCGTTACTATTAAAGTTTACGAATGGGTAATCAGCCATTTGAGTAGGTGGAACCATAATAACGGCCTTTGCACCATATGTCTTTGCTGCATTTTGCATTGGCGCATAGGTTGAATAAGTCGTATTAGGTTTAAACACAACAATTTTTCCTTTCACATCTTTACCAGCATAATGCTCCGCTTTAAAGCCTTCACCTACATAAACTAGCTCAGTACTTTCATTTGGGGACAGTACTCTAGAGAGTTTAAAATTATAGTGCGTTTGGTCTTGGTATGGAAGTTTTAAACCATTTTCTTCCGCTAATGTATTCATTTCGGTTTTAGTATTTTCGTAGGAAGCTACTGACAAAGCAAACGGACTTACACCCGGTTCTCCAACAGTCCCAATATCAGGATTTTCTGCATACGGTTTTGTAGAAGAAGCAATGATATTATTCTTCGTACTATATGCTGCATTTCCACCTGCAACTACGACTAGTGTTCCGTGTTCTGTCGCTTCACGTATTGCTTTTTGAATTGGATCTTTATCTCCACCAACGAATCCTGAATCAGTTCCAAGACTCATATTTATGACATCTGCTCCCATTGCAACAGCATGGTCAATTCCTGCAATAATATCATCTTCATATGCTCCTCCACCAGTGTCAGAGAATACCTTTTCAGCTAACAGCTGTACACCTGGCGCGATCCCTAATACACCATCGTTTTCTTCATCCCCATTTGCACCAATAGTACCTGAAACATGTGTACCATGAGGATTTCCGTTTTTACCACGTGGTATCACATCTGTATCATTATCAGCCCAATCATAACCAGTTGGAACTTTGTCACTATACCACTTTTCATTTACAGAAGTTTCTGCAAATTTACTTTGAATTGAACTTTCTGTCAATTTTTCTTTCTGTTTTCCCTTTTCCGTTAAAGTCATATCTTTATGAGTATAATCAATTCCCGAATCCACTACACCGACAACTAATCCTTCACCTTCATAACCATATTTTTCCCATACACTTTGTGCTTGTACTAACTCTTTACTCGTTTTCATTGTTTGTTCATAAGTTCTTGCGATATGTACATTTGTAACACCTGGCATCGCCTGTAAATCTTTCACATTTTTGAATTCTGTATCCATACTGAATCCATTAAATCCTTCATAAAAGCGATGTCTAACTTTCGGATTCAACTTCTTTTTTGTCATATTAGAAACAACATCATCTTGCTTTTGTTTCATTAAAGTTTTTTTATTTACCTTTGCTCTCGTTTGTGTAGCTTGTTCTGGTTCTTGTACCTCAACAATTACACGCACTTTCTCATTAGGTTCATATATTTTCGAACTATTTTCGCTCATATTTTTATAGACTGAATTGCCAGCATCCTTAGACGCTTCTTTGTTAAGATCGTCTAAATAACTTTTTAATCCACCTTGCCCAATCTCGTCAACATTCGAACTTGAAGGTTGACTTTCTTTTGTAATTTGTGCGTAACCTGGTGTCGTTAAAAACATTGCGGCTAATGTCGTTGCTGTGATAACTCTAAATGGAATTTTCTTTCTATTGTTCATAAACTTAGTATTCTCCCCTCGTAATCTATTAAATATATTAATTACAAGATAAAGTTTATAAATTTCTAAAAACTTTATCTTGTAGGTATAACCTAATGGAAATTCACATTATTTTCTGAGTGTGAATTGTAGGCTACTATTTAAGCTTCTCTATATAAAGGTTATAGTCTGACTGAAAAGGCTATTCATTCCTATTAAACTGAGTTAAAAATTAAGAGTAATAGATAACCTGACGATAAGATAAACATCATTAAGTACTAATTTAGCTTTCATTAAACCAGTCTTATTAATACAGCTACTTTAATCCATACCAAGCTCACTCATAATAGATTCCAGAGTATCCCCTTTAAATTTTTTCTTTGCATCTGGTGAAGATCCCGGATGTAAGAATTCCAAAGTTGAATTTTGTTTTAAATAGTTTAATTGAATGAACCTCAAATCTTTTCCGTTTACAATTCCATCGTAATTAATATCTGCCGCGCGCTTGTTTGTTCCCCAAAAAGTTCTAATATATTCTGCATCCAATACATCAATAACATTATCTTTGTTTACATCTCCTGCAATAACATACGCATCGGCAACTAATGCATTTAATCCAGCTAACAGATCTCCTTTTTTAGTGGCTGTATCGACGGTATCGTAATAGGTGAAATGCCCTGGAACATCAATTGATACATTATATCCCTTATCAGTCAATGGTATATTTCCAATATTATATGAACTGTTTGAATTTAAATTTTGTTCGATTACAATTCCTTTAGAATCTTCCAATTTTACCTTTGCACCTATTTTTGAATAATCTAATGCCGCATCCCATGCATTAGTTTCAGTTAATAACCCTTGAGAAATTACCTGCCCAGATACAATTGATTTATTTTGGGCTACCTTAATACCGTTGTATTTAAAGAAAGGTTGAGGTGATACCCATTTTCCTGTTGTGTCATACAAGGTTGAAGCAAAACTTAAAAACCCAGTTAAATCCGACTGATTTTCTTCTTTTACTTTTAGATATATATCAACCATTGGTATATCACCTGTCACTTCCTGAGTGCCATCCATAGTCAATGTATAATTTTCGCTTGAATACATTCCACCATTCACTGGTTTAGTTTCATGTTTTACATCAACTGAACCATATTTGGAAAGTTCTGGACGTACATCTACTTTTACAACTTCAACTTGTTTAGGATCAATATACGGTCTAAATTGTACTTGCTTAAAATTCTTCAAGTTTTGTCCAGTTATTGTATACTTTACCGTTTCCCCTGGTCTCACTATCTCTTTGTCCATCTCAGCTGTATAATAAGCAGTGCCATCTTTCAAGAAGTAAACTGTTTTTCGATACGTCCTATTGTTCGCTGCATCAAGTCCGTCTATAGATGCAGTAATGACATCTTTACGATTATCAAGTGGTATGCTATATTCCAACTGACCATTATGATCTACTTGCTTTATGGCGTCAGGAAAACCAGTAAAACCAGAATAAGTGAATCCTACCTTGTTTTTAGATTGATCGATATCAAAACCAAGAGCCTGCATTTCAGCTACTTCATGATCAATAATCGTTGCCTTAATTGGATAGGAAGTTTGACTTGCAGGGTATTCGATTACGTTTTTATCATCGACGTTAGTTTGGAAGTCCGGATTTGTGTTATCCACGAAGAAATCCTTTTGAGTTGTAAATTTTTTTCCATGATCATTTGTTCCAATTAATTTAAGCTTGTAAAATCCTTGTGACGCAAAGACAATTTTATCAGAAATTGGTTGATTTTTATTTCCTGTAAATGGCATGTATGATCCATCGTATTCAAGCCAGCCATAGTCTACGTTTTCATTGACTGCCATTCCATCTATCTGACCAATATATCCAAGGTCTTTCCCTGTTTTTCCATCCACTAACACTGCATCTAACACTTTCATATGAGACTTCACACTGAAACCAAACAATAAACTTGTTGGATAAATTTGACTTACTCCATTTGGTGCCGTAGACATAGAAGGATTATCTAGAATCAAGTCTCCCATTCCCTCTTCAACAACACGTATTGCAAATGGAACCTTATAAGTCTCATTTGGATTTGCTTTATTTGTATACACTACATATCCTTCATATGTACCATTTTCAGCAGTTTTTGGAATAAAAATCGATACCTTCGACTGCTTTTGATTATTTCCTTTAACCTTTATCTCTGAATTAGTAATGACATGTACATTGTTTTGTTCCGCATTCTTGGAACCCCTTACTCCAGTTTGGAATTTTACGGCTACATCAAAGGTTTTATTCTCACTTTCCAAATTAGATAGGACAATTTTACGGCTCTCTAAAAGATCATTTCCTGTAGCTCCAAAAGAACCAAAACTGATACCGCCTGTTTTTTCTTGAATAGATGTTTCTTCACCATCACTAATAATCGGTGTTTTATCAATAACTTCAATTTCCATCCCTGTATGTACAGCTTTATATGGATCAATTCGGCCTGCTCCTACTTCAAATACACTATAAGTTTTTTTCAAGTCATCAGCTGTATTCATCAGGATCGACTTTATATCTTCAGGCTGAAGATTCGGGTTCGCTTGCAACATAACTGCTGCAACTCCCGCAGTGTAAGGTGATGCCATTGAAGTCCCAGACAATCTTTGATAAGCATACTGGTAGTCGCTTTGGTTATCTTTATTGTTTATATACGATGGTACTGTTGACATAATGGAAACACCTGGTGCCACAATCTCCGGCTTTATATCATAATTGATACGAGATGGTCCACGAGAACTGAAATCTGCTAATGTGTCTCCTTCTATACTTCCTTTGTCCATTTCTGTAAACGTAAAGGATGCATTACCTGCTTGTATTTGTTTTAGTAGGGCCAAACCTTCAGCGTTTGACATAGAAAAAGTTGGTATATTCGTTGTTCCTTCTCCAAGATAATAAGGAATAAGCCCTTCATCTAGATTGTCATTATACATCAAGATTCCAGCCGCTCCCTTTAGCTGTGCATACTTCACTTTATCTTGTAAAGTAATTGAACCTCGCGCGACAAGTACAAACTTTCCTTTTACATCCTTTCCCGAATAGTTGCTTGAGCTACCAACTCCTACATCTACAATCGGAAACGATTTCCCCTTTAATCCCGGTATATTATCTGAATAAGCTTTTGCCATTAAACGTACATGTGCTGGAACTGAATTTTCTCCTCCCATTGATACTGTAAACGTTTCCATTTCTATCGGCACATCGCTTGCACCAACTGACAATGGTAACGCAGCTGCACCAGGTGATCCCAAAGTATACATATCACTTCCGGAATTTCCTGCTGCTACAACAGCGGTTACGCCGCTTAATACAGCATAATTAACCGCCATACTTGTTGGGAATAGTGGATCATTGATACTAGCCCCTAATGATAAGTTGATTACATCCATCCCATCAGCGACAGCCTTATCAATTCCAGATAGAATTGCGTCAGTTGTACCTGATCCATAAGGACCAAGTACACGATACACATAAAGGTCAGCATCTGGTGCGACACCAGTCGTCGAATATTCACTAGTACTTACACCCTGACCCGCAATAATACCAGAAACATGTGTCCCATGTTCTGTATAATACGTTGACCCATTGGAAACTTCGATTTTTTTAGAATTCTTCCAATCCGTATAGGTCGTTTCCATCGGATCTGCATCATTATCTACAAAATCATATCCACCTTTATAGGCATCTTTTAAATCAGGATGATTGTAGTCAATCCCTGTATCAATCACACCTACTTTAATCCCCTTACCTGTAAAACCTTCTTCATGTAATTTATCAACACCAAGATATGAGTTTCCTCCTGGTATGTTCACAGCAGATGAATCCAGTTTTGTTGTATTTTCTTGTTTCGGCAGATCCAATTGCACTTCCTTATCACTCCATACAGCTTTGACAGCATCGGAAGCCAACAAGTTTTTGACCTTGTTTGCAGGTAGCGTCATAGCCACTCCGTTAAAGGCATTCTTATAGATACGGCTAACTTTAAATGACGATTTTTTTTGGGGGATATCTTCTTTAAAAATCGTTTTTAAATCTTGTTGAAACGTTGCTTGGTCACCGTCTCTTAAACTTCTAGCCTTACTTGCAGATAAACTTTTACCATTGACTTCTGCTTCTAACTGCGCAACTTTTTCAGGCTTTTGTTTGAATTCCACGATAACTGAAATTTCTTTTTCACTATCTAAGTTCACATTTGGATCTAGCTTCAACCCTGAGCTATCATTTAACTGCAAGTTTCTCAATGCAGATCGCTGCTCCTGAGTTAGATTAGATAAAACTTCCTGTGAATTTACATTCGATTCTGCTTTTACAACAGAATGATAGTTTAATGGAGTTACTGCGCCTAGAATTACACCTAAACTCATTACTACATTAAATGCATTTTTTCGTTTATTATTTCCATCTTGCCTCATTGAGTAGTCTCCCCTCTGAAATTAAAAAGTTTAGTTATTTTGAATTTTCCAAATTCTAATCACATTATAATAAGAATTGATTCATTTGAAATTTTGACAAATTCATTCAACATACTAAATATTAATCGATAAATTTCAACAAGAATTCTTTTAAATCTATATAAAACTAGTTAAATTCTTAATAGAAATAACAAACGGCAATCCCTGTCATTACAGTAGATTGGCGTATTCTAAAAGGATTTTAATTAAGTTGTTAGATATCAAATCAGTAATGTAGTAATTTATCGAAAAACTTCTACTAAAGAGTGCTTGGTGCTCATTGTAGAGAATTGAGCCTATTAATAGTTCATTAAAAAACGCTATTCCTTCTTAAAAATCTAAAGAAAGAATAGCGTTTTCTTCATTTTTGATGTCATAAATTACTTATGCTGAGTGGAATGTGGCTGAATCCTATTAGATCATTTCTAAAACTAGTTTTGTCATAATTGCATTAGAAACGATAACAGGGAGCCCTGTTAATTTGGATACTAGCTCACTTGACTGCTCTGTATATGCCATACAATCTAGTAAAATAATATTCACCTTATCCATCAGTTCATTAGCTGCTTTTTCATATTTTTTCAAGTCATTCTTAAAAACAGAAAATTTTTTTGCTAAGTAAAGTTTACTTCTTCGTTTGTACTTGAATGTAGAAAAACTCCGGAGCAATACCGGAGCCAAAAAAAATCTAAACTTTATTTAAAATTTTTGTTTTTTAACACTAGTTAATTCCAAGGTCTTTCTTAATGCTTTCTAAAGTTTGTGCTTTGTATTTCTTTTTAGGTTTTGCTTCATTATTAATTGAAGTATTTTGCCTTAAATAGTTTTTCTCTACAAATTCCATATCTTTTTCATCAACTATACCATCAAAGTTAACATCAGCATCGCGTTTATTTGTTCCCCAATAAACTTGTAAGTAAATAGCATCCAGTACGTCAATGACATCATCTTTATTCACATCACCAGCGCGGTTTTTGTCTATATCCACTATCGTTTGTACTCCGGCAAGATCACCATTGACGTCTCTTACGAGTTTAGTATTTGATACTTTGCTCGCAAAGTGACCTGGAATCTTCACATAAATGTCATACGCTTTGTCTGATAACGGAAGGTTTTCTATCGTAAAATATCCACTCTTTGAAATAGTTGATGCTTGATAGGTTTTACCATTTGCATCTTGTGCGTAGACTTTAGCCCCAAGCTTAGAGTAGTCAATCGTAGAATCTATTTGTCCATTTTTCATGAAAGCTTCAGGTTTAATAGTTCCACTCACTATTGATTGTTTAGGTAACATTGTAAATGTTTTGTCTTTATATACACGAATTAATGTAGTACTCGAACCTGATGTTTTCTTATATTTTAATGAAGATACATCAATTGGTGTAGCCGCTGGCTCATAGACTTTATCGTTTGTGACCTTAAACGTGACATCTAAGAAAGGTAAGTCTTTATCGATTTTTAAATCAGTTTGATCGATTGAAGCTCCTACTTTGACGGTCCCTGAACCTAGTGCTGTACCGACTACTGGTTCTGTTAAATTAACTTTTACACCTTTTTCTTCAGCATATTTTTTAAACGCATCGTTGATTTTGACATTTTGAAACTGAAGAAAATCTTTATAAAAATTCACGGTATATTCGCCAGAAGCAAGTTGCTTAATATTGTTTAAATTCATCGTCATCGTAATTTCGTCACCAAGTCGGACCTTTTCTTTGTCGTAGCTTGGCATTCCATACTCTGTACCTTCTTTTATGAACATGTAACGCTTAATTGGTGATGGATCTCCTTCAGCTGCCGTTGCATTATCAAAAACCAATAAATTAGAATCTATAAAACCTATTTGGTCAAGGTTAGTCTTAGTTGCAGGGAATCTAAAGTTACCTTCCTTATCAATTGAAAGGAAAGCGTAATTATATAAGCTGTATTCCCACCATGCTGCCCCATTAGAAGATTGATCGATATTCATCCCTTTCTGCTTAAGCGTATCAACAGCAGAATTATATACATTTCCATGTATCCATACAGCAGGGCCATCATATCCTGGTTCTGTTGTAAACATCGAATCATTCACTTCGTAAAAACCTGGTTTCATGGATACTTCTACTTTTGGAGGTGTATTGTCAATCATCACAATAGCATCCCTACTGTACGATTTTCCATTTTCATCATGACCAAGCATTTCAAAGGTGTAATCACCTTCTGGGAGTTTCACCTTTTCATCAGAAATTGGTCGTTTTTTATCATTTGTAAACGGATATACTTCACCTGTAAATAGAGCACTTACATAATAATCGATACCTGCCTTTACCTGATCTGCACCAAAGGTTCCAACAAGTCCTATCGGTTCTCCTGTTTTCCCATCTTTCACTAACACATCGATCGTTTTTAGTGGGCTTCCCAATCTAAAGTATACAGATACAAATGGAGTCGTAAACGGGTGTGCATTTTTCACATCATTCGTAAGCATTGGTCTTGACAAATTCATATAATCAAACCCTTTATCTCTTACATTAATTGAAAATGGGATTTGATAGTTTTCTTCTTTATTCTTTGAATTAACAAAATGAATATATCCTTCGTACCTTCCAAGTGCCGCAGTATTAGGTATAGAAATAGTTGGATTAATTTCTGCAGACTTTCCTGCTTCTACAGATAATGTACTTGGCACTTTCACTTGTACTCCATTTTTAGTAGCATCTTGAATTATACCCATAGCAGGCAATAACTCAACACTAATGTTGAAATTCTTTAGCTCTTGTTTATTATGATTTTCAATCACAACTTTTCGACTATCTTCAGTTTGCTTAGCGTCCCCTGTATAGTGAGTACCGAAAGCGATTGAACCGGTTTCTTCATCAATTTCGACTAATTTGCCATCTTGTTCATTTGTCGTTTTGTCCATAACCTTCAGTAAAATATCTGAATGCACTGCCTCATACACATCAATTCTACCTGCTCCAACTTCATTGACAGAATAATTGCCATTCATTTTATCAGCTGTATTCATTAAGGCTTCTTTTACTTCAAACGGTGTATAATCAGGGTGTGCTTGCAAGATTAAGGCTGCAGCCCCAGCAACGTGAGGAGTAGCCATTGATGTTCCTGAAAGACGGCCATATGCCATATCGTAATTCCCATCATCCTGTTTATTATTCATATATACAGGAAGGGTAGAAAAGATTGATTCACCTGGTCCCACAACATCTGGTTTAATGTCATCAGTGCCTTCTGCTGGACCTCTTGAACTAAAGTCAGCTAAGTGATCTCCTTCTGATTTAACGCTACCCATTGTTTCGAACGTAATTTCTTTTTGCCCTTTTAGACGTTCACCTTCAGCTTTCGATATACGGAACGACGGAATATAATTTGTTCCTTCACCAATATAGGCATCTATATTCCCATCAACATTGTTATATACAACCACTGCTTTCGCACCTGCTGCTTTTGCATTTTGCACTTTTTCATCAAAAGTATATGTGCCACGTTGAATGAGAGCTACTTTACCCGCTACATCTTTATTTATATAGTCGCTTTTTGCTCCTAAGCCTACATCAACAATCGATAAAGTTGTATTTTTAAGGTCTTCTAATTTATCTGTATAATTTTCTGCTAACAGTTGCATATTTGTAAACTTTTGATCCCCTGCACTTGCATTATATGTTGGAATTGTTAGCGACACATCACTCGCTCCAACTGTTACCGCTAAAGCGGCTGCTCCTGGGGCTCCAAGTGTTTTCTCCTCAGGGCCTGCGTTTCCTGCCGCAACGCATGCAACAACTCCTGAGAGCATCGCATTGTTAATCGCAATCGATGTCGGACTTAGCGGGTCGTTTTGGCTTGATCCTAAAGATAAGTTGATGACATCCATTCCATCTTGTACAGCTTTATCGATACCTGCCATAACTGCGTCATTCGATCCAGACCCATATGGTCCCAATACTCGGTACACATAAAGATCAACATCAGGTGCTACCCCCATAACAGCGGATGGAGAGTTGTTTTTCTTTTGTGCTCCAATCGATCCAGAAACGTGCGTTCCGTGCTCTGTATAATAGCTAGTACCAGATGGACCGATTTCAGGCTGTCCGGAAGCCTTCCAATCTTTGTAGGTTGTCTCCATCGGGTCTGCATCATTATCAACAAAATCATATCCGCCTTTAAAAATACCTTTTAAATCTGGATGGTTATAATCAATACCAGTATCAATAACGCCTACTTTAACGCCTTTTCCAGTAATGTTCTCTTCATGAAGCTTGTCCGCACCGATTTGTGGAAGGCTATCATCTACTTTTGTTGGACCAGAAGTCTGCATTTCAGCAGCTTCTTTTGGAAGATCAAGCTTAACCTCGGTATCCTGCCAAATTCGTTTGACAACTCCTGTGCTAAGTAACTGTTGTACAGCTATTCCAGGTAGTGTCATAGCTACTCCATTAAATGCATTATGATATTCTCTCGTGATTTTGGCCTCTCCCATTTTCGTTGCTTTTCGCTCATTCTGACTTTTTATATTTTTCCACTCATCGTTAAATTTATCATGATCGCTTTCTTGTTTATCTTTTGCGTTAGAAAGAGACATCTTTTTCCCTTTCAATGCTTGCTTTAAAACTTCTACCTTTGCTGGTGCTTGGTTAAACTCAACGATTACTTTAACTAATTCTGAACTCTTTTGGTTTATATTTGGCGAAATAACGAACCCTGGTGAAACATCAAGTTCATTTAATGCCTTTCTTTGTTCATCTGTTAAGTTTAACAACATCTTTTCTACACCATTTTGATTATTGTGATTTTTAACTTCTGCAATAGCCTTATAATGAACACCTGTGGAAAATAGCAAACTAGTAATGACAGTACCAGTAAAAATATGTTTAAGTTTTCCTGTTTTCATAACTTTCCCCCTGATTATTAATGTTTGCTAAAACTAAAATCGTGCCTATAATAACGTGTTTAAAAAATTCCAATCACCTAACAAATCGATTTTTTCAAAAACGAATGGGTATCAAAATTGAGCTACTTTCTCAGGCTTCTGTTTAAACTCGACATTTTTTCTAGCTGTTCAAAAGATAATATTATACTGTAAGACTATTACTCTTTTCTCAGATTTCCTTATAATTCAACTACTAGCTTTACTTTTTACAAGATAATTCACTATATTTAATAGCTTTGTAGGGCGATCACCACCAATGATTTATTTTTTTATCTTTCTACAGCAGATCATGTTAAAAATATCTATAAAAACTTTTTCCCCTTTGTGATTGTTTTCCCATCCTATTTTGATTATATGGAGGGTTGACAGTATCTTTATTTCGCAAAATATTATCATTTTTTTTAAATTTATCGACAAAAAATAACAGATATTACCAAAACTCAGTTTTTTTAGTATATCAGATATATTTTTCCACTAATTACTATATTTTAAAATTCCGATCATACTAGATTACTATGTGGGTTCCAAATTGAGAATTATCCTGAATTCAAAAAATAACGAGGAAATTTAATAGTTCAGCTGAAAACTTAATTTTCCTATGTTGTTTCTACCCATTTTGAAGAGTTTATTTTTAGCAATAACAAAAAGAAGTGAAGCAGTCAAATTCTGACAATAGCTTCACTTCCTTTTGTTTGCTTCTTTAATGAGTGTGTTCCATAAGAAACTAACATCAAGTCGTTTATATTAGTGACGAACTCTGGTCTATCTTAAAACCGCACCTATTACGGAAATTTCTAATATCTTTATTAAATCTATTCAAGCTTGTATAGCTATTCAAAATTTTGTTCTTTCTAAATAAGCTAAAAGACCAAATCTTTTAGCGATTTGGTCTTAAAAATTATATTGCCATTCTATTGTCTCTCCGTATCAACTGAACTACTTACCCATTTCTCATTACTATTTTATTTAATGCTTTGGTTCCAGACCGATCAAGTTCAAGTAGTAATCTAATCCTTTTTTACCCACTGTTGCTTGCGGTTCTTTTTTTGCTTCTGGTGATTTTTCCATAAAATTCTTCTCAATGAATCGAACATCGGTCTCATTTACAACACCATCTTGGTTAATATCTTGTGCCAAGATAACTGAATCAGCTGTACCATACATATCAACCACACTTTGAACATCTTTAATGTCGACTACATCATCACCGTTTACATCACCAGCAAGGCCAAGGTTCATTTGTGCCAATCCAATACTTTGTCCATAATAAGAACCTTGTCGTATAACACCAGTCATAACTTGCTTATACGTTTTTAAATGTCCTGGAATGTCTACTACAACAGTAAAGTTCTGTGCAGAAGCCGGTACACCTAAAATTGTAAATTGTCCGCGGCTATCGATTGTCCCATTATATTTCTTTCCACTTGGAGATACTGCATAGATCTTTGCACCAATTTTCGTGTAATCACGTGATGTTAAGATTAATCCGCTAGTAA
Source organism: Bacillus sp. AFS017336 (assembly GCF_002555445.1). Classification (NCBI taxonomy): domain Bacteria; kingdom Bacillati; phylum Bacillota; class Bacilli; order Caryophanales; family Bacillaceae; genus Bacillus; species Bacillus sp. AFS017336. Next base: position 14,490 of record NZ_NUCO01000041.1, read on the forward strand.
TTGTTTTTGCGAATGCTTCAGGTAAAATACTTCCAGTTATTTTTGAATGCTTCGATACAAAACCAAAATTAGCTGTGCTGTAAAATGGAAGAGTTACCGCATTTGATTGGCCTGCCTTCATATAAGTAGAAGTCGTCACTTTAAAATCAGATTCTCCGTAATACGATTCATCTCCCGTTACTTTGAATGTAATGTCTAAGAACGGCATATCTTCGTTCAAACCTTTAAATTCAGATCCACTTAGTGTGGCACCGACTGTAACTAGGGAAGAAACTCCACTTCCTTTAAAAGCTGGATCGCTTACTAAAGCATCTAATCTATTTTGTTTCGCATATTTCTTGATTGCATTGTTTAATTTAACGTTTTTAAAGGTGTATAACCCTGAATCATATTTCACATCATATTTTCCTGACACAAGATTTTTCACATTGTTTAGACTAAGTGTCATTGTGACAGTATCTCCTAATTTCACTTCCTGTTTATCATAGCTCGAAGTTAGGTACTCTGTTCCTTCTTTTAGGTAAATATACTTTTTATAATTTACATTCAACGCAATGTCTGAAGCAGCAAAATATACATAAAATGGTCCATTAGCGATATCAGTTGATTCGATTCCATATTCTACATCGCCGTTTGCTGCTACAGGCGGCCAGTCAATAACCCCATAATATGGAAGTCCGTTATAGGTTAAGGAACTATACATTGTGTTTGCCGATTGATCAATATTCAATCCTTTAGACTTTAAAACGTTTATTGAACTATCTGTTACATTACCATGATTCCAGAACGCTTTCTTACCATTTTCTTCGGTGTACATTGAATCATTGATTTCATATACACCAGGTTTTTTGTCAAACTTCACTTCTGGTTTTGTGTTGTCTACAAGGATAGATGATTCATTAGTATAGGTTTTTCCTTCTGCATCTGTACCAATTGTTTCAAATGTGAAATCCCCTTCTGGTACCTGTAGCCACTCATTTGAAATTGGTTGATTCGGATCTCCTGTAAACGGACGGACATATCCTGTAAATAAATTTCCAACTCGGTATGAATTATCAGGTATTGCAGTTTTCACATTGATTGATGCTACAAGCCCAACTACTTTTCCTGTTTTATTGTCCTTTAAGATGACATCTAATGTATCTATCGGACTTTTTAATTTGAATGTCGCATTAATAATTGGATTCATATACTGCCAATTCGGTGTATTATTTGCCATTGCTGGTCTATCAGGTTGGAACGACTCAATTCCTCGATCTGTGATTCTGATTGCAAATGGAACTTGATATGTTTCATCTGGGTTACTTGCATTCGTGACATGGATGTACCCTTCATAACGACCTTCTGCGGCACCTTGAGGGACCGTAATTGTTGGCTCGATATTGACTGATTTGCCACTTGCAACTGCCACAGTACTTGGCACATCTAACTTTATGCCATTTGCTACTGCATCTTTGATACCTGTACGCTCACCGTGATACTCTACTTCTACGTTGAATGTTTTATCTTCTTCGCCACTGTTCTTAATGACCATTTTACGTGAGTCTTCAATCGGTCCACTAACCGGTTTATAATGAGTACCAAATGAAATAGAACCTGTTTCGTTCGGTATTTCTACGATTGCATTATTTTCTAAATTTTCTGTTGTATCCATTACTTTAATTGAGATATCAGTGTGTACCGCATTGTAAGCATCAATACGGCCCGCACCTTGTTCGAACACAGAGTTATCACCTTTTAAATCTACTGCTGTGTTCATCAAAGCTGACTTGACATCAAATGGCGTATATCCCGGGTGGGCTTGTAAAATTAATGCCGCCACACCTGCTACGTGAGGAGTCGCCATAGACGTTCCTTGTAAACGCGCATAAGCTGTAGTGTAATCCACTCCTTCTTCTGGGCTATTAATATACTCTGGAATCGTCGAGAAGATCGCTACACCCGGTGCGACTACATCCGGTTTAATATCATACGTGCCACCAACAGGTCCTCGTGAACTAAAGCTAGCTAAGCTATCCCCTTCTGTTTGAACGTTTGTCAACTCTCCAAATGTAAGAGATGTGTTATCTCCTAGTGCTTTTAATTTCTCACCGTCAGCTTTTGTTAAGCGGAAAGCTGGAATAAGTCCCATCTCTTCCCCTAAATAAGAAGTGATTTCTCCATCTATATTGTTATAAACAATGACTGCTTTTGCTCCAGCCTTCGCTGCATTTTTCACTTTCTCATCAAATGTAACCTCACCGCGCTGAATTAGCGCGATTTTTCCAGTCAGATCTTTTCCAGTAAAGTCAGTCGTCTTTCCTAACCCGGCAAACATCACCTGCATGGATTGGCCTTTTAGTGTTTCTAAATTGTCTGTGAAATTTTTTCCTAACAACTTTACATTCTCAATTGTTTGACTACCTGCACTGATTTTCGTAAGCGTTGGGATGTTCATCGCAAAGTCACTTGCGCCAACCGTAATAGCAAGCGCGGCTGTACCTGGAGAATGCAGAGTTTTTTCGTCTGGTCCATTATTTCCTGCTGCTACAACTGATACTACACCGGAAAGCATCGCATTGTTAATCGCTATAGCTGTTGGATCTAGTGGATCATTTCCGCCACCACCTAATGATAGGTTGATGACATCCATACCGTCTGCAACTGCTTTATCAATACCGGCAATAACAGCTGATGTCGCACCAGAACCATATGCACCAAGGACGCGATAGCCGTATAGGTCTACATCCGGAGCTACTCCCTCTACCGCATAATCAACACTATTTTTCTGCTCACCTGCGATTGTACCAGATACATGTGTGCCGTGCTCTGTATAGTAAGCAGATCCTGAAGTTGGATCGATTTCCGGTTGGTTAGATGCCTTCCAATCTTTATACGTTGTTTCCATCGGATCAGCGTCATTATCAACAAAATCCCAACCTTTTACCATGTCCGGTTCTACTGCTTTTGGATCACCAAATGAAGAGCGAAATCCTTGGTAAGCATATTTTAAATCCGGGTGATTGTAATCAATACCTGTATCAATTACACCGACTTTTATGCCTTTTCCAGTTATTTTCTCTGAATGAAGCTTGTCCACTCTAATTTGAGGAATGCTGTCCATCATTTTGGATTCTGAAGCTGCTTTCGTTTCAGTTGGCAACTCAAGCTTGACCACGTCGTCTTTCCATACACGTTTAACTTCACCAGATGCGACTAAATTTTCAATTTCTGATCCTGGAATTGTCATTGCCACGCCCGTAAATGCTGAACGGTATTCTCTCGTAATCTTCGACTCTTTTAACTGCGGGCTGGCACTTCTTTGATTCTTTAAAGCTTGAAAACTTTGTTTAAACTCACTATGAGCGTCTTCTACCTTTGCAGCAGCCGTTTTAGATGTCATGCGTAATCCTTTTGCGGCTTGTTTCATGACTTCGACTTTTGCTGGGGCTTGATTAAATTCAACAATTACGTTAACTAAATTAGGACTTTTTGTATCAATAGAAGGTGCAATAACAAAGGCTGGTTTTGCATCAATTTCTTGAAGCGACTTTCGTTGTGCATCCGTTAATTTCATTAAAACTTGTTTAGCTTGATCAACTGTTTGATCTTGATTCCCTTGCGCCAATACATTAAATGGTACCGTGCCTGATGCCAGTACTCCAGCTATTACTGTACTTGCAACAACACGATTTAATTTCGCTCTCCCCATGTTTAATCCCCCTTATTTATGTGTACAAGCAATTTACATTAAACAAAAAATTTGAAATTTTCCAAAATTCAAAATATCAAATTCCTATTTAAATTATATTCTATCATTAAATTACACACTATCGGGGTTTTTTGATAGTCCAATAGACCTACTAAATTTCACAAACCAATTGACAGTAAATCCTTCATTTTGACAAATAATCGACAAAAACCCTACTTTTTTCCCTTAAAATCACACAAATAGTATAAAATCATCCAAAAAAAACCTGAATACTTTCTTCAAATTTGGGGTTATTATTAAATATATTACGAAAACTAACTTAAGCGAGGGAGAAACGTTGATTGAAGGAAAAATTATACAATTTTATAGACAACATAGAAATATGACACAAACTGAATTAGGAGAAGGTATTTGTTCTACTACTCATGTGAGTAAAATTGAAAGGGGTCTTACAGAGGTTTCTGACAATACTATTACCTTATTAGCTGAACGACTTAATATCATTATGGAAGATGAAATCCAAACATATATGAGTTTAGACAAGCTACTAAAGGACTGGTTTCAGTCCATTACTATGAAAATAACCGTAAAAGCAGATCATTTAAAAGAACAATTAGAAGCCTATCCACTTATCCAAATATCTAATTTTTTTCAACTTTATACTCTTATCCTTACGAAATACTATTTATTTAAAAATAATGAGAAATTAGCGAAAAAAAAGCTAAAAAAATTAGAAAACAGCAAACATTTAAGCCGATTTGAAGAAAACCTTCATCTTCATAATCAAGCAATCTATCAACTCAAATTTAAAAATAATTACATCGAAGCCATTTCATTGCTAAAAGAAATTAATTCAAACGAATATAATAATAAAGAGTTTTATTATGATCTTGCATTAGCCTACCATTCGACAAATTCTAGAGTTTTAGCATACTATTATGCGAATAAAGCATCACAATTTTTTAATGAACATCATTGTTTTTCTCGGGTTATGGAAGCCGAAATACTTATGCTCATTCAGCTTGAAGAAACTGATAACAGTAATACAAGTAAAGAAGAATACCATCGTCTAATTGAAATGTCATTAGAATACGGTCTAAATCACCAGTTACATATTCTTTATCATAATTTTGCTTACCATAAATTACGGGCTAATCAATTTATGGATGCAAGTGAGCTTTATAAGAAATCGATGCAATTTCGAGATAAAGAATCTAACTACTATCTAGGGTCTCTTGAAGGGTATATTAATTCAATGACTAAAGGAAATTTATTATCAAATAAGGAGTTACTTTCACTAGTCGAAGAGGGATTACGTTTAGCGGAAAAAAGTAACGCACGAATGTTCATCCACATTTTTAAACTTCACCAGTTTAGACTTCAAAACTTAACAGACGAATATTTTCACTTCTTAGAAACGGACGTTTTACCATTTTTACATGAGATGGGGATCTTTCCAGTCATCGAGCATTATCAAATTAAATTATTTGACTATTACATGGAAAAACAAAATGTACAAAAAGCAAACATGTATGCAAAAAAATTAGTCGATAAATATCGTAATAAAAATCAATATGTATAATATACTGCCTTTCGATCAACTAAAGGACTTTGAAAACATTTGAATTCTCACAAGCATTATCTGATTTGTCCATAACTAACTAAAATAGCCCTGATTTCCTGCTAAACAAAAGGAAATCAGGGCTTCAATTAAAGAATTAAAAACTCTTAATTTTTAGGCTCAAGACCCAATTCATGTAAGAAATCAGTCACCCCTTTTTTATTGAGGGTTTCTTTCGGCTGTTTATTGTTCTGTGCATCAAGACCAATGCGCAAGAAATTCTTTTCTACAAAGCGGATATCCGTTTCGTTTACAGAATTGTCTTGATTGATGTCTTCTTTTACCGGCGTGTTTGTGCCGTACGTATTAGCAACCGATTGTACATCTCGAATATCAATGACTCGATCCTTGTTCACGTCACCTGCATATGTTAATGGGAAGTTTATATCGCTATAGGATTGCCCAAGCCATTCTCCGCCCTTTTGTTTGCCAAACTGGCCCTTCAAAACGCCTGTTAAATGCCCCGGAATTTCAAGATATAGAGTATATGCTTCACTGGAAGCTAGGACTCCTTCTATCTTGTATGATCCGCTTGCACTAATCGTGCCCTTGTACACTTTTCCATTTGCGGCCTTCGCGTACACTTTTGCTCCGATTTTAGAATAGTCGATTTTATTGTTTAAAGATCCTGTTGCATTCAAGAAACCTTCTGGTTTAATTTTCCCACTTATCACTGAATGCGTTGAAATCAAATTAAACATATTGTAAGCAAAATACGGAATGCTGATTGACTGTTCTTGTCCTGCTTTCAAATAAGTGAAGTTCTTCGTAGGAAGTGAAATCGCGTAAGCAACATCATAAAAGCTATCACTTATTGCCTTAAAGGTTACATCCAAGAACGGCATATCCCCGTCCATTCCTGCAAAATTACTGCCCTCGATAGATGCTCCTACTTTCACTGTGTTCCATCTCGAATCCCCTGTAATAACAGGATCTTTTAAATTAATAGAAAGATGATTCTTCTTTGCATATTCTTTAAATTGCTTACTTGCCTTTACATTCATGTATTGGAAGAAAGCCTTTTCATAACGCATTCCAAATTCCCCGGATACAAGCTGTTTCACGTTATTCACAGTTAATGTTGTTGTGATTGTACCTCCTTTTCTGACTTCTTCCTTATTGTAATCATTTGTCGCATATTCCGTTCCTTGCTTTACAAAATAATAATATAGCACTCCGCCAGGAAAGTTTGCTGCTGTTGCGTAATCAGTTGCTAATAATCTAAGCTGATACGGCTTGGTTGCAATCTCTTCTGGAAGCACACCAAATTTAATATCTCCATTTGCTTTTACTGGAATGAAGCCTGGAAAAGCAGAAGTTTGTGGGTAATATGCTAATTGATTTTTAGACTGATCTACACCATTGACCCCTTTTCCTTTCAGTACATCAATAGTAGAATCATATACTTTTCCATGAACCCAAAGTGCATGATAACTATCTTCGTCTGTATACATCGAATCATCTACTTCTATCACACCTGGTTGATAGTCCTTAAACGTCACTTCTGGAGCTGTATTGTCTACAATGAACACTTGGCTGAGAGAGTAAGATTTACCTTGTTCGTCATGACCAATCAGTTCAAATTTATAATTCCCTTCTGGTACTAGGATTTTTTCACTGCTGATTGGATTTTGAGGATCGTTTGTAAACGGGTTTATATAGCCTGTATACATACTAGTAATAGTATAAGTTACATCTGCTTTCATAGTGCTCGCATTCAATGTCCCCAAATAACCAATTGCTTTATCTGTCTTTTCATCTTTTAAAACTATATCGATCGATTGCATTGGACTTTTCAATTGAAGCTTTGCTCCAATTATTGGTGTATAGAATGGATGGACTCTGACATCATTCGCGGCTGCAGATCTTGATAATTCTAAAGATTCAATTCCTTTTTCTGCCACACGGATCGTAAACGGAACTTGGTATGTTTCACTTGGATTGTTTGTATTTGTCACATGGATGTAACCTTCATAACGGCCTGCTGCAGCACTTTGAGGGACCGTAATCTTTGGTTGCATTTCACTTGATTTGCCGCCTGCAACAGTGACGCTACTCGGTACATCTAGTTTTATGCCGTTTGCTACCGCATCTTTGATACCTGTTCGTTCCCCGTGATATTCTACTTCTATATTGAATGTTTTATCTTCTTCTCCGTGATTTTTAATAACAACTTTCCGGCTGTCTTCAATCGATCCATTCTCTAATTGGTAATGGCTTCCAAATGAAATTGAACCTGTTTCATCATTTACATTTATAACTTGACCGTTTTCAATCGTTTGCGTTGTATCCATCACTTTAATGGAGATATCAGTATGTACAGCATCATAAGCATCGATGCGTCCCGCACCTTGTTCAAATACAGAATTGTCTCCTTTTAAATCTACCGCTGTGTTCATTAAAGCCGCTTTGACATCAAATGGAGTATACTCTGGATGTTTTTGCAGCACCAATGCCGCTACCCCCGTTACGTGAGGAGTCGCCATGGACGTTCCTTGTAAACGCGTATAAGCCGTTGTGTAATCTACTCCGTCTTCTGGGCTATTGATATACTCAGGAATCGTCGAGAAGATCGCTACACCCGGTGCCACTACATCCGGTTTAATATCATAACTTCCCGCAACAGGTCCCCTAGAACTAAAGCTTGCTAGACTGTCACCTTCTGTTTGTGTGTTTGCCAATGCTCCGAATGTAAGCGAAGTGTTATCACCTAATTCTTTCAAGCGTTTTCCATCCGCTTGCGTTAAACTGAAAGATGGAATAAGCTCCATAGCTTCTCCTAGATACGAAGGGATTTCTCCTTCGATATTGTTATAGATAATAACCGCTTTTGCACCTGCTTTTGCCGCATTTTTGATTTTATCGATAAATGCTAGTTCACCACGTTCGATCAAGGCAATTTTTCCAGTAAAATCTTTCCCTTCAAAATCAGTCGCTTTACCAAGTCCGGCAAACATTACCTGCATCGATTGATTTTGGAGAGTTTCCAGCTTGTCTTTATAGTTTTTTCCTAACAGCTTAACGTTCTTAACTGTTTGCTCACCTGCACTCATGGATGTAAACGTTGGGATATTCATCGCAAAATCACTTGCGCCCACGGTAATGCCAAGTGCAGAGGTTGCTGGAGCACCAAGTGTTAGTTCATTTGGACCTGCATTTCCTGCCGCTACAACTGAGACTACACCCGACAGCATCGCATTGTTAATCGCAACAGATGTTGGATAAAGCGGGTCATTTAAGGAATTCCCCAGAGATAGATTGATTACATCCATACCATCTGAAATTGCTTTATCAATGCCTGCAATGACACCAGCTGTAGCACCAGAACCGTATGGACCAAGCACGCGATAGCTGTATAAATCTACATCAGGGGCAACCCCTTCTACCGCATAATCTACGTTGTTTTTCTGCTCCCCAGCAATGGTACCTGATACGTGCGTACCATGCTCTGTATAATAAGCAGATCCTGAAGATGGATTGATCTCCGGCTGTTTTGAATCCTGCCAATTTTTGTACGTTGTTTCCATCGGATCTGCATCGTTATCAACAAAGTCCCATCCTTTTACCGTGTTCGGATCGATTGCTTTCGGATCTGATCCAAATGATGCACGATAGCCTTGGTATGCATATTTTAAATCCGGATGGTTGTAGTCAATCCCTGTGTCTATCACACCGACTTTAATTCCTTTTCCAGTCACTTTTTCCGCATGTAGCTTATCGACTCCAATTTGCGGAAGGCTGTCCATCATTTGGGATTCAGAAGCTATTTTCGGTTCTGCCGGAAGGTCAAGCTGTACCATCTCGTCCTTCCAAACACGTTTAACTACGCCAGAAGACAGGAGATCTTCCACAGCTGTACCAGGAATAGTCATCGCTACGCCTGTTAAAGCAGTACGATATTCTCTCGTAATCTTTGACTCTTTTAACTGTGGACTTCCACTTTTTTGATTTTTTAATACTTCAAAACTATGTTTAAACTCGCTATGAGCTTTTTCTATCTTTACAGATGCCTCTTTCGTCGTCATACGCAATCCTTTTACTGCCTGCTTCATCACTTCAACTTTCGCTGGTGCTTGGTTAAATTCGACAATAACGTTTACCAATTCTGGGCTATGTGTATCAATGTTTGGCGCTATTACAAAGCCCGGCCTTGCATCCAATTCTTCTAGCGCTTGTCTTTGCGCATCCGTCAATTTCATTAATACTTGCTCGGCGTTATCAATTGACTTTACTTCAAGTGGGCTTTGTGCCAATGTGTTGTACGGCATAGAACTTGATACCAGTACACCGGCTATCACTGTAATTGCAAATATACGATTTAGAGTTTTCAACTGCATACTAATCCCCCTTAGTTTCATGTTCTAGCAACTGTAAAATTCGATTTTTCCAAAAATTAAAGACAATCTTTTTCGCTGAATCATAAAAATATTTATCCTCTTCAAGTCCTTTCTAATTATTTTTATAATCTTCAGAAAAACCTAATTACATTGTAATGACAATTGATAAAATTGCTATTTTGAAAAATTCATTCAACTACTAAATATTAATCGGTAAATTTCAACAAATAATTTTTCTAAAATAATTATATAAAACAAGTTAAAGTACATTCTTAACTGAGGTTAAAAAAAAGCCAAACTAAAATTTCTTTGAATCAAAAAATAATAGCCATTCAAAAATATCTGAATGGCGAATGATCTCTTTGCTTTATCGGAAAATCTATCGATGTTCATAGGAAAAACGTAGAAACTTGTTAGCTTTTTATAAGCAATATGGGGAAGAAGCTCTAATTTCTGCATATACAAATTACTCTAAAGGGTTTAAAAATTGGCGTAATAAAATTTATGAGCGAATAGAAATATTCTTATAATTTTGACAAAATAAAAAGCATTTCTCATTTCAAAGAAATGCTCTTACTTTAAAAAGTTAAAATTACAACTTGTTCTCCAAAACTTCCAAATAGTTTATTGAATTACCTCTCCTTAACAACCTTATGGGTTGTTTGAAAAAGGGGATTCCTAAGAACACCAGTGTATCCACCAGTTATTGATTAGGCGATCCCCGCTGTACCGTAGCAATCAAAGAATAGGTAATCGGTATAGTATAACAAAAGAATGAAATTTTCCGAGGCATTAGAATCAAAAACATCTGAATATGATTATTCATGTTCTAAGTTTTAATACGGAAAACCATTGAGTAAGAGTGATTTCACCTCTTTTCAATTTATATCAATAACAGCATCAACAATAACATTATCATTATAATTGTTTTTATTATTGTTGTTATAATAGACATATGTTTCATATTGCTAATTGGAGTTCATAAATAGTGATAAGTAAACGCCTCGTGTCCATGTTTTTTTGCATAGTAACCTTTAAAATCTTAGATTAAGCTTTTACTTTTGAAGAAGATTCATATAAATCTACCGCTTCATTTACTGTGAATCCTTTATGGACGATGGAATGTATCGCTTGGATCATTGCAAGAGGATGCTGTGATTGCCAAATATTTCTTCCCATATCCACCCCAGCTGCACCTTGCTCCATAGCATTATACGTAATTTCTAGTGCCTCACGAATTGTATTAAATTTTGGGCCGCCTGCAATAACGATTGGAACCGGGCACATACTCGTTACCTGTTCAAAGTCGTCGCAGTAATAAGTCTTAACAATATCGGTTCCCATTTCAGCAAGAACTCTTGAAGCTAATGCTAAAAACCTCGCATCCCGTTTTTCAAGCTCTTTTCCGACTGCATTAATTCCAAGTACAGGTATTCATCAGTTACAACCTGAGCTAGATTCGTTACTGTTTGAGTTCCATAGTCAGAACCGATAAAAACCGAAACCCCTAAACCAACAACATTATGGCGAATTGCTTCTTTTATTGAAGTAACGATCCTTTCATTCGCTAGATCCTTCCCTAACGTTGTAGGACTGTCTGAAACACGAAGGTCCAATTAAATCCATTAAACCAAGCGGTCAATGTAATTTTATTCATTAATAGTCTGTTCTTTCTATTGTTTCTAGTAAGTCTATGCAATTTTTGTGCAATGTGAATGCAAAAAATATGATGGTAGGGTGTTATCAATAAATTAAAAGAGCAACTACACATCAAGTAGTTGCTCTTCCACTATTATTATTGTATTCCTAATGCACTTTTTACACTTTCTAAGGTTTGATTCTTATATTTCTTTTTAGGAGCTGGTGCATAATTGATTGTTGGATTTTGCATTAAGTAATTTTCTTCTATAAATGTCATATCTTTAGCATCTACTGTACCATCAAAGTTTATATCAGCTGCACGTTTGTTTGTTCCCCAATAAGTTTGAATATACAATGCATCCATTACATCAATCACATCATCTTTATTCACATCACCTGCGATCGCTGGATTATTTCGTAAAAATAGATTTTGATTGATGACTTTTCCATCTTCATGGAATCCAACAGTAAAGTTCTTGTGAACTGTGAAGTGGCCTGGTACATCTAATTGTAATTCATATACATCATCATTCAGTGGAAGATTTGGAACGCCAAAAGTTGTCGTACCTGCTCTAGAATCAATTGTTCCATTAAAAACTTTTCCATCTGGCCCTATTGCTTTTACTTTAATCCCCATTGTTGAATAAGGAAAAGAACCATTTGGTTGTTGATTTCCAGGTACTCCATAATATAGTTCAAAGGCTTCAGCATCCAATCCACCGCGAACCAATGAAGATGTAGGATTACTATATAACCCTGGATTACTACCAAAAACCGTTTTTGTCGAACTATTTGTATCTGTATACGTTACGCTTGATAAGTAGTTCTGCCAGATCGCAGCTTGTGCAGTATACGTGTTACTGAATGTAGAAGCAACATCGACTAAAGATAGGTTACCAGTTAGAGGTGCAACTCCATCCTTTAAAGTAACAGTTACTGTTGCTTGATACGTATTACCGCCAAGAAAAGAATCTTCGAATTTGACATCAACTTTATCCGCAACGCTCGGATGTGGTTTTACATTAAGTGTTGCAACATCGTTAATATGGTAAAACGTAAACACAGCTTGCTTTACATTGCTTACTTTATTTAAGCTTAAAGTCGAATGAACAGTTTCTCCCATATTACCTACTCTTTTTTCAGGCTGTAGGAATCCATATGGCATGTCATTTCTAGTGAAGTAAATCTCTCTACCTTCTTTGAATGTTTTATTAGATGCCGCGTCAAGTGCATAAAATGATAGTAACATTGGCCTTGTTGCATTGGTTGGTATATTGATTGAGAATGTACCATCTTCATTTAAAGGAATTGATTTTGCAGATCCTCCAAATTGATCTTGATAATATAGTTTAGTACTTGCTTGTGTGAAAGGAAGTCCAAGGTTTTTCATCTCTTCTGTTTCTTTGTCAAAAACCGAACCAGTTACATTGACTGTACTTTGACCTGGTGCATATTCAACTACATCTTGGCTATTGATTGTCATCTTAGGAGCAAGATTATCAAAATAGAAAGGTGCTTCTTGAATAAATGTACGCCCTGCATCATTTGTCGCAACAAATTTCAGTTTATAATAACCTGGTTTTGCTAAATCTTTATCATAAGCAAATGGATGGTTTTCATCGCCTGTAGAAGCATAGTAAAATCCACTAAATACTTTAGAGATTGCAAGATTCACATTTTCATTCATTAATAATCCATCAAAAGTGCCGACGAAACCTAAGTCTTTATTCGTTTTTCCATCTTCAAGAATGACATCGATTGTGCGCATATGAGATTTTAGACTAAATCTTGCTGTTGTATAAACTAATTGACCAGCATATGCAGAATCGAATACTTGTGTAAATGTTTGTGGCGAAAGTGTTACAGGGTTCATTCCTTCTTCGACCGTTTTAATTGCAAATGGTACTTGATATGTTTCATTTGGATTATCATGATTTGTATAAGTGACAAATCCTTCATATGTTCCAAGTGCAGCTGATTTTGGAACAGTGATCGCAACAGTTGATTTCTTTTTCGAATTTGCCCCTATTTTAACGGACTTATCTGTTACGATCATGACTCCGTTTGCATCTGCATCTAATGAGCCTCGACGACCTGTTTGGAACGAAACATTTACGTCGAACGTTTTTACTTGATTGCTATTATTATAGATATTCAGTGAACGTTGGTCACTTAAGTTAGAACCCGCTGGTGCATGTATGCCAAATGCTAAGGCACCCGTTAAATCTTCTACTGTTTTTAGATTGCCTTTTTTATCTAAAACACCTTTTGTTTCATCAACTACTTCAACTCTTGATTTAGAATGTATTGCCTCATATGGATCAACTTGTCCTGCACCTGATTCAAACACACTATAAGAACCATTTAACGGATCCGCTGTATTCATTAACGTTTCTTTTATTTGAGCTGGTGTCAAGTTAGGGTTTGCTTGTAATAATAAAGCCGCAACCCCAGCAACGTTAGGAGTAGCCATTGATGTTCCTGATAAATTATCATAAGCATATTGATAGTTTCCAATTTGATCTGCCCCATG